>JBDRFU010000036.1:0-8206 GCA_043818435.1 Candidatus Aenigmatarchaeota archaeon
TCAGGAAATGAAAAACAAAATGCGCGGATTTAAATGTGGTATCTTGGAATCCACCAATACCATTTGTGGATTGCCAGATGCTTTTCTCGTAGAAACTAGACTATATGTCCATGTACAAGAAAGAGTTGATAAATTCTTTTCTGAACGTGGATGTGGCAATCTTTATGAATCTGGAAAGCTTTTTATCGAGAACTGAGATCACTCTTTCGCAACAGCACGCTCAATTCTTGCAGAACCCGGTGTTACTATAACCCAATCTTCGCCAGCACCAGCAATGTCGCCGCTCAGTGAATCACAGATCTTTTTGATCTTCTCAAGTGCACGCTTAAGCTCACCGACATTCTTCTCACGTAGAACCTTAACATTAATAAGCATTATCGTGCCTTCTCTAACCTTTTTCTGAATTCTGTCAGAATCCATAAAATCCGTTAATTTCTCTACATGAATAGGGATCTTAGAATGTGAAGATTTCTCTTCCGTTCCAGTCAGTTCTATATAGTCTTCCTCGGTTTCCTCAGACGATTTGTCCCAGAATGGCATTGGCATGTATATCAACCTATCACAATATATAGAACCTCTAAATTTTAAATACGCGAATTAGCGTTTTTATAGATTTCTGGTGGGATCATTCCCTTTTCAATGATCTTGAAGAGCAGAGTCCTCAAAGAACGAATCTAATCCTTCTTTAGAGACTTATTCATGATCTCAAGAACAGATACAATATTCCAAATCTGAGTTCTACTATAAGATGGTATATTAGTGTCGTTAGAAACTTCATCTAGTGTAGATATGGCAGAATTTATTCTTACAGCAGGTTCGAGTTTTTCATTCTTAAGATCTTCCTTCGCTTTCGTAACAGCTGACCTAATATTTCTGGGAACCGTCCGGTCGTTCTCCACATCTATTAGCAGGTTTAGAACATTCTGTAACATCTCTGGATTCATTAATCATCACCGAAAATATCTTTCTCATACACCACATCCAATTAACCGCCGACAATATTACCAGAATTCTTCTGTTTGCTCATCATCTCTTGAAATTTCTGCTGTCCTTCTTTCATTTTTTCTTTCAACCGGGTTTCCTGTTTATCCATACTCTTAATCCTAAGATCTAATTGCTCCTTCAACTCAGAAATCTCGATTTTTAATTTTTCCTTGGAAGATTTTACCAGAATAGGTCCTATAGATTTGTAGACATCATCATTCGTATTATCAAGTTCTTCATCAGCTTTGCTCAATTCCATGAGCTGCAGTTGCATAGTCTGCTTCTGCATCATTATAGTTTGAAGCTGCTGATTATACATCTGAAGATTCGATAATGCAGTTTCCAGTTCGCTTGACATAATAATTCCTCTAACGCGCTATGACCCTCTTAACAACCTTTGGTCGGGCCTTTAATATGATTCGGTATCCACAAAATGGACACCTTATTTTCTTTTCCAATTCGAATTCCTTTCCACATTTCAGACAACTATACTCCATGATATCACCTAATATTAAACGAATATGACAATGATGCAAATTTTTTGGAACACTTTCTACACTTCCAGACACCAGCAGACACTCGTTTTACAGCTTTTCTGGAACATGCAGGACAATTATATGATACCCCCCTATATTTGGATTCGGTTTTAAGTACCTCTTCGCGTAGACGTTTTCCATATTTCGAACCGAATCTTGCGCTAGATCTCTTTTTTACCATAAATGCACACCATCGTATTCACAGTTTAGTGTAAAAAGACATATAAAAACATACCCAATAGCCAAAATGCCCTTTATCGTAGTCTTATGGTCTCCAATAATCTCGGTGCAACTGTTTCAACATGCAGTTCCTTATGCAAAGCTCTGGCAAGGGTTATTGTTCTGGTAGTCTCACCGTGGTTGACTATTACCTTCTTCGGTCGTGTTTTCAGGTTGGCGATGAAATTCATCAGCTGTTCATGGTTACTGTGATCACTAAGACCTTCTAGGGTAACTATTTCCAGTTTGAGTTCCAATCCTCGATCGTTTCCTTCCACTGGTACGTACTTCCATCCTTTCTGGATTCTACGACCCATCGTGCCCTCTGCCTGAAACCCAACGAATATTATTGCATTTTTTTCATCACTTGCAAATGCTTTCAAGTATTCTATAGCCGGTCCACCAACTAACATTCCACTTGTTGCGATAACAATACAAGAATTTGTACTATGTAATACCTCCTGTCTCTCTCGTTGTGAACCAATACCCTTCAATCTAGGATCCACAAATGGATTTTTTCCTTTGTGTAATATTTTATTTTGCATCTGTCGTGAGAGGAATTCCGGATAAGCGGTATGAATTGCAGTAGCATCCCATACCATACCATCGAGATATATGGGTACATCCATATCAGTTTCCGCCAACGAAGATATAACCGCCTGTGCACGACCATTAGCAAATGATGGTATGAGAACCTTACCACCACGATCAATTACCTCACGTATCTTGTTGATCAATGCTATCTCACCATCTTTATGTGTCGGTGTACTCTCTCCTCCATATGTCGATTCCGTGATTACAGCCTCAACTCTCGTATAATCAGTCGAAGCCATCTCGAATAACGTAGTTCTTTCATACTTGTAGTCACCTGTGTACAATATGTTATACAAACCATCTCCTATATGTAAATGAACACATGATGAACCGAGAAGGTGGCCAGCGTTTTCTAATGTGAGCCGCATATCAGATGTTATATCCGTGACTTCACCATATTCCAGAGTCAAACAGTGTTTTAACATCTCTTCAATTCCTTTGGAAGTGTAAGGAGCTTTTCTTCCCTCACGCTGACAGATGCCCACATAATCCATATGAAGCATGACCATGGTATCTCTCGTTGGTCTAGTACAGTATACAGGACCACGATATCCATATTCATACAAATACGGAACAAGACCACTATGATCAAGATGTGCATGTGAAATTACCACAGCATCTAGTGTCTGAATATTGAATTCAGGAACATCAAGATATGGAAACGGTCGTGTTGTTGATCCTGCCAATACTCCACAATCCAACAGAATACGACTTTGCGGAGTCGATACTAAAATACATGATCTTCCAACTTCTCGGAATCCTCCAAGTGCCGTCATTCTTATCCAATCCACATCTTTTCTTGGACCATATATTTTCTTTCCAAGTTCGTTAAGAAACTTCTTTCTATATCCAGCTTCTTTGTGAAGCATTTTTCGAATTGCTTTTATCAATTCTGAATCTATCACTGGCGCACGTTTTATCTCTGGTGCCCAGAGCGTCCTTTCTTTTATCTGAGTAAGAATGTCTCCAGACTTGCCTATAACAATACCAGGTTTTTCTGCATGTATAACCACACGAGCAAACTCAGGTTCGAAGTATATATCATGTATTCCAGCATCCTTTGGAACGGTTTCTCTTATAAACTCCTCGGTCTTTTCCTGAGTCAGAAGAATCTTGGCATCTGCCCTGACCTCTATACGTTTTTTTATTTTATCAACAATCTTCATTATCAATTCAGTACAGTCCTTGTGGAATGCCTTACTTTTTGTATATAGAACAATCTCAGAACCCTCGAAAACGATGTCTGTTATCATTGCATTAGCTGGTAACTCTGGTACTATCTCATCCAAAATAGACATTTCTACACCTTTTCTGATAGGATATACGAAAGTATGAACTTTTTCCACTAAAATAATTAAATTGTAAAGGAAAATTCCAGTTCACTCATCGATGCCCTCTAATCAAATATCATAAATTCAGAATTTTATTATCTGTGCCCCACGTTCTTAGCTAACGCCATTGCTTGATTCTCAATTTCCTTCAGTTTTTCATCTGATATGAACTCGAGACCATTTTTGTCTATCGCAACCATCATGGTTTTTCCACCTGAAAATATATCACGTTCTCTTGATGACTTAATGGCCTTTGCTGCCACGCGCATTGCTTCATCCTTTGACATATTTTCTTTGTAATCAGATTCCAGAACCCCATATGCAAAAGGTGAGCCACTACCAGTTGCTGTGAACTTCGAGGTTTCCTCAGAGCCACCCATAGGATCAATTGAATAGATATGACATCCATCACGATCATGACCACCTACGATCAGCATGGCCATATATGGATAATATCTTGTTCCCTGAAGAACATTTGACAACAGCGTCACAGCTGCTCGGACAGTGAACTCAGCATTTCTCATCGATTTGTAAAGATTTATCTCCGCAGTAATAGTTCGTATTAGTGCCTGAGTATCACCAACCCCACCAGCTGTAGTCAATGCAAGTTTGTCATCTATCTTAACGATTTTTTCAATTTCCTTACTTGATACCATATACCCAAGCGTGGATTTGGTATCGCTTGCTAGGATAACACAATCCTTACATACCAAACCAATGGTTGTGGTACCGGTTTCCCGTAACTCCTGTTTTGAATGCATGATATGACCTCTTTGTCTGCCACCTCTAGAATAATCTTGCTGTTCGGCGCTATCTTTCTTATTGATATTAGAGTATTTAAAAATACACCCGAGCTGTTGTTTGGCTATTTTTTGAATAACTCAATAAATTCTGCTGCTATAGGAAAGTATTTTTCTTTTAGATATATCTCTGTTCTGATACTTTGTCCATTATTGGTATTTTTGGGATGGTCTTTGAAGACATAATCGAAAAGAACTTTCTTGAGTTTACAATTATCGTACACTATTATTGCCAATTTTCCTACATTACATATTAAAAATTTCTTCTTCTTTTCGTTGAGATCCCTGTCAATAGTTTTCAAATGAGTTTGAAGAACGAAATTGAAGGAGGCCATCAATAATTTGTTTATTTTCGTGGTATCATCCTCCCCCACAATCTCTCGGGTTTTATCGATTTCTTCAGATAATTTGTAAAGAGAAGGGGAAATTTCAAGTATATATTCACAAGGTTCCGTTAGTGGAGAATCATCATAGAAACATATCGTTCCAATATATTTCTTCCCAGATTGTAGTTGTTCTATCGCAATTTCCATCATCAGATGCTTGTATGTCATAATAACCTAGATACCAGAAATTATAAAAAAAGATCCTCGATCTCAATACGTCTTCCCAATATAACCTACGTGTTTTGCCTTATTGCCGCACATACAATCTTCCGATCCCTTTGGTTTATCACCTTCGGCATATCCCAGAAACACTGCATCTGTCTTTTTCTCCATATCAGCCGCACACTCAACATTTCCACACCAAAATACACGCGATAGCATCCTAGCATTCACATTTTCAATGATATCATTAACGTGCTTAGCAATTTTTATTTTACTGTCATGCCATGCCAAAGCTTTTCTGTAAATATTATCCTGAATATCATCAAGTA
Source organism: Candidatus Aenigmatarchaeota archaeon (assembly GCA_043818435.1). Lineage (GTDB taxonomy): Archaea > Aenigmatarchaeota > Aenigmatarchaeia > GW2011-AR5 > JACRAC01 > JBDRFU01. The sequence goes on from JBDRFU010000036.1 coordinate 5,342, forward strand.
ATCCGAACATGGTTTTTATAAGATCCTTCTGTTTCACACTTTTCTTCTCTCCAGTATCCCTTCTTACCAACATCACAGAGTCCTTTTCAATATCCTTTGGTCCGATTTCAATCCGAATCGGTACCCCGCGTAGTTCCCAATCATAAAACTTCGCACCAGCACTTATCTCGCGGTCATCAAAATGCACACGAATCTCACTACCCAATTCATCAGCAATTTTCTTTGCACACGCAAGAATTTTTTTCTTTTCCTTCTCGAACACTATTGGGACCACAACTGCCTGAATCGGTGCAACGCGTGGTGGTAATACCAATCCTTTGTTGTCCCCATGCAATGCAACCATGGCTGCAAGCACACGTTCGGATATACCATAACATGTCTGGTAAACAAAATCCTCCGTATCGTCTTCTTTTCGGAATTTCACTCCAAATGCCTTAGAGAATCTCTGACCGAGATTATTAACAGATCCCATCTCAAGCGCACGACCATCTGGAAATAATGTATACGGTTCTATCGCAGAAACAGCTCCTGGAAAAACATCAGCAGCAACAAGAAATAATGTTGGTACACATGTCGCCTTGAAAACCTCGGAATATGCATTCATACCAGTTTTAATCTGTTCAGCTGCTTCTTCTGCTGTGGCATGGGATGTGTGCGCCTCATTCCAATGTATCTCTCTATCACGGATCAGCGGTCGTGTGTGTTTTGTTTCATATCTGTAAACTGTTGTTGACTGATATAGTTTCAGTGGTAAATCTCTCCAAGATCGTATCCACAACGAGAGCATATCATACATAACGGTTTCTGAGGTAGGACGTAGCGCCAATTTTTCTGCGAATTTCGTTTCACCCCCTTGAGTGATCCAGAAAACTTCAGCATTAAAAGATTCTATGTGTTTCGCTTCTTTTCCCAATAATCTCTCAGGAATGACAATAGGGAAGTAACACTTTTTGTGACCAGTTTTGTTCAGAAATTCTTCAAGAATACCAATGTAATTAGAATGTATAGAATATCCATACGGTTTATAAGTCAGAAACCCCTGCACAGGAAATCTCTGATCGATTATATCAGCTACCTTGATGACTTGATGAAACCACTCTGAAAAATTATCATCTTTTTTCGTAGTGAGGGCTTCCGGAGCTTCCATATCTTCATGTTTTTTCTCATTTCTCAACATGATTATCACACAACTAGTATATTCAATCTTTATAATATTTATTTCCGCAATTTCTTCACAGCTTTGGCAATCGTGTATTCCTCGCATTTTGGACATTTCAGATATCGCCAGGCGTACCAACCATGTTTCTTATTCCTCCAGAAACCATGCGGACCTTTAATGTAATTCCAAACAGTTGGCTGGAAGACATTGTTACAGTTTTTGCATTGGTATGCTACCAATATTACAGACAATTTTACAAAAAAGATAACCGGAATAAAAACTGCTAATAACCATATGATCCAGAAATCAGGTATGAGTAGAAATGCGGTTACAATAATGAAGATAGCATACAGCGCAAGAACTAGGAAATTGACTAACCAATCAGTTCGTGTGAAATTGGTGAATTTCAACTTTGATACTTTTTGTAACATATATCTAATCACAAACAGAAAGATAAAAAGAAAATATGGGCTTGCCAGGATTTGAACCTGGGTCAGAAGCTATTTATGGTTACCACCCTGTAAGCGGTTGATATTTATACCTCCCAAAGCTCCGATGCTAAACCAAACTACACTACAAGCCCATGCCTCTAGAATCTCATATGAACAAGCTTTTATAAATCTGAAAATTTCCATAAACTAGTGATGAGAATGAATTCTGATGGAAATTTTAGATGTAGACAACCTTCCGATTTTCAATATAAATCAGGTCGTGCCCAAGAGTTTGTCTCATATTCAACACATTCCTCACGTATGCCTGACATACTATAACATCATGTAGGAGAATTCATTTTCTAGACGAATATCGAATTTATCCATTCACCAAGTAAAACCGCTACTACTACAACTACTGATGTTATGAGAAGGTGTTCTCCTATAACTTTCCAGGGTTTCAATCCTTCTGATCGAGCCATTTTGAAACTGGCTATACCAAGAACAAGCATACCCCATACAACGCTGATAATCACAGCCATATGGAGATCAAATAGTAATACCGGTATTATGAATGTCATTGCGAAGAGAAATTTTGATGCAAATGTTGCCAAAGTAGCTTCCCAGATCTCTCTACTGGTGTGTTTGTTTTCAGATTCCTCTGATACGTGTATGCCCATAGAGTCAGAAAATGCATCTGCTACAGCTATGGTTATTATGCCACCAAGCACAGCGAGTTTTGAATTTGTACTGAAACTGAGACCAACCAGAAGTCCGAGTGTCGTTATCACTCCGGAAGTGAGTCCGAAACTAAAACCAACTTTCAGAGAGTGTTTCATGATAATATTTAATACTCGGCTATATAAAATAAGTAATTATGGAACAAGAAAAAATGTCGAAAGTTATAATACGCAAAGCCGTATTAACCGATGTTGAAAAAATTAAAGTTCTCCTAGACTTCTATGCAGCAAAAGGCCTTCTTCTAGCAAGATCGATACCTCAGATACATGAAAAAATAAGAAACTATTATGTGGCAGAGGTAAACGACGAACTTGTAGGTTGCTGTTGTTTTGTGATATACTATCCATTCATCAGTGAGATCAGATCTCTGGCAGTCAAAGAGACCTCCGTACACAAAGGAATAGGTTCAATACTCGTGAACACATGTATAAACGATGCAAAGAACCTCGGTATAAAACAGGTATTCACACTTACATATGTGCCAGAATTCTTCAAAGCCATTGGATTCAAGCGTATCCCAAAACGAAAAATGCA
>JBDRFU010000037.1:0-8430 GCA_043818435.1 Candidatus Aenigmatarchaeota archaeon
GAACTAGATGAATTCTCTGATATAAATCATGTTAGGACTGAAATATCCCATAAGATATTCGATTTTAGTGAAAACATAGTGGAACCGCTTATATGGTGCACCCAACATTGTCATTCTGTGGAACGAGATATGTTGACAAAAGATGAATACGGTGATATTTTCTACCTGTATAAAAAAATACAGTCACTCCGGTGGAGAAATCATGTACTGAAGATACGACCTGATAAGAATGAGACAGCTAAATGGATACGCGATATGTGGACATTTTGGAAGGATTTCGAACCAAAGGTAACTAAGTTGTGTGACAAGTTCTCGAAAGGATGGGAAACGGTATCTTTCAAAGAAAACCCAGCAGAATACCACGGATGATACCATTTTTCTCGGATTTAAGAATATTTTACCTATTAGTGTACAGAATGGGCCGGTAGCTCAGTGGCAGAGCACCAGTCTTATAGGATGTCTAGGTTTAATTCCAAAACAAGCCTAGATGAGAATCGACTCTTTAGTCTATGTTAACTGGGGGTCGAGAGTTCGATCCTCTCCCGGCCCATTTTTTTCTTTTGAAAAAAATGATAACCTTATAAACATACGACCCATCATATGTGGTGGGAGAAAAATGGGAAAAAAACGAATTCTAATTGTGGACAATGATGTGGACACGGTAGAACTATACAGTAATATCGTCTTGGATATCGATCTTGATCCATACGGAGCACATGATCTTCATGGAGCGATAGAATCATACGAAAGAGATAGTCCTCACATAATTCTAACGGATTTTAGATATCTCCCTGAAACCCAGAAAGATCACCCATCTTATAATGTGGAAACTGGAAGGATGCTTGCTATGAGAGTACGTGGAAATTGTGGGTTACATTTACCTATCATGTGTCTAACTGGACGTGAGAGGGAACCCGAAGAAGTGAAGTTTTTTAATGCATATTTAATAAAACCTGTCATAGACGATTACATGTGTCTAATATTAACAAATGCTCTGACTGGTGAGTATGATAATATCCGAGGTGTGTTAATTAGAAAACGTATGCAAATACCGAGTTCGGTTATTTGATAGCGTTTTTTATGGCATTGGAAAGTCTTATATAGTTTTCCGTGCCATTAGAGTGTGTGACTAGTATGATGGGACAGATGGGTGGACAACCAATATTTATTCTGCCAGAAGGCACATTGCGACAGACTGGAAAAGATGCACAATCTAGGAATATAGCTGCTGCTAGAGCAGTTGCAGAAAGCGTAAGAACCACATTGGGCCCTAAAGGTATGGATAAGATGCTTGTTGATTCTATTGGCGATATTACTATAACAAATGACGGTGCAACTATTCTTGAGGAGATGGAGATTGAACATCCAGCTGCTAAAATGATTGTTGAGGTTGCGAAAACCCAAGCAGAGGAAGTTGGGGATGGTACTACAACAGCTGTTATTATAGCTGGTGAACTTCTGAAGAAGTCTCAGGATTTAATTGAACAAAATATTCATCCAACAATGATAATCAAGGGTTTCAGACTCGCAAAGCAGAAAGCGTTGGAGATATTGAAAACGCTTGGAGAGGAAGCCACAATAGAAAATACGGATTTGCTACAGAAAATAGCGATGACTGCAATGACTGGAAAAGGTAGTGAATCTGCAAAGGATTCTTTGGCAAAACTTGCAGTAGAGGCTACAACGTTGGTTGCTGAAAAGGATGGAAAAACTGTGACTATCGATAAGGATGATATTAAGATAGAGAAGAAACAGGGTGGTTCGATAGAAGATACCGAACTCATCCGAGGAATTGTGATAGATAAGGAGATAGTGCATCCAAATATGCCGAAGAGGATCAAGGATGCGAAGATAGCACTTCTTGATTGTGCGCTTGAGGTTAAGGAAACTGAGACCAGCGCAGAGATCAGAATAACCAGTCCTGATCAATTGCAAGCATTTTTAGATCAGGAATCAAGAATGCTCAAAGACATGGTTGAGAAGGTTGCGAAATCTGGATGTAATGTTTTGTTCTGTCAGAAAGGTATTGATGATTTGGCACAACATTATCTTGCTAAGAAAGGGATATCAGCTGCTAGACGAGTAAAGAAATCTGATATAGAGAAACTTGCAAAGGCGACTGGTGCGAGGGTAGTTACAAGTATGGATGAATTATCAAAGGATGATCTTGGAACTGCTGGATTTGTAGAAGAGAAAAAGATTGCTGGCGAGGAAATGACATTTGTAAGAGATTGTAAAGATCCAAAGGCTGTTTCTATTCTCATCAGGGGAGGCACATCACACGTAGTTGATGAGGTTCAGAGAGCAATGGAGGATGCTGTTCTTGGTATTATATCTGCAGTTGAGGTCGGTAAGGTTGTTTATGGTGGTGGAGCAGTTGAGATAGAGCTTGCTAGAAAACTTAGAGAATATGCTGCTAGTGTTGGTGGACGTGAGCAGTTGGCAATAAATTCATTTGCTGATGCTATAGAAATTGTTCCAAGATCACTGGCAGAATCAACAGGTACTGATCCTATAGATATATTGGTCAACCTGAGAAGTTCGCATGATAAGGGACAGATAAATAATGGTATTGATGTATTCAGTGCAAAGATTATTGATATGAAAGTGGCTGGGGTTGTTGAGCCGTTGAAAATCAAGACACAGGCAATACAATCAGCAACCGAAGCTGCTGAGATGATTTTGAGAATTGATGATATAATCACTTCTAAATCAGGCGGGATGCCAAGGGGTGGAATGCCTCCTGGTGGAATGCCTGGTGGCATGGGAGACATGGAGTAGGATCTCCGGTGTCTGATCCAGTAATAGATTTTGCCGAATTCTTTGGAAGTCATCACAAGAAAATTATGAAAGCTTGTACAAAATTCTTGGGTCCTAATTTCTTTGAGAAGTGTGTTTTGAATCAGTCAACATCTGGACCAGACAAACTCCGATATGCAATCAATAAACCAGGCGGTGGTCCTTATAGCAAAATATGTAAAGAAGTTTATAGAGTTCAACCAGATGAAAATATTGTCATAATAGACAATAAACACAATATCAGAATTAAAAATGTTGGCGAAGGGAGCGTTTTTCTCGTATCATCGGACGGAGAAATAGAACGAGTGATAACTTCGATAACTCCAAAATTATACGTAGTAGAAAATCGGCAAATGATATATGAAAAAATTGAAAACAGGGGCATAGAACCTACATATCTTGCGATGTTTAGAAGGTTATAAGTTATTTATACCGCTTTTTCTAATAGTATAACAGGAGATTCTTATGACAACAACAGAACCCCATGAACATGATGAGTATGAACTGGTTCCCATGAACCCGATAAGACGGATGGAGAGGAGACTGGAGAGATTGGAAAAACCCGGATCAACCCAGGATCATACTAAAGAACTTATCGAAATCGTGCGAACAAATCAACACGTTGTTGATGGTATTGCTAAATCAAACTCCGAGATGTTGAAACGTGTAGATGAACTGACTGTAAAATTAGGCTCAATTATAGAAAAGCTAGAAGGTGATACCCCCACTCCTGAGCAGCCAGATAAACCTGTTGAGGTTCCTGAAACCAAGATCGAGGAAAGGCTCGAGAAGATGGAAAGGAGATTGAATGCTCTTATTGTTGCGGTTATGCCAAGGATACAAAAAAGACATGCACCTCCACAACAAACACAACAGAGACAATATGGATCATACGTACCCGCGCACGCATAAATTATAACCTTTCGCGTTCATCCTGTTTCACTGACATTCGACCACACAATCTACCATTCTCACTTGCTCAACGGATTTACTTGAATTCTTAATTCTTTCTATACCTACTCAGTGTATGAAAATATCGAAACCGTGTATTAAATGTGGTAAGGAAGCTAACGTGGGGGTTTTTTGTGATGATTGCTTTCTACATATGCATGAACTGTTTAAGATAGATAACATCACACTGGCGGTATGTAAATGTGGATCATACTGGTTCTCCAAACAGGAGAAATTTGATAGCTTGAATGAGGCTTTAGAACAGGGTATCAAAAAAAGAATCAAAACCCAGACTAAAATAAATGATATCAAGATAACGATTAGAAAACATTTTGGTCATAGATATAATGTCATTGTCTCAGCTACTGGAAAAATTCATCCATGTAAAACTAAAAAAATCGAAGAAAACGAAACACTTGTCACTGTAAAAAATCTTATGTGTGAAAACTGTGCTAGAATCTCAGGAAATTATCATGAAGCAAAAGTACAGCTAAGGGGTAAATATCTTGATAATCTAGTTAAAAAAGTTCATCATGTTCTCCCAAAGAATTCCTGGGTAAAGGAAAGCTCTGATGGATATGATGTTTTTTTCGTCACAAAAACTGATGCTGCCAATTTTGTCAAACAATTTAAAAGAAATTATAAAATTACGAAATCATTCAAAATTGTGAGCCAGAAGAAGGATCGCGTTCTTGCAAGAGATGTTTATGTGATACGGTAATTTAAGAACTTTCTTACTGAGGTATATTTATGGCATTTACACCATACAAACAAGGTTGGAGAAAGAAGGAAGTTGTGCTCACTCCGGAGGAGCGAGTTGCGAGGGAAATTTCCCGAGTCAAGACTCCACGCGGGGACGAGACTTTTGGTATAGTTGAGGCTAACCTCGGTGGTAGTAAACTTAAGGTCCGGTGCCAGGATGATAAAATCAGGATCTGTCGTATACCTGGAAAGATGAGGAAACGAATCTGGATGGATGACGATGATTTTGTTCTAGTGAAACCTTGGTCGATACAAGGACATAAATTCGGTGATATAATCTGGAAATATACACCAACCCAGGTTGGATACCTCAGACGACGTGGGATATTGAAATTGGAACTATAGTGTGATTCCTTTATGACAATTACCAATAAATTAAAAATTCCTGAAGCAAGAATAGCTGTTCTGATTGGTCATGGGGGAGAAACCAAAAAACTCATACAGAAAAAACTTAGGGTATCTCTGAATATCTCCGGATGCGACGTCGATGTCACAGGGGAACCCGTGGATGTCATGGATGCGGAGAACATTGTCAAGGCAATTGGCCGTGGGTTTGATCCAGGCAAAGCACTGAAACTCTCGGATGAGGAGTATACACTGTGTATCATCCCATTACCAAAGAAGGAACGCGAGCAAACGCGCATCAAGTCGCGAATTATAGGCGAAAAGGGTAGCGCACGAGAGAACATCGAACGTCTGACACAGACAAACATTTGTGTTTATGGTAAAACCATATCAATTATAGGAAAGTACGAGGATGTTGATGATGCACGTGAGGCGGTGTTAAATCTCATGAAAGGCTTTAGACATGCATCGGTATACGCTCTCCTTGAGAAGAAATTACGAGAGAAGAGATTAACTGCAGAGGAATAAACTTGTTACATTAACGCGTTTTTTTCAGAAAATTCGACCGATGCTTTATTTCTATTGTTTTTTAGTGAGCCAAGTTTATATAATTCTATTAACAAAGATATCTGTGTTGATATTTCATGACTGAAGGTAAGCGACGTAAGACTGCTGAGGATATGGCGAAAGAACAGAAAGAGATATCAATATCTGAGTTTTTTGAGAAGAATAAGCATCTGCTGGGGTTCGATAATCCAACAAAAGCTCTGCTCATGTGTGCGAAGGAAGCCGTTGACAATGCTCTTGATGCGTGTGAAGAAGCTGGTATAGTTCCTGACATATCTATCAAAATCAGACAATTGAAAGATGAAAATTTTAGAATAACTGTACAGGATAATGGTCCTGGAATTGTGAAAGAAAATATAGGTAAGGTGTTTGGAAAACTTCTATATGGTTCAAAATTCCACAGATTGAAGCAAAGTCGGGGACAGCAAGGAATTGGGATTTCTGCATGTGTACTTTATTCACAACTAACTACTGGTGCGAACACAAGAGTGTGGTCAAAAACCGAGGAAGAAAAAAAGATGCATTATTATGAATTACAATTAGATACTAGAAAAAACGAGCCAACCATATTGAAAGAGGATACAATCGAACCCCTGTTTGAGCATGGGGTACGTGTAGAGATTGATGTTTCTGGTAGATATAGGAGATGGGTCGAGGATTATCTAAAGCAGACATCAATTGCTAATCCGTTCGCGAAGATTTCATACAATGCTCCGGATGGAACGAGAACTACGTTTCCGAGATCTGTGAACGAATTACCTAAACCACCAAAAGAGATGAAGCCTCATCCTTATGGTATAGAATTTGGTATATTGCAAAGGATGTTGGGTATAACGGCATCTAGATCATTATCGGCATTCCTTGTTAATGAGTTTTCGTCTACTGGTTCGCATTCATCGAAGGAGATGTGCAAAATAGCAAAACTCGATCCAAATCTTAAACCAACTCAACTTGATAGGGACCAGACAGAAAAACTTCTCAATGCTATGCAGAAAGTTAGGGTACAGAGACCTCCAACCGACTGTCTATCACCTGTAGGAAAAGAGGAACTGGAGAAATCATTAAAAAAAGAATATCCCACAGCTGAGTTTGTTATTGTTCGCTCACGGGATCCTGAGGTATACCGAGGATTCCCATTTCAGATAGAGATTGGTATAGTGTACGGCGGTGAACTAAAGGAGGATACAATAGAATTGATCCGAGTAGCAAATCGTGTGCCGTTGCTCTATCAGGCTGGAGCATGTGCTACCATGGAAGCTGCAAAGGAAACTGACTGGAAACGATACGGACTTAGTCAACAAACAAATTCTCTGCCTACAGGAAAGATGGTTTTGATTGTACATATGGCATCTGTTTGGGTACCATTCGTATCAGAATCTAAGGAGGCCATTGCACCTTACCCAGACATCGTTAAGGAAATGAAACTTGCTATACAGGATGCCGGACGAGAATTATCACGATATCTATCAGGAAAACGACGTGTTGGTGAACAGAAACGAAGAATTTTAATCTTCGAGAGATATTCTACAGAGGTTGCAGAAGCTTTATCTGAGATTACTGGAAAGAGTAAGAATGATCTTGAGAAAAAACTCAAGTCATTTATTGGTGAGAGGGTGAAAGTCAATGAAGCTGGTGAAGTTGAAGGTATCGAAGGTACAAAGGAAACTAGTGAGTCAAAACCTACGCCCAAGAAAGAGAAGCAATCAACGTTGAAAGGTACTACAAAAAACACAGAAGACTAAAGAGTGATGATATGACAACAGTGGAATATGATAAGAGAACTATCGAACACATAAAGAAATTTGGGTTCAAGGTAGTGGATGATATCGAGAAAAAAAATAATCCAAACATTGAGATTCCAATCAGAGCGTTGTCGAATATTATTTACAATAAAAAGACCGGGCAGCTTCAACTTGGAGACAAGACTGCCAAACGATGGTTCTTCAATGTTGCACACGCACGCAAGTTCATGCAGACATTGATGGTCATGGCTTTTACCAAGAGACTGATTGATGCAAAAATACACACATCCATCAGAGATATGTATTACAATTTGAAACATACACTACCTGATACCAATGAAAACACCTTCGAAGAGCAGAATGAATCTGACCCAATAATAGTTGATGTTGAAGTTGCACTAGATATATTGAGGGAACAGATGCATCTTACTACTGATCGTAAGGGTATTGTCGCTGGCAACGTGCAGATCAAGGATCGTGGAGATATCATAGATTGGTCCAAGCTTGGTTCTGGTGGATGGTCAATACCGAGCACAGTGGATGAAGTAGACTTGAAGAAAGTTGATGCTGAGTTTGTACTTGTAGTTGAGAAAAACGCAGGTTTTGAACGATTACATGAGGACAAGTTTTGGCAGAAGCAAAATTGTATTCTAATTGGAACTGGAGGACAGCCATCAAGAGGAACAAGATTATTGATACAACGACTTAATCAGGAACATAAATTGCCTGTGTATGTCATGACAGATGCGGATTCATACGGACTGTATATTTATTCTGTAATAAAATCCGGGTCAATGAGTCTTGCACATATATCAGAAAGGATAGCAACCCCGGAGGCTAGATTTATAGGATTAACCGTGAGCGATATATACAGTTATGATCTCAAAAAATGTATAATCAAGGCCAAGGAAGTCGACATAAAACGAGCCAAGGAACTTCTAAACTACGAATGGTTCAAGAAGAATCCGAAATGGGTAAAGGAAATAAATCTCATGATACAGAAAGGTGTGAAAGCAGAAATCGAAGCTTTGTCACATAGAGGACTAAAATTCATGTCAGAGGAATATCTACCAGACAAACTCAAAAAGAAAGACTTTTTAGATTAAATCTAATTCTAAAATACTAAGCGCCGACGCCAGGATTTGAACCTGGATGTGCGCAAGGCACTCCTGCTCTCAAGGCAGGCGCGTTTACCAGACTCCGCCACGTCGGCAATAAACGTTTTCTATATTTGAATCACAAAAACTAAAAGCGCCCCCGGTAG
>JBDRFU010000038.1:0-2936 GCA_043818435.1 Candidatus Aenigmatarchaeota archaeon
ACTGATAATGCTTTTAGTAGATTCATGATGCCCCCGGCGAGATTCGAACTCGCGACCCCCAGATTTCTTCATTGCAAATTCCGTTGCTAAGAACTTCTATAACATAGAAGTCTGGTGCTCTATCCAAGCTGAGCTACAAGGGCTTATTGCATCATCTCCCACTAGAACTTATTTAAGATTTGATCATATTAATTCTTCTATGAAAACCCTAGTCAACGGCGACTCAATGGATTTGCTGATGTTAGGTCTGTTGCTCTAGTTGGCATCGATTCCTTATTTTATCACTCTTTGTGATATATTATTCATGTGTGTTTGTTATGGATTTTCAAAAACTTGATAAAAAATGGCGAGAGAAATGGAAAAAGGCCAGATTGTTTGAGGCAAACGTGGATCCAAAACGAAAGAAGTTTTTCTCATCATTGGTAATAGCTTATGTGAATGGTGATCTCCATATGGGACACTTATACACATTTGCTAGAACAGATGCGTATGCCAGATTCAAACGTATGCAGGGTTATAATGTTTTGCTTGCACAGGGATTTCATGCAACTGGAGAACCAATACTTGGTGTGGTTGAGAGATTGAGAAACGGGGATAAAAAACAGATTGAAACACTTAGGACATTGGGGGCTAGTAAACATGATATCGAGAATTTTGCAGCCAATGGTCCGGAATTTGTTGCTAGATACTGGACTGATAAAATAGTGGAAACTTCTGGTATGATAGGATTTTCTGTAGATTTTAGAAGAAAATTTATAACAGCTGTTGAGGAACCGTTTAACAAATTCATCGAATGGCAATATAACACGCTGAAGAAGAATGGATACGTCTCACAGGGCACCCATCCGGTAGTTTGGTGTTCACACTGCGAGAGTCCAACCGGTGACCATGACAGACTTGAGGGAGAAGGGGAGAGTCCTGCTGAGTTTACAATTCTAAAATTTAAACTCGATGACACAAACCCAGAGTATCCTGGCCCGATATTTCTAGTTGCTGCTACCTTGCGACCTGAAACAATATACGGTGTCACAAATATCTGGCTAAAACCGCATACAGAATACGTAATGGCACTTGTAGAAAATGAGATCTGGATTGTTAGTGAAGAATGTTTCACAAAACTCTCTGATCAGTTATATGAAATCAGGGAGGTAGGACGCTTGAGAAGTATTGATATCATTGGAAAACGGTGTATAGATCCAATCGGCAACAGAAGCATACCAATTCTTCCAGCTGATTTTGTTGATATGAATAATGCAACTGGTGTTGTCATGAGTGTCCCAAGCCATGCACCTTATGACTGGATCGCGATTAAGGAACTCATCGATACACCAGGAGAACTTGATAGGTATGGTGTCAATCCTGATGAACTCGAGCCTATCCCAATGGTGGAAACTGATGAATTCGGAAAGTCTGGGGATTCGCCTGCTGTAGAATTATGTAAACAAATGGGAATAATACGTCTCCAACAAGTAGATCTACTTGATAAAGCAACATCAATATTATACAAGAAGGAATTTCATAGTGGGGTACTGAACAAGAATTGTGGTGAGTTTGCTGGACAGAAGGTATCTGACGTAAAGGAACCTCTCATACAGGAATTTGTAAAATCCGGTGTTGCTACCAACATCTGGGAAATCACTGGAAAAGTAATCTGTAGATGTATGAATGAGTGCCATGTTAAAATTCTTGAGGATCAATGGTTTCTGAATTTTTCAGATAAAAAATGGAAGGAGAATGTTAGAAAACTTGTCAAATCTATGTCCATATATCCAGAAGAGGCACGAACTAATTTCCTGGCAACCATAGACTGGTTAAAGGATAAAGCGTGTGCACGACGATCAGGACTTGGTACCAGGATGCCATGGGATCCTAGTTGGATAATTGAAACTCTATCCGACAGCACTGTTTACATGGCTTACTACACAATAGCCAAGACCATAAATGAACATGGTATCGATCCAGGAAGTTTGACAGAAGATGTTTTCGATTTTGTATTCTATGATAAAGGTAGTGTGAAAAAAGTTGCTAAGGAAAGTGGCCTATCAGAGAAAATTCTCATTGAGATGCGAAAAGAGTTTGAATACTGGTATCCACTGGATCTGAGAAATAGTGGAAAGGACCTTGTACAGAATCATCTAACGTATTTTCTTTTCCAGCATACTGCATTATTTCCAGAGAAACTCTGGCCCAGAGGTATTGGTGTGAATGGATTCGTCAACATCGAGGGAGAAAAGATGAGCAAATCTAAAGGTAATTTTCTGGTATTACGGGATATTGTTTCACAATATGGTGCAGATCTAGTACGCGTCAACATGATAAGTTCTGCTGAAGGTCTTGATGATGCTGACTGGAGAATCGAGAACATTGGAGGGTTTAGATCAAGGCTACTCTTTCTATACGAACTTGCTACTGATTTTAGGAAGGCTAAGAGACGGTCACGGAATCCCACAGATAACTGGCTAGCTTCGGAAATCCAGTGCATAATCGATGAGACCACTCTAGCTTATGATGAACTTAGATTTAGAACTGGAATCTACTCCGCATTATTCAATTCCATAAATGCAATAAAATGGTACATCAAGAGGAATTGTGGTATTGAAAATGTCAATAGCAAGACCTTACAAAATGCCATCGAAACTGTGACGAAACTAATGAGTCCGGCAACACCTTTTTCATGTGAGGAGATCTGGGAAAAATTGGGTAAGAAAGGTTTCATATCAATTGCTGAGTGGCCAAAAAGTGATAAAACTGTAATAGACGAAGATACTACCCTCAATGAGAAATTCATTAAAAAAACTAAACAGGATGTTAATCAAATAAAACAGATCACAAAGAAATCATCGTTTAGTAAGATGACTCTGGTTGTTGCAAGAACTAAACAATTCGAGAACGCCAAGAAAAAGAAATCACAGCTTGAAACCCTGAAATCTGCTATA
>JBDRFU010000039.1:0-3601 GCA_043818435.1 Candidatus Aenigmatarchaeota archaeon
TTATTTACATTAACAAAAAGATAATCCGATCCATTGGTTGTATTATTCATTAAATTCCCTAAACCGAAAGGACACGAAAAGTATTAAAAGCTTTTTATTGTGTTGTAGGTTCTTTCAACAATTTTGCCAACGAAATCTGGAAATCCTTGTCTTCATCAGGAGATTCGAAATTCGTACGCAGGGTACGGAGATCCTGATCCTTCTTTTTTCGCACAGTCATGATCTTGAGGAGGTTCATGTGGAGTTTTTCCATTTCTTGGTCTAAGAATGATATCTCTTTCTCGATCTTTCGGATTTCGATCTTCATCTGGTCATCTAGGGACACGATAACTACCCCCACTCGTTATCTCAATAGGGGTAGCAACGGATAAAAGAATAGTTTATATAGATTTGGCCAATATCTGGCCACATGAGAGATATATTTGAACGTGTTAGACTCGGTTTGAAGTGTGATATTTTGGACACAAATGGCAGGATAAGAGAACCTTTCATATACACTGCTCAGTCTGATGATGAAAACGTTGCATCTTGCTACAATTCAGGCGGAAGATCAGTCATTCTTCCATACAATTCCGGAGCAATCAAGATAAATGGCGTTGATCCAGCTGGTATTCTCACTCGTGAAGTTGCAGCATCCCAAAAAAACAAAATAGAAGATGTTGTCAGATGGTCGGAAAATGCAAAAGATGGCACATTACCAAATGATAGACCTTTGGGAGTCTATACCCTTACCGCAGCCAAACGCGCTGAGATGGCTTATGAAAAACTTAACTCAGCGTATCGAGATGTTGGTTTACGTCCTCCATGTAGTTATATCAAAGCCGTGCCCATGGACAAACGTTTTGGTGATGAGGAACTTTGTCAGATACGCTATGAACTTCCTGTGGTGGAAGATGATCTCAGGGTCTTGGAGTTTTCAATGCTATTGAAAGAGAGACTCGACGAGATGACTCCACATGAAATAGAAGAATTGGAAAAACCTATTATGAAATTATATCATAGAATATGTTTATGGCATGGACTTGGTATACGAATTATGATTGATCAAGGTATCCTACCCCTCGCAGAGTCCTTTGAACCCCAGAATTATGTAATATCTGAGCAGGGTGGAGGGTATGGAATATTCAGAGTCGACCACACATCAACGGAGATAGTCAATATGCATAGAGATGATTTGCTTGATGAATTACTGAAGAGAGTTCAGAAACACCAAACAAACGGTTTTCTTGCTCCATTTGCCAGAATTCCAACAGCTGTTACAATAGCTGCGCATTATTCAGACCAGGTGCCACCTGACACATCACCATTATTTGAGAGATGTTATCATTTCATGAGTAGTGTATGCGATAGTCTTGGGTTGTATGCACATTATCTGAATGCCTTGAATACGAGTTTTTCTATCGGATTGTCCGGAGCAGGAGAATTAATTGAAAAGAAGTGGTTTAGACAGTTGTTGGAATAACATGAAAAGGAATAATGTTTTCAAAGTTGTGTTCGTGTGGTCTATTTCACAGGCTTCGCGTGTTGCCAAACAAGTTCAAACAGAGGCTCCATGGTCTGCGATGCAGCATGATTACTTTGTGACCAGAATGAAACATCCTGTGTAGGATGAGTTTTCGCATCATCCGTCAAACCGAGCAAGAATTCATCACCATCAATCAAGAAAAATCTACTAAGCATACTTTCAACATGTTCAACGTCATCGATATTTCTGACCTGAGCAAATTTTGCAAGTGCTTTAGCAACCTCAGAAGTATTCTTATTCACAGGAGCTGCTATTCGTATAGCAACACCACTTTCAGAAGCCTTCTTTATCATAGGAAGATGATTCTCAGCAAGCTCTATTAAGCCATCTCCAGTAGTTATAAGTTTTACAGATTTCTTCGCTTTCTTCAGCATCGTCTCCATCTGTTGAAGCATCGCATATCTACCCTTCAGAGATCCAGAAAGATCCTCAGGTTTTACAGTTTTTATATTATCCTTGTGTACCCTCTCAAGTTCTTTCATTGCATCTGATTTCTTAAGACGTTCTATTTTATTAACAGTTTCCACAGCGTGCTCATTAATTCTTTTCTTGGCACGCTCGAATGCTTCCCTTGGATGAATTGCCACATATTTCAATGGCTTACCCTGCTGGATCACAACAAATCCTCGGTCGGCCAATGATTCCAGAACATCATAACATCTAGATCTAGGTACGTTAGAAATATCAGAAAGCTCACCTGCTGTAGATGCACCTCTCGAAAGAAGCGCTACCCAGAGATTTCTTTCATATTTGTTCAGCCCGATTGTCCGTAGGGCATCCATTGTTCGTCCAGACGCAACCATTGTTAAACCTCGTATTTTCCCACTCTATGGAATTATTGACCACTCGAGTTATTACTTTTTAGGTGGTATTCTAAACATTATACAAGAATGCAAACTTTATATATCTTCTATGAGATGTCGCTGTCCAGTAGCGATGCGAGGGTTTAAGAAGGTATTTTTATATCCAACTTCCCTTCTTCTGTTTTTTCTCAGCGTCTTTGCGTTTTTTCTCCAGTGTCTTGACAACATCCCCTACCTTCGCGATTGCTTTCTTGTTGTCACCGATTCCACAAGAGTTACCTACACCGATTATTATAATTTTCTGACCCTTCTTTGCACGTCGAACAGCTCGTTTTATTGCAATTTGCACTTTTGGTAATGCATCATATATATCTTTTCGCATTGGTAGTATGGCCTCGGTGAGTCCAACTTTTATTCCAATTGAATCAATTGGTTTTTTGGTCGGTATAAGGGTGTTTTCAAGCAAATCCCTTTGTGCAATACCACCCATAGCAAAACCAACCCCTTCAGCCACTGAACCGGATTTCTCACCTTCGAATTTACCCATAGCATCTATCGTCACAACGCGAGCTATTTTATTATTTTTAAGTATTTTCTGAACAGCGTCATCAATTCGCCCAAGTGAAGGTTTTGGACCAGTTGCTTTCAGAACAAAACAATATCGACCCTCTATGGTGGTCGTACCTACTACAATATCCTCGGATATTGGTTTACTTCGATCCATTAGAGAAGCTGCTGCTAGCGGACCAATCGAATCCCCGACAGGCCACCCATTGATAAATGCTTCCGTACCCTTCAACTCACTCTCTGCAATTTTCTCTATTATTGGCATCTGCATCTGTATTATCATGGCTATCTGAAGATTTTTGAATTTCTTTGCCAACTCGACATTGTGTCTTACTATTTTTGCGATCTGTCTTAATGTAAGCGCTGCACGAAGTCCATAATTAATCTGTCGTTTCTCCAGATCATTGAGATCGCCAGCTATCTCGTCTGAAGCCTCATCAAATCGCTTTTCCATCTGTCTAATAGTCTGGTCGAGTTTCTGGACTATTCCATACGGATCCAATGATGATGGTTCCACTACAAAGAAATCAGTGAATTCTTTTATCTTTGCCTTATTCTCTTTGCTAGTATCCTTAGATTTCCTGGCAACCAGAACGTTTGCCGCATTAGACATCTCCTCTAGTTTTTTTGCAGATTGTTCGAGTTTGTGAATCATCTGAGAAAGCATAATCCGAGGATAGACTGCTATGAATACAAAGAGTATCAG
>JBDRFU010000040.1:0-15793 GCA_043818435.1 Candidatus Aenigmatarchaeota archaeon
TCTTCCATCTAGGAACTTGTTTTCCACAGAAACCACAGACAACATTCGACTCATGCCCCCTACCCTTTGAATGGCTGTATCCTCTTGAATATGGTGCTGGCATATGATAACCTCATAATAACTCTTCTTAAATCTAATCTGGCCCTATCTGTTTAGAAGACTTTAATAAATATAGACATTAGATTTATCAGACAAAAATCACTTTGATATTATTTCACTTATCCCAGGATGATATCATAATCAAAAATGAAAAATAGGTGCAAAAATGGTCGACATTGAGAAAATCTTGAAAGAAAGATCAAAGAAAATAGACAAGATAATCGAAAAATATATCCCAAAAAAGTACAACAAGAAAAGTCTAGAATTCGCTATGGGAAAAGCCCGTTACGAATACACAATCGAAGCCCCAAATAAAGTTGTCGCAGAACCAATATGGGACCTGCTCAACAGAGGAGGCAAGCGATGGAGACCTGTCTTGATGATGTTAGTATGCGAAGCACTCGGAGGAAACCCAAAGAAATTCCAGGATCTTGTAGTGATACCTGAGATAATCCACAACGGAACCCTGATGATAGATGATATTGAGGACTCGTCTGAACTCAGACGAGGTAAACCATGCACATACAAAATTTTTGGCATAGATATCTCAATCAACGCTGGAAACATAATGTATTATCTGCCTTTCCTGGTCACAATGAGAAACAAGATATTCGATGAGAAAACCAAGCTCCGCATATACGAGACCTATCTACAGGAGATGATTAACATATCATTCGGACAAGGTATGGACATCGCCTGGCACAATGGAAAAGCAAATGCTGACAAAGTTACTGAGAAAGAATATCTCCAGATGTGTGCATACAAAACTGGCACGCTGGCCAGAATGTCTGCAAAGATAGGAGCAATCGCAAGTGGAGCTGACGAGAAAACCGTGGAAGCAATGGGAAAACTCGCTGAAAGCATCGGAGTTGGTTTCCAGATACAGGATGATATCCTAAACCTGACAGCAACCAGCGGTAAGAACCAGTTCAAAGAAGAATATATTGGAGAAGATATTCATGAAGGAAAACGAACACTCATGGTAATATATGCTGTAAGAAAAGCTGACAAGAAATCATCAAAAAGACTGATTGAGATTCTGAACATGCACACACGAGACAGAAATCTAATCAACGAAGCCATAAAAATCCTAAGAGACTGTGGAGCAATAGACTATGCACGACAACGTGCAAAACAAATCGTTCAGGAAGCATGGAATGAAGTCGATCCAATCCTAAAACCAAGCAAAGCCAAAGACATGCTCGCAGCCTTTGTCAAGTTCTTAGTAGAAAGAGATTATTAGTGGGCCCGAGGTGTGTCGGGTATTGAGTAACATTCTACGGTGATGATCCCATAGGAAATTTATACAACGATGTCATCTGATTCAATGAATTTTCTACGAGCTCCTACTTTTACTTTTCCAGAATTTGATGGTACTTTGTGTAGATCCACAAAAAATCTACCATCCATTTTATCATGTTGTGGATAGAAATTTCGTCCGACATACATTTCATTTGAGTAATCATCTAGTCGATAAAAATATGCTACCTGTTCTTTCGGAATTCCTTTCGCTTCCAGTCTTTTCATTGCCAAATCCCGATCTTTGACTGTTTCGAAAGGAACCAATGTTCCTGGTATGAATGGTATTACATTACCGTTGTCTTCTTCGCAATCATTTGTTGGAACCCAGTAACCATTTTCTGGCACCCATACATCATGGACTTTTTCTAAGTTCAAACCTGCATGCGAAATGTAAGTTATATTCAATCTATTTTTCGTGTCTGTACCTTTTACACCATTTCTGATAAGATCACGGACCAATTCTCCAAAACCTTCAGGTTTATTTCTGTATAATTCTTCATTTGTATGTTCTATGGGATTATTGAATTTGTTGGAATGGTTTGCAAACCAAAGTTCGTAACCACTTAATTCTACATTATTGAAAAGTTGAGAATACGGCGCTCCAAAATCTGTAGGTTCGAGTGCAACTAGTATTTCTCTTGTCGGTAGATTGATTCTCGAGTATTTCATGAAACATGTTGATACCGGAAGGTTTAAGAACGAAAAAGTAGTCATGGGCCTGAGCCCCATCAAATTATAGTAGTGGTGGGCCCAGTCAGAAAAATTCGAGGGTCTCTCATATCTAGACTATCATAAAATGCATTTTATAGAGGGCTTGAAAAAGAATAAGTAAAAAATCAAAAATGGGCCCGAGGAGTGTCGGGTAATTGGTAACATTCTAGGTTGCTGTTCCCATAGAGAAATATTATTTTACATCGGTACTGTTTTGTTGTACTCTGTTAGAAATTCAACTAGAGCCGAACTGACATTCCATGCAGATACTAAAACACCGTTTGGATGCACAGTTTCTTTTTTGTTATAAGTGAGTTTCTTTCCAAATATATCCGTTACTGATACACCCATCTGGCTGGCTATTGCATCGTATGCTGCAGAATCCCATTCCTTGAAGCTTTTAGTGTATGCTAGAATTGCATCAGTTTCACCGGTCAATACTTGGATTGCTCGGAGACCTCCACTACCAGAAAGCCTTAGTTTTGGATTATTTTCTTCATTCATATCAATACCGAGTGCAGCGAAAAGATTGACATATTTTTCTCTTTTTTGGCCCGAGGAGTGACCAAATATAACCTTATTCAAATCCGATGGTTGTGGGCTTCGTGTTAGTCTTCGTTCCTTTTCTCCAACTTCAAACATAAATGAACCGTCTTCACATCCATAATAATAGATATTTGTAGGAGGATGATGTATGACACCGACGATTGGTGTATCACCTCGGACATAGGCAATCATAGTACAGAATTCATTGCCTTTCTCTATATTTCTAGAACCATCCAAGGGATCGAGTAGAATTACATCTTCATCCCGTCTGCGCATTTCATAACTTGCAGATGACCATGTAGCAGGATCTTCTTCCGATATTACATATATATCGGAAGCATTTTCCGAAAGAAATTTCATAGCAACCTCATTCGCAGCAATATCAGCATCTGTTATTTTAGTACCATCTTCCTTTTTTCTTATATTCAGACCTTTTTCTTTTCTGGCATAAGGCATTATGGCTGCTCCCATTCGCTGAGATGTTTGCATAAGCAGTTCCAATATATATTGATTATCACTCATAGCAGAATCAATGCAGAAAAGCTTATAATCGTGTTAGAGATACATATATACTGCAGTATATACATTATGATACTACTCATGAGTGGCGAAATCTTTATATACGCCTCGCGTCTAATATGCGGGTAATGAACCTATAAATTTGGTGAAAATATGATTACGGGAATTATTCCACAAACCGGGAGGACTTGTTATTCAGCACTTTCAAGATTAGGTGATGTTTCAGGTAGAAACTATTCAAAACTTGTAGAAATTCTTGAAAAATCCAAAGGTCGTGGAACGCAGAATTTGGAAGAAGCACAGACGTATTTAACTGAACTACAAGGACAAGGATATCCAGTAACCCTGCAACCTGATAGAAAAAGAGCTGAGAGACCTTACAGACTGAGTTTTTTGGGTTCGGATATCGTGGTTGATGGAGTAAAGGTAAGAATAGAAGGTGCTGAATCCCATAATTGTTCTTCTCTGATAAGATTATCTGAGGCAGATTTTGCTATAGTAGGATATGATGAATTGCTCGCTACTATGCAGACATATTTGAGTATAGATAAACGTGCTGCTACTCGATGGGGAAGTTTCAATGCCGAATTGATGGAACCTACAGATGTCAGAATAGCTGGCTCCGCAAATTTGAAATATACCGACAAAGAAACTGGAAGGGATTTTCAAGATTTCGATGGGTTCTTCTTTATCGGAAATAAGAGACGTGGATACGACGATGTTGTTAGAATATTGGAGCATGGACAACGATTATATGTGAAAGGTAGATATGAAGGAGTTATATTGAAAGCTTTCCCGGGAATCAAAACTGTACCCGTGAAAAATGTGGAAGATGCTGTTGCATCAAATCCAGATGGGCTGGGAGTTGAAATTGTGCGTTCAGGTAGAACAATAAAGAAAAAAGGATTGCATGTTTATGGTGAACCTTTGTTTTTATCGGAAAGTTTACTTGTCGCCGATTATGGTCAGTACTTAGGGAATCCTGATCTGCAAAAAGTCATTGATACTATCCAACCACAATCTTTTTTCAATTTACGTAGGATGGATAATTTTTCAAAGTGGTATGATTTTTTGAAAGGGAACTTGAATAACAACTGGATTGACAGACCAGATGTGAGAACCTTATTCGAGGGATCTGTCCCGATAGAGAGTTTACGACCGTATACAATTGAATCGCACAATTGGATGCCTTCTAATAATTTACCGGCAGATAAAAAGTTTGCCGAAGTGATTTTCATGACACAAGTGGTTCCGGCTGTTTTGAGTTCTGGGATCCAGTCTTGATGGTGAATCTGATTATGGTATTGGCTAAAAGAATCGTAGTTTGCCTTGATGTACGAAAGAATGAACAGGGTATACCTGTTGTAACCAAAGGACTGAATTATGATGTTAGGGATGAAAATGCTAAAATCAGGAATCTCGGATACCCTGCAGAAATGGCAAGAAATTACAGTGAACAGGGAGCAGATGAGATATGCTTTCTAGATATAACTGCAACAGCGCATGATAGAAAACTTATGTTACCAGTGCTAGAGGAGACTGCTGAATCTGTTTTCGTTCCGCTTTCTGTTGGTGGAGGAATACGAGGAGATAACCTAGACTACGTTCATGATTTATTTAGAGCAGGAGCAGACAAGGTATCCCTTGGAAGTATAGCAGTCACAGACGTTTTGGATTATATTAATAAAGGATATAGAAAGAATGGAAAATCAATGATAGAACGTATCTCTGAGAGCTATGGATCCCAAGCTTGTGTTATTTCGGTTGATCCAAAACGTAGATACGTTAGTTGCCCGAAAGATATCAATCATCCGGTAATAGAAACCAAAGAATTTGGACCGAATGGCGAACGATATTTCTGGTCACAATGTTCCATAAAGGGCGGCAGGGAATTTGTAGATCTCGATACTATAACACTAGTTAGAATATCAGAAGAGCTAGGGGCCGGAGAGATTCTATTAAATTCGATGGATAGAGATGGTACAGGAAAAGGATATGACGTAGAACTAATTGGTGCAGTAAGCAAAGCTGTGCGTGTACCAGTTATAGCCTCAAGTGGTGCTGGATGTGAAGAACATGTATATCAAGTGTTTTCTCAGACCGACTGTAGTGCGGCATTAATCGCTGGTCTTTTTCATCGTGGCGAACTTACCATACCAGGGCTAAAACAATATCTATATGATAAAGGATTGCCGATAAGATTAGATTAAAATAAAAACCTTTCTACACATATCCTATTATGAGATGCTCAAGTTGCCGACACAAAGCGGTTTTCAAGAGTGAGGATGGAAAGAAATATTTCTGCGAGAATCACGCAGTCAAATTTCTCTCTAATATACGGAATTCTGGCTTCTTGCCCAGGATCTAGGCTCATTCTTTCTGTTCTTCCTGTGACTTCTCTACCATTCTCATTTCATCATACTTCTTAGCTTCTTTTTCCAGTTTGCTGACTCTTTTCAGACAGTTCCTACTTGGTGTCATAAACTCCTTTTTTACAGGATCATATTCTCCTCTACATTGGAATTTCTTCTTTTCTTCTTCCATAGCGTTTCACCTCCTATTACTCAACAAAAGAATGATGATGTCCTTCAAGGTCTCATGATCTTTCTTCTCCTGCTCTTCGATTGCTTTCTTGATCGCCAGATACGGTTGCCTAATCAAATATCGCCTACGTCTGTCTATGCGATCGATCTCTTTTTGAAATTTGGAGACCTTCCTCATCGTCATCCCTGTTACTCACTCATGTTGTTGTAAAATTCATTATCGCAAAACAAACATTTCCAAACGAGCTGGTAACTTCCGTTGGATAATCGATTTTTTTCTACCAGCACGACGCAGTTGGTTGCTTCGCATGTCGGACAATCTGCTGCAGCCATTTTAGTCATCCTCCTCATCCTCGCTGGGATTTTTCATTGCCTTTATTTCTACTCCATTTTCTAGAGCAGCTTTCCGCAATTCGGAGAATTCCTCGAAGTCGTTATCTTCGTCTGGTTTGAGGATAACCCGTCCAGTTTCCTTGTTATATACGATATCTGCTTTGCACTTGATTTTTTCTCCCATGCTAATCTCTCCCTCCTACAACCTTGGCTATAACTGGTTTGGGCCTAGGAGTTTCCATAGCCTTTGCAGTTTCAGATATAGGAGTAGGAGATTGTTTGATTCTGGCGATTGTAGGAATTGATGACTTGTATTGTCTCGTCACTGTTTTGTATAACGGTTTGATATGTAATCTGGCGGCCGCAATATTATGATTTTCAACAGAAGGAATGATATCAACGAATTGGGCGATAAAATATTCTTTAGATAACAGATTTTGATTCAGGCACCATCGGATGAATTTAAGCGACTTTATAGAAAGATGGCTGTAATATTTTCTCATGATTCCCATAGCAATATCATATGTCTTTTGGTTATGGGATGCAACAGATAGCTCTTCGTAACGATTGCCGAATCGCAGGCAAGCCGAATAAGCTACAAACGATTTCAGAAAAAATGAAGGTGGAATCGGTAAGTTGCAACTTGGACATCTAATCATAATGCTTGGAGATTTTTGCTTTCGGAAAGGTTTTACTTTATCAATGTAGTATTTTTGGAAATACTCCCTTCTTGAGTTTTTTCGTTTTCTTGACATATTATTCACCCAGTCTGTTGTTTAATTCGATGGATTCAACACTCATTTTTTTCGCTATGTAAACACTTCTGATCATGAGAAATTTCTTGGAACATCGGCGTAGAGTATGATCGTCCCATCCGACTGACTGTTCTAGGATGTCCATCACGGTTGCAAAATCCATACCCTCTTTCATAATAACACCGAAAATTTGAATTAAAAGAGTTCTGGACTGATATATATAGATGATATTAGAAAAGTCCAGATATTGGGAAAAATGGTGATATTTTGTCCGAAAATCGAGAAAAACAAGTGATTGATCTTAAGGGGAAAATTGATAAATATTTCATCGTGTTTAGTCATATCAAGCAAAAACCATCAACCGCCCAGGAAATAATTAAAGAAACACATATAGCACAGTCTAATGTATACAAGATTATCAATTACTTATTGGGGATCCATCTGATCAGGATTATCGAAGCTGGGCCACTTAAGGACAAATATACTTTATTTGAAAATACGGAACCCGAGATTGAAATCGAAAAGGCTGGAAATGATACGATGACATGGTTTACTCCTCCATTCTTTTTTAGTCCAGAAGCACATATTGATAAAATAGTAGAAAAGACTGGATTCTCACCTGAAGAAGTTAAAAAATATTATTATAGACTATCACATAAGCACAACTGGCCAAGGAAGGGGCTTGACAGAGGTTTTCGTCAATAAGTCTATATCATGCTGGACACAAAATAGGTCTAGGATTCTGATGTGATGTTCTGAATATCTTCACGGTTCTCACACTATCTCTGATCTGGGTACCATATTTGATGTGATATTCTATGCCACGGTGCTTGCAGAACTCCACGACAGTTTCAGCACATCTTTCATAGAATCCTTTGTTATCTGCAAAATTCGATGACTTGACATTATAGTTAAGCTTTCCAAATATTATCTTATCAACAAAGGATATACTTTTGAGAGTTTTTAACAAGTCTTGTTGCTTATCTAAGTTCGGTGTTGGATAAGGTTCCATACTGACCCATGTTTTCAATCCAGCATCATGCAGTCGACGCAGCGATGCTATCCGGAATCTGAAAGGTGCACTATTCGGTTCAAATGCTTTCCTGAATTTCTCATCCAGAGAAACGAGGGTGATTCCATACTCATTGATGCTCCCGTAGCGATCTGTTTTTGCCAGATCTTTTGGTAATATGCCCTTAGTTAAAACCGTAGAACGTATCCCATTTTCATTGAGTTTGGCTATTATTTTCAGAGTGAGATCGGAAACTTCAGGGAACTTGTGCATGAATGGATCAGTCATGAAGCATAAATGAACATACTTTATGTCATCCTTGTATCTCGGTATCTCCTTATCTAGAAGCTCCAGCGCATTCTTTACCAGTTTAGGTTTCATCCAGTCGGCACGGGTTTTTATTTTACCGAATCTTTTGGCCAGCATCATGGCATAGCAAGGATAGATGCATCCATGAGCACATCCTTCCACGTGATTTAGAGAATAATCAGCGTATTCCACACCGCTTTTATAGAGTAATGATTTTCTGACCATCGTTCGCATAATAGTATTTGTTTCACCGACTTATATCTGTTAGGGTAGTATATCCTTCAGGCATTTCTGTTTTCCCATTGCCACTTCTTTGATAGTTTCTAGCATGGAGAAATCTAGATTTTCTAGTTCATCGTAGATACCATCACAAATTTTGAATGAACTTGGACTATGTGAAAACATCTCTATTCTGTAGAGTTCGGTATTCTTTCTATTTCTCACTGGAATGCCTTTGCCATAGTGGTATATATCTCTGTGAACTATGCTGACTATATCTTTTGCATATAGTTCTGAGAACTCCTCATCGGACATTTTCAAAATTTCATCTTTCCGTTCTCTTAGCGATGGTGGCAAACATCTATCAATTTTTGCCGACTGCATACTTCCATGCAATGTCCTTAGTGGAAATGTGAAAATAATATCAACATATTTCAAGCTTAATAATTTCTCCCATGTGGACCATGATATATTCAATATCTTGTAGGGGTCTATGAAAGCGAGAACGGATATCCTAGGATGGGCATAGGATATTATCGTGTCTACTATATCTTGTATTTTTTCATTACAATCTCCATGAATAATATCTATATCATTTTTCTCATCGACAATATTGGTTTGATGGTGATCATTTATTATTTTAACAGTCTCAGACACCCTCTTTGTAAGAGGATTGATGTAATTCGCATTTTCTTCCACAAAAAACCACCTATTGAACCTGTTGAAAATACCACGCTTTTTGACATATGTCACACCACTCAGCAATGAAATTATAGGAGACCCTATGGAACAGATACTATCATTCTTTATCTTGTTTGCTCCGCAACCAGAAAAAAGGTCTACAAAGAAGCATTCACAGTTGCGTGACCTCATAATATTCAAATACGGTCGGATATAATTTTGAAGAAAAATCAATTTTTTAAAGCTCCAGATATCGAATCCTATATCATTTACTATACTGGAAACAGAAGTTATCTGTTTTGCCTGTGGTACTGAGACAAAATCTTTGACATAATTTTCAATAGGTTTTTTCGTTTTCATATCTCTCACCATTGATGCTACGGGCTTGAATACTTTTCATTAAATTGATTGATTTTTTCATATCCATCTCATTGAATGCACCATCAAGCAAAAATGATCGCTTGCCAGATACTTTATGTATTCCGAGTGGGAGCTTCACCATGCAACCAAACCCTTTTCCAGATAACGTGGATTGTTTGGGAAATATTTCATGCGGAAAACTATTTGATTCGGATGCCATCTTTTCTGCGAATGCCTTTCCTTCACCAGCATCTATATCATTCACGAACAGCCACACATGATAACCTCTTCTGCCACTGAATTCTAGAATAGGATTGTATCCCGTCGATTTCAGATGAGAATACAGCTTTTTCGCATCTTCAAACACCTCATCCAGTGGCTGATTTTCAGCAGCGTCAAAATCCCAGCACAGCCATTTTATTTTGTTGTCTTTAGAAATCTGGAATAAACCAATAGTATTTTTCCCATCTAAATGATCCTTGAAGTATTTTGGAAATAGAAAGTCTTTCACCACACAATACTCATTTACTCCATCCTTCATAACGGCAAAACTGTCATCTCTGTTGATGAATGGCTTGAAAGCCAGATATGCTTCGGTAACTGATATCTCGTTATCCATCATAAAAATAACCCAGATATTCTTATATATTAATTCAGCTCTTTCCTTGCCCCTTGAGAAATTTATCAAATTTGTTTTTCAGTTCCTTCATTTGCGAGCGTACATCATCATCGAACTGATCTTCAACCATTCTGGATTTCTCCACCTTTTGTTCCAGTTCAAGAGCTATCTTTAAGTCCAGAGGAGATCCGCACATCTTGCAGAATTTCGATGTCGGTTCATTGATATCTTGGCATCTCTTGCATGTTCTGGGCCCGAGTTGCGATGTGATTTCTTCGTCATCCTTGATTCCAAACATTTTTTTTACAGCACCATCCAGATCACGACATGATAAATGGCAGTATATGGCTGGCATATCGGAGCCACCAGTCCAACCGAAATACATCTTCATCTGCTGTTCTGACATACCTAATCTGGCTGCTCGGGTGGCTGCTGCATGTCTAAAGGCGTGCGGATTAACAGGTTTTTTTATGTCCGTTTTCTTTCTAATATCAAACAACAATTTCCTTGCTGCACTATAGGTCAGTGGAGGTATGGTAGAGTTTCCGCCTGAAGATCTTCGCATTAGGAACAGAGAGCTTTCAGTGCTCATCGGATGGCTATTCAATTGCTGCGTTAATAACGGAACAGAAGATATAATCGGTATTCTTCGCATGCCTGTCTTGCCATTCAGCATTAGATAGTACGTCTTCTTTTCTTGATCAAAAACAACATGCTTGATTTTGATATTCAGAATTTCCCCAATTCTGGCGCCTGTTTCATATAATAAAGAAATAAAAAGTCTATCTCGGACAGAACCGCAGGATTCCAGAAGTTTTACTATATCACTCTCAGTTATGATCTCTTCGGGTAGTTTCTTGTCAGCATTTTTCCTGCTGGTTTTCAGCCATCTAACGGCTTCTGGGTAAATTCCTTTTTCATCGATGTCATAAATGATTCTCCACAATTTTTTGATCGCAACTTTATGGTTTCTTTTTGTCTTATCCGACCACTTCTGTTTCTGAATTATTCCAAGTACTTTAATTATGTCTTCTTTGGTGCATTCTTTGAAATCTTTTTTGATGTTTTTTGCTATGAACCAGATAGAATACATGTCTTTGTGAATCGTGGATAGCTTCTGTTCATCTGCATGGCAATACTCCAGAAATTTTTTAATATGATTTCTGTTTGAATCTAGAATATTCTTATCATTGCGTATAGTTTTTTCAATACTCGCCAACTTTCTGTCAAAATTGTGAATATCTCTTTTTTCTTCGCTCATAATCTATCTATGGGATTCTCGATATATAAAGTTACTAATGTGTTAGTGGGCCCGAGGAGATTTGAACTCCTGTCTGAAGCTTTCTCTAAACTTCTCCCGTTTTTTTGATTGAACTTTTTTGCTCTACATCCGGAAAAAGCTCACCCGAAGCTCCGATCCTACCAAGCTAGACTACAGGCCCTGACTTATTTTAACTAATTACACAGTTTTTAAATGGGAATGAATCCAATTACAATCATGTCAAAAAGAGATGCAAAAACCAAACTACGGGCATTGCGGTACATACGAATAATGATGTGCTTCATCCTAGCTGCTGTCATACTCATTATTGCCATCTACGGCACATTCTTCACATCACCATCAGGCAGATTTGCAATCATGGAAACCGAAGACACCAAACCAGTCATGATCATGGCAAATGCAATGATAGCTCTGGCAGTTACCATAGTCCTGATAACAGTAATCACATTATGGGTAGTAGAACGCATGCTGGCACGGGATGTTAGACAATATTCATAAAATCACGTCTATTTTTTTATAATCAAACTTCCTGAGATTGTCTTCAATATCAGAATAACTTTTTCCACACAACATACCTCCTGCTATAAATTCCTCGTCAGTGACATCCACTAAACAAAAATCCGGCATTTGGAACGAATTCTGATCACTTTTGGAATCGAATTCAAAATCAATAATCACTAGACCCCAAAGAGCATCCTGAAATACATCAATCTCTGCGATGAATTTATCGTATTTATAAAAATATCTTATTTTTCTCACAACCTTCCCAGAAATTTTCGACAAGGACAAAAACTCTTCCTCAGTGAGCTTTATAGTATTTTCATTCTGCATGGAAGCACTTGTTTCAACCGGGAATTTCTTGGTTATCTCAAATCTCTCCCCGTTTTTCCGTATTCGTAGTGAAGGATGTCTATCGGACTTTGGTATGTAAATATCTACAATCTCTTTATGCTGACAATTCTTCAAATCAGGAGGCAGGAATTTTGCTAAAAATGTTCGCTCGAGTTCAATGGACTTCATACAACACACCTACAACTCATCAAGCTTATCAGTAAAATCTTTCATATATTTGGTACTGAGTAACTCCTTAGCCTCTACAATAGAAACCCATCTCCACTCAGAATGTTCATCACTAAGTTTGAACTTCTCATTTCCCACAAGTTTGCATTTGTAAACTATAAGCATAAGATAGATATTCTGATCACGAATAGCACTAAACTTGGATATAGTAGCATCAAAGATCTCTCCTATCGCCAAACTCTTCTCAGAAACACCAAGTTCTTCTTCAACTTCTCGTAAAAGCGTCCTCCCTATACTAGAACCGTCTTTTATTCTACCACCAGGCAAATCCCAGAATCTAATCTTGCTGTGTCTTTCCTCAGCAGGACCCGAATTGAGTAACAGAATCTCATTCTTCTCGTTTACTACGAGAGCCTTTATTCCGACACGAAAATCTGCATCTGTCATACCTCAAACCTTCCTCCCAAAAGTCAAAAAACCAGTATGCATGATTCCAGAAGGTTTTGGATGAGTAAATCCGCCCTCACCAAACTTCCATTCGCGTTGGATGTTCTCAATCGTTTTCATCTGAACAAAACCAGAAGATCTCATCTTCTTTGAAACGTCCTTCTGCTGTTCGATGTGAGGAGAATATACCACCAGCCATCCGCCTGGGTTAAGAACCTTGAAAACCTTAGGCACCATCTTCACGACATCTTTCATATCAAGTGTTACAAGATCCAGATTCTTCTCAGTAAACCGCAATGCATCCGCATTCTTGAGTTTGATTATTTTATCTAAACTACAATATCTGATATTATATCGAATAATCTCATAATTCCTTTTCTCCTTCTCATATGTTGTTATTCTTCCATTCGGAGATACAATATTCGCCAAGAATATACTCAGAAAACCAGATCCCCCACCAGCATCAAGACACCGCCAGCCATCAGTCGCACCAGTAGTAGCTACGATCTGTGCAGCATCCTTGGGCATGATTATCTGCGGACCTCGTTTGCATTTTCCAAGAAGATCTATCATAGTCGGTTTCAGTGCTACAAGTTCCTCGGAACCACATATTATCTTCTGACCATACCGCTTGATTTTGGTCAGATCAACAAAACCATATTGACAGCTGAATTTCTTCTGATCCAAATCAATGATAAATAACTTTTCTTTTCCTAGCAATACTATCTTTCCTTTTAGCACATCATCCACCTACAATCAAAAATAGCATATTTCCTATCAACCAAGTAACTATAAGTGTTAAAGGGAACACCAGTGTAAACCTCACACCCTCCTTGATCTCAACAAACCGCTTGGTCTTCTTGAGTTTAAGCAATTGTGCCTTTGATATACCATCCCATTGTTTCGATGATGCAAGAACATCGCCAACACGCAGTTTCGAGATAGGGATCTTCCTAAAAAATAAATTCTTCTCAACGACCTTGGAGAATGATATGAAAATCACAAGCATATCTATTAGAAAAACAAAAATAGTCATCATCAAAAGAAATGGATAAAGCACTGATGAAATCACTAGTATCGCTACACATGCCGACAAAATGGAGATACCAAACAAAAAGAACTTGTTATGAACAACTGCCTTCTTCCATATGCCATATATCCTCTTATGTTTGAATGCGAGAACCAGAATATAAACCACAATATATGCAACCGCCACGATAAAAAAATTAAAGACAAAACTAATGAAAATACCAACAATCGGTAAAAGACAGAATATTGCTGCTAATAACTTAGCATCACCACCGCCCCATTGTCCTAGCTTGTATAGAATCCATCCAAATAACAGAAGTCCTCCTCCAAACAAAACAGATAATATCAATGGCATAAAATCTCCGGTCGTGGCTGCGAACAAAAACCAAAGAATAAACCCACCAGCAGCCATCAGAAACGATATCTCATCTGGTACCTCTGTCGTTCGTATATCGCAGATACCTGCCGCAAGAGATCCTACTACAGCCAGCAAAAAGGCTATAAACAAGAATTCCAACATAACATTACCACATAAATAAATGCGTTTGAAGTGTTTTTAAACTATAATAGTATCTTAAAAATAGCAAGTGGTGCACAATGTCTAAAAAGAAACAAAAAATAAGATCTATTGGTATAGTACTGGATGGAAACAGACGTTTCGCCAAGGCACTGATGAAACTTCCATGGTACGGTCATAAAATCGGCCTTGAGAAATCCCGCGAAGCACTTCAATGGGTATGCGATGCTGGAATAGACTGCATGACCGCATATGTTCTCTCTGTGGATAACCTGAAATCACGACCAAAGAAAGAATTGAATTTTATACTAAAATATATTGGACTGGAAGCTGACAACATAACTAAAAACATGGATCATATCGTACACCGATACGGCGTAAGAGTCAGATTCATAGGACGAAAAAATCTGCTTCCGCCATGGCTACAGAAAAAGATGGAAATCGCTGAAGATGCCACAAAAAAATACAACAATCACTCCCTTAATATCGCAATAGCATACGGTGGACAGCAGGAAATAGTAGATGCTACAAGAAAGATAGCAGAAAGGGTTGTGGGAAAGAAGATATCATTAAAACAGATCGATGAAATCATGGTCAAGGAAGCTCTTTACACAGAAGGCCAGCCAACACCCGATCTCATTGTGAGAACAGGCGGAGAAAAACGTCTGTCGAATTTCTTATTGTTTCAGTCAGCATACTCTGAACTATTCTTCCTAGACAAAAAGTGGCCTGAAATTAAAAAAGAAGATTTCACCAAAGTATTCGAAGAATTCGAACAACGACAGAGACGATTCGGACGATGATAAAATTACCCCTTCTCCAATAACCCAGAGACCTCTATATGTCTATATCCCCTAGAATGTGCATATTTTGTGCATAAGTTGTGTAAATATTGTGCATATATGATTAGTTCCGAATACCTCCATGAGTGATATAATCACCTATAAAACCCTTTCTACCATTTAGAGAATCATGATACGATTTCCAAGAATCATATTGGTGGAACCACAGGCAAATGAGAAAGTCCTTGATATTCTTCTAGAACTCAATCTCGGGAAAAAAGTAGCTGTTTTCTGCGGAGCAAACGCAAAAGATGTTGTACGAGAGATTGCCAAAAAAAGTATAGATAATGTAAAAAAACACTTCAATATTGAGGTCTTTGACGCAGAATCATCAGATATAAAATATGTCAAAGCAGCTGCAGAGAAAATAAAAAAATTCGATTTCGTGATAGGAATTGGTGGTGGAAAGACAATAGACATTGCAAAATGCTCAGCACACTTTGCAAAAAAACCATGGATAGCAATACCAACCATTCTAAGCCACGATGGACTCATCTGCTACCGAGCAATCCTATTGGAAAACAACAAATGGACACCAATAGAAGCAGAGATACCAACTGCAATAATAATCGATCTCGATGTCATAAAAAACTCGCCATATAATCTCACAGCAGCAGGTGCTGGTGATGCAATATCAAATATTGCATC
>JBDRFU010000041.1:0-4343 GCA_043818435.1 Candidatus Aenigmatarchaeota archaeon
ATGATAAAAGAATTCCTTAACACAGACAAGGTCACGTTCAAGCTAGCCAAGGTACTAGCAAAGATACCGATATCAGCAGATGCATGGACATGGCTAGCAATCGTACCTGCTATCATCGGATTCTTTCTTGTGATAACAGCAATACCAGAGTATATTATCGCGGGCATTATTTTATTTTTATTATCAGGTTTCATGGATGGAATCGATGGTGGAATTGCACGTATTCGTGGAAAACCAACCAAACTCGGTGCATTCATGGACGGTACATTAGACAGATTCGTGGATTTTATGGTTTTCTACAGTTTTGTGTTTCTAGCTCTACCAGCATTCATTTTATCAGTAGAGCATTGGGTCATGCTAATGATATTCTTCGGAATAATGCCGTCATTTATCTGTGCATATGCGAATCATCGTGGGGCAGTTGATGATCCTGGTGAGAAAGTAGTCTGGAGAATACTTCATCGTGCAGAGATGATAGGAGCACTGCTTGTTGCACTATTGGTATCAATAAACTACCCGCTTATTACCATCTATATTTTAGTTGCGGTTACCATATTATCAGTAATCACGACATTCCAGTCATTCGGATTGGCTATATACAAGTCAAAAACAGTAGGAGAGAAAAAGGTGATATAATGTCGACAAAACAGATAATTGTCATTAGGAAAGATATCAAATTGTCAAAGGGAAAAGCAGCAGCACAGTGTGCACACGCCTGCCTTTCTTCTGTTATCAAAGCAGACAAAAAGATCGTTGATGATTGGCAACATCATGGTCAAAAAAAGGTTGTTGTCGGTGTGAAAAACCTGAAGGAACTTGAAGACATTGAAAAAAAATGCAAAAAAGCAAAGATCCCATGTGCGTTGATAGTAGACGCAGGACTAACTGCTGTACCAACAGGAACAATAACATCTCTTGGGATAGGCCCGGATAAAAGCGATAAGATCGATAAAATCACTGGGAAGCTTAAACTGTTGTGACGGGCTTCCAGATGTCTCAAAAACCAACGTTTTCAAGACACAGGAAAAGAAATAACTTCTCTAAACTCTCCAACCAACCTTTACCTCGCCTCTGCGGATGGCACCAATTATATCATCATCTTTTGACATCGTGTAGGCAGCACCAACCTCACTCACAGGATGCGCATCACTACCAGCAGTGCCAGTCATATCCAATTGCTTAGCAAGCTTGATCGCTTCCATATTCAATTCAAAATGAGTCATAGCATTAAATATCTCAACTGCTGAAAATCTCTTCACTATATCAGGAAGATTTGCAAACGATAGATCCCAGAGTCCTGCAAAAGGATGAGCAAGTATAGCAACACCACCTTGCTGTTTGATCTTATCAATAAGTTCCAACGCATCATTCGTATTTGGTAGCTCTTCAATTCCAATCGCAAGGATATCTCCGGATATAGTGGTAACCTCAATTCCAGGTATGAATATCACACCAGCATTTTGAGCAGCGATCTTTGCCTCCTTCAATCCTTTCATATTATCATGATCAGTAAGAGCAAACCCAGCAAGACCGATTTTCTTCGCTTGTTTTGCTATCTCGGTAGGTGTACCAACTCCATCAGAATGTCTTGAATGTATATGAATATCAAATTTCAACATGCCAGACGAGTCATCTGGTTTAGCCTCAATTTTTGTCATGAAAGAAGATTTGATACGAAATTATTAAAGTCAAGTTCTACCACGGTACCTGCTTAACCTTTCCTAGATATCCAATTATGTTTCCAATCCAATGTATCACCGGTGTTACGATGAGTAGAAAAATGATAGATTCCCATCTAAGCATTAATAACGGTGCAGCAAAAATAAGAGCAAATATTACAAAACCGAGTTGGTCAAACCCTATAAACATGGCACCGCGCTTTAATCCTATCCTGCGTTTGACAAACGATCCAATAAGATCACCTGCAATCGCACCTATAACTATGAACAGAATAAGTTGAATAGTCATCTCAAAAAGTCCGATCTGAGTTACATCATACATTCCCTGAGCCAAAAGTTGTAGAATTCCAAAAATAAACCCAAACACAAGAGCAGCAATCGTACCCTCTAAGGTTTTTCCATCCCCAAGCAATCGGGATTTCCCAAACATCATACCTTCATCGAGTGGTTTTCTTCCGCGAGCTAATGGCGGAAATGCATTCGCAGCATACGCAGGAATAATAAACCAGAAAGCATTGATGATTATAATTACTATATCCGGGATCATAATATTAATCGGATTGTATCAATTTAAAACATCTCTGTTGTTATTCTTTCTATGAAGATTTTATTTGCATGTTGCAATATAGGATTTGGGCATCTGTCAAGATCACTTGTGCTCGCTGATGAACTAAGGAAACATAAGAATATAGAGGTAGCCTTTGCAATAGGTCGGCCATACAACGAATATCTAGAAAAAAACACAGATTACAAGGTTTTCAAATTATACCGATCCATACCACTTGCTTCTTCAGCTGGTCTCGATTTCACAGGAACATTAACATTTGCAAGGGATCTTATACGAAATTTTATGATCTATCCGGCTCGGATAGTAAAGATAATCGAGTGTTATAAACCAGATCTTATCCTATCAGATTCAGAACTCCTAGTTCCTCTTATCAGCAAGATTCACCTGAAGAAATATAGAAAACCTGCCATCATGATAACCCACCAGCCAAAATTGTTTACAAAATATAGGAAAGTAGATCATCTGTGGCGGTTGTATTTATCGAAGGCATTCAAACTCATAATAGTGCCTGATATCGTTGGTGTTGATGCTCCAGTGGAGATAAAAGATAAGATTATTCGAGTAGGAGCATTGGCAAACTCGATTAAACTAAAAAAAAGAGCAACACAAAAGAAACTTGGTCTGAGAAAATCAGTTTGCATAATACCAAGTTTTGCTTCTACAGGCACCGCTGACAAAATACAGTTTCTAGAATCTGTAAAACGAATTGCATTATTATATCCAGATTATGATTTTGCTATTTTAGGACAATCGGAAACGAGAACAATTGGTAATGTTAAACTCAGAGAGATGTCATCAACAAACCCACTCGAATATATGGTAGCTTCTGATGTCATTGTTTTATCAGGATATACAGCACTCATGGAAGCGGTTATGATAAGAAGACCTGTGTTGATGATCCCCACACAGGCAGAGCAGCGGAAAATTGCTCGTCTCGGTGAAAATGATGGTATTCTGATGGCAGGTACGATTGATGATCTACCAAGGATGCTTGAGAATGAAAAACAGTTGGAAGTGATGGTAAAAAATCAGAAAAAAATTCATTCCGGTGTCAAAGAATCAGCAGATGCAATATTTTCTGTATACAGATCATTCATACAATCGCGTGGTATCAATAATTCTGTTTAGAATAATTTCTCGGTATCAGTGGTTTACTCAGCATAAGACGAATATGTCCCTGAAGCCACAACAACACAAGATTCAGATAACCACATTTCTCAAATCTTCTGGTAGATGACAATACACTTATTTTTCTATCGAATATTATTTTTCCAGGACATTTCGATATTCTTGTTCCGAGTTCCACATCATCCATGTATGGTAGGTGGCTATATCCTCCGATTCCAAGAAAGACATCCTTCCTAAACGCGGTGTTGGTACCAAAAAATGGATATTTTCCTAGTTTTGAAAATAATCTGATGATTGTTTGTATCGACTTGAAAACAACAATAGCCTTACCATTCTGTTCTCTAGGAAAATCCGAACCACATACGGCAATCACATTCGGATCTTTGAAATGATCTAAAATCTTACTGAGCCAGTCCGTGGGAACTATAACATCAGCATCCGTAGTTGCAACTATCGGGTATTTTGCAACAGCAACACCATCATTCCGTGCACCACCAACACCCTTGCTTTTCTGTTGTATGACCCTATTCGCATACCTCTTGGCCAACTTCACAGTTTTATCCTTGCTTCCACCATCTACAATAATCACTTCATACTTAGACCTTGGAATATTCTGGTTTATAACATGTTTCAATGTTTCTTCGATATTAGTTTCTTCATTATACGTAGGAATAACAACAGTTATCATACCAATCTCTCCACACACTCGGTCCATCGTAGCATCATTCTTCCCATGAAATTCAAGAATTCGCCATTTATGATATTGAATTTTGTATTGGAAAGTTCAGAAGCAATCTGCCTGTATATCTCACCATATGTTTTACCATCTAACTTCATTTGACCTAGAATGTTCCACAGATGCTCGTTCAATTCCAGTGCTGGAACCTCTGCAAGCAAATCTTTGAACGTGCTTCGTTCGGCTTTATTATGTATACACAATGGAGCCCCTGTTATGATATTCTTTCCTA
>JBDRFU010000042.1:0-3131 GCA_043818435.1 Candidatus Aenigmatarchaeota archaeon
CATATAAACGCTGCTCAGGAAGCAGTTCAGAGCAGTGGCGACAAGGATTTTAGTGGTCTTCTTGAAAAAATAGAGTTTATCTCAAAGAATTTCTCAAAACCAGTCTTTGTTAAAGAAGTTGGACATGGGTTTAGTGCTGAAGTTGCTAGAATGATTAACAAAACAAAGATACAGGCAATTGATGTTCAGGGTGCTGGTGGTACATCATGGATTGGTATAGATTCAATGCGTGGTAAAGCAGGTGTTGGTGATGTGTTTTGGGATTTTGGAATACCATCTGCACTTAGTTTGATAGAATGTAGAGAAAATTTCAAAGGTCAGGTAATAGCATCAGGCGGAATATACAAT
Organism: Candidatus Aenigmatarchaeota archaeon; assembly: GCA_043818435.1. Taxonomy (GTDB): domain Archaea; phylum Aenigmatarchaeota; class Aenigmatarchaeia; order GW2011-AR5; family JACRAC01; genus JBDRFU01. The sequence goes on from JBDRFU010000042.1 coordinate 349, forward strand.
GGTTATGACATGGCAAAGGCAATTGCATTGGGTGCAGATATCGTTGCACTTGCAAGACCAATATTCTTAGCTCAGATAGAAAATGGCTACTTTGGTGCATACGAGTATCTTGAGAACATGCTAGAAGAATTCAAAACCGCAATGTTTCTTGTTGGTGCAAAAACAGTTGAAGAGCTTAAACGAAAACCACTTGTAATATCCGGCAGAACTCGCCAATGGCTGATTGATCGTGGTATTGATCCTAGGAAATATGCGATGAGGAAATAACTTTTCTCACAGTACTGATATGATTACAACTCCAATATATATATTGGTGTATACATATAATATTATACATATCATTTAAATATTCTTTGTTGATTAATACATAAGGTGATGCTTCATGACGATGCTAACAAATGGAGAACGACAGGGAAGAGCTATTAATCTTAGGCTCACTGCGAATATTCATCACTGGCCTAATCTAAAAACCGTTCTGACAGTGGAAAAAACACTAAGAGATGCTGATGGACCCATGACATTAGAGGAGCTCAAGAGACAATTGAAAGCAAAGATAATGGATCAAACCCTGAGACTCATACTCATCTATCTTGAGGATAGGGGATCAATTCTCATAGGACCAAAAGGCATATCCTGGATAGAGAATCGGAACTCCAAATTCCTTAGATTCATCGAGAAAAATAAAGTGATTGATCTATGAAACCAGTGAAAATTCAGTTTATTGGCAGAGCTGCTGACGAGTTTGAGGAACTAAATAAAACAGTAGGTGAAGAACAAGCTAATGACATACAAAATTCAGAGAGACAGCAGTTATTGAAATCAATAAAACAGAAATCTGAGATGATCAAACTAAATCCACAATATGGAGATTCTGTACCAAAAGTTATTATGAAGAAGACGGGTTATCCAGTAGACAATATGTGGGTAGTCGATCTTGCTGGTTATTGGAGAATGCTTTATACTCTTAGGGGCGGTAGTGTGGAGATATTGTGTTTCATTCTTGAGATAATCGATCATAAAAAATATGATAAAATATTCGGGTATAGGAAGAAGTGATTGATCGTGGTATTGATCCTAGAAAGTATGCGATGAGAAAATAAAATTAGTGGGCACGGTTATTTTTTAATTAATACTATACTCATACCACAGAAACCCTTCTTATTCTTTTCGCACGTACTTCACAGAAGGTGCAATTATTAGTTTTAACGGAAACGGTACTGTTGTTGGTACTACGAAATCTGGAGATCTGGTAGCAATGCCAGATGGAGACAAGACAAAATACGTTATTCTTCGTTTGAAACTTGGTGACTCATTCGGATATAGACAAGGTCAGCGTGTTAGCTACAGAATAACAAATAGTAATCCAGATCTTTCGATTGATGAATCCAATCATGGTTTATACACCCTTCTGAAAGAATATGACAGAACACTTGCTAATGTGTCGTTCCCAGGTAATGTTAGAGATGTTAACAAAAGAGAAAAGTTTTTAGTTTTTTCCGATGCTTTCGCAGAGAAAACCGGCAGAACAGGAGTTATTCTTGATGGTAAATTAGGAGATGTCCTTTATCGTAATCATCCAGTTTCCTTTAGTGATCTGGAAACAAATGGTACATTTTGGCGTGCAGCAAGATATTTTCCAGACACCAGTTTTTCTCCACCAAGAGATGATGAAGCGAATATCAAACGAATGCTCAATGCGCTTCCATCAACTACAACAGGAATTGTGGTCTATGATGATAGCTATCTATGTTCTGGAGAATCTCAATCTCATCCAGTAATTTTGATTGGTCCAACATCTGAACGATGTCATGATTTGCTCAAATCGTTGTTCGATGGTGACAATATCAATGTTAATGACGGGTTTTTCAGATCTAGCCGAACTGGTATGTACGGAATGCGTGCAGGTATATATTACAATTTCCGATCCTATGTGTTGAATGTTGTAAACAACCATAACATGGATAAAGAAGATAATGTGAGTGTAATAAGAATCAATGGTTTAGCAACAATAAAACGTGACTCATGCAAGAAAGGATCGTTGGGCATCTCTTCTGATATATTTCTATCCTGTGTAGATTTTGCACCTGAGATGATGATCGATTGAAGAAATACTTCATTTTTATTCTTTTCGCACAGTCAATTGTAACATGACGCGAACATTTTTGTCAAGAGAGGTTATGAGCAGATACGATATAGTACTGCCGGATTTGAGTGTCTATTGCGAGCCTCATGACAGGGAAGCTAATAGGGGAACACGTGACAATTATCTCAAAGCATTGGGAAATATTGACAATTTCTATGAATTTTGTTTGAGATATCCGAATATCAGGGCAACCATAGGTGTTGTTGATGAGTGGTATAATGCAGGAAACCGAGCCAGAGACAGCCATCTGGAAGGCAAACGAAACGATGTTGGAGATCTTCTGAAGACACGTCTTGTGGATTTGGATATTTATGATATCGACAATATAGAACGCCTGGGAGAAATATTGGAGAAACCAGGAGAACTAAGCGATGTTGATTATGAACTAATTATGGTAGGAGCATCGTGTGCAATTAATCAGGGACCAACTGCTATTATGACAAATGACCGAGGGATTCTGAGATTCGGTATGTTCCTGTCAAAATATCTGTCAAACGATTGTCCAGCCATGATTCTTGATATATTCACTGAGCTGGACTCAACGGGGAACGTTTTCAGACAGGGAGATAAAAATGATATGGGTTTGCTTTTGTGCCACTCTGCCTTGCGAAAGAAGTATTATCCAACGAGTGTCTTTTCT
>JBDRFU010000043.1:0-6757 GCA_043818435.1 Candidatus Aenigmatarchaeota archaeon
CCTCCTCAGAACACTCCTTGTAAAGATACGCCAGAATATCCCTTTTCTCAAGCTTCTTCATCGTTCCCTCAAGCTTCCCGTAAACATCAGATAATTTCGAGTAGAGCATAGTATATCTATCAGAATCAGAGAATTAAAATAGAATATCAAAAAAATGACATGTAAAAATCAAGATTTAAACCTTTTCTCTATACCCCTAGTTATGACAAAGAAAATCGGTATAGATATATGGAAAGATATGAAAATCAGCGAGCTTGTAAACGAATTTGGTAAAGCTGGTTTCAACGCCAAACGCATAAACGAAGCCGTTGAGATCTACAAAAAAATGCTCGCTGATAAGAAATGTTATAAGGTACTCACAATCGCAGGCGCACTTGTATCCGCTGGTATGCGCAAGACCTTTGTGCACGCAATTGAGAACAAGTTAGTAGACTGTATCATCTGCACAGGTGCAATTCTTACCCATGACCTTATTGAGGCATTCGGAGTTTATCATGAACCAGGATCGCCTGATGTAGATGACGCCAAGCTTGCAAGAAAAAACATCGACAGACTCTATGATGTCTTTCTACCCGATAAGGGTTACCAGATACTAGAAAAAAGAATACAAAAGATCCTTCCTCTCATCCCTCAACAGAAAATGTCACCAAACCAGTTCATTAAGGAACTTGGAAAATACATCGAAGATGAAGAATCAATAATCCGAGCAGCATGGAAAAACAATATTCCAATATTTTGCCCAGCAATCACAGACTCGATTCTAGGTTTTCAGACCTGGATGTGGGGACAGGATCATGATCTAAAGATCTACAACCAAGATGATATTCGTGATTTTCAAAATATAGTCCATGAACAAAAGAAATTCGGAATGATTATCCTAGGTGGTGGTGTACCAAAGAACTTCGGATTCATCATGATGCAGGTCTCTGGAAAATCTCTTGATTACGCAATCCAGATCACTATGGATCGACCAGAACATGGTGGTTTGAGTGGTGCTCCTCTAAGAGAAGCCAAGTCCTGGAAGAAAATATCAGCAAAAGCCAACATCGTTGATGTTATCTGTGATGCCACAATAGCATGGCCGATGATACTCGAGGTATTGATATAATTAATTCTTAAAAGCTCATTCGTAATGTGATATCATGCAAATCGGTTTAGTCGGAGCCCCGTCATCGGGAAAATCCACATTCTTCAAAGCAGCAACCATGGTAGATGTAGCAATCGCTAGCTATCCATTCACAACAATCGAGCCCAATACAGGAATCGGATTCGTACGCGTACCATGTACAGACAAAGAACTCGGTGTAACATGCAATCCACGTTATGGTTTCTGTCACAATCACATACGTTATGTGCCTATAAACATTCTGGATGTAGCAGGCCTTGTACCAGGTGCTCATGAAGGTAAAGGTTTAGGAAATAAATTTCTCAACGATCTCAATCAAGCAGACGTATTGATACACATAGTAGACGTCTCAGGAACTACAAACGAAGAAGGTAAACCAACTGAAAACCATGACCCTTCGATAACCGTAGAATTTCTAGAAAATGAAATCGATCTCTGGTATTCAGATATCCTAAAAAAAGGTCTTGTCAAAGTTGCAAAACAGGTACAGTCACAAAAAGGTGATATTGGAAAAACTCTCACAGATCAGATGAGTTCGTTCAAGGTAACCGAATCCATGATGGACCGTTCTATCTCAAAACTCAATCTCAACAAAGCAGACCCAGTCAGTTGGATAGATGAACATATTATAAAACTTGCAAAAGAACTCAGAAGACTAACCAAACCAATTGTCATTGCCTGTAATAAAATGGACCTAGCAAACGGACCAAATAACTATGAGACCCTGAAGAAGAAGTTTCCTAACCACACCATGATACCATGCAGCGCTGACTTCGAGCTTCTACTCAAGATGGCTGCAAAAAATGGAGTAATTGAATATTATCCCGGAGAAAGCGACTTCAAACTCCTGACACCAGAAAAACTAAATCAAAAACAACTAGATGCTCTAGAGAAAATCCGTGAATTCATGAAAATTCACCAAAGCACAGGCGTCCAGGATGTCCTAGAAAAAGCAGTCTTCGAATTTCTCAATTACATCGCAATATTTCCAGGTGGTATGCACAAACTCGGCGACAAGGAAGGTAGAATACTACCAGATTGTTTTCTCATGCCACCAGGCACAACTGCATTCGATTTCGCCAACAAGATCCACACAGACCTCGGCAAAGGCTTCCTGTTTGCCATGGACGTACGCAAGCGTCTCAAGATTGGCCGCGAGCACGAACTCAAGCATCGAGATGTTATAGAGATTATATCTACGGCGAAGTGATAATCATGAAATATTTTATAATTATCAGAGGTCCGCTAGGAATAGGTAAAACCACGATATCGAAAAAACTAGCAAAGAAACTGGGAGCACACTATATATCAATCGATAGAACCCTGAAAAAACATAAACTAGATGAAATAACAGAAGATTGCATTCCTCTTAAAAATTTTATCAGTGCAACAGATAAAGAGATCCCAAAAATAAAGAAAATGCTAACAAGAAAACCAGTAGTTATCGAACACAACTTCTACCATAGGAAACAAATAATCCACATAATTAAGAATCTCAATGCGCCGCATTTCATATTTACCCTTAAAGCTCATCTGAAAACATGCATAAAGAGAGATGCTGAGAGAGAAAAATCATATGGAAAAGATGCAACATATCAAGTATACAAACTTGTAACCAAATTCAACTACGGTAAAACTATCAATATGGAGAATAAAACAAAGGATCGAATTGTTAAAGAAATCATATCATATATAAAGTGATCAATCATGCCACCCCGAATAGCTATCGTTGATAAAGATCTCTGTAAGGTCAAGAAATGTGGTCAGGAATGTCGTAAATCATGTCCTGTAAACCGCAAAGGAATCGATTGTGTAACAGTAAAAGCGTTCTCAGAGATAGATGAACCCACATGTATTGGATGTGGATTGTGCGTAAAAAAATGTCCATTCAAAGCAATCGCAGTAATCAATCTCCCAGCAGCCCTTAGGGAAAATCCAGTCCACCGTTTCGGCAAAAACGAGTTCGCACTCTTCCGTCTACCGATTCCAGTAAAAGGCGTGGTAGGTTTACTGGGTCCAAATGGAGTTGGAAAAACCACAGCAATGAATATTCTTGCTGGAAAAACAGAACCAAATCTAGGACATGTACAAGAAGATACACCATCATCTGGGCATATTTCTACCCCAAATATCTGGGACGAACTCATCAAGATAAACCGCGGTACAGAACTTCAATCATATCTAGAAAAACTAAGAAAATCCGAGATCAAGGTTTCCTATAAACCACAAAACGTATTCGCACTTAGCCGTCTTGATGAACAAGGAAAAAGCATCTCAGACATTAAAATCGATCCAGAATACATCGATTTATTCGGAATGCAAAACATCATGAATCGAAGCATCAGGCAACTCAGCGGTGGAGAACTACAAAAACTTGCAATTGCAGCCTGCCTAACCAAAGACGCTGATGTCTACTACATTGACGAACCATCTTCTTTCCTAGACGTCAGACAACGACTCAATATGGCAAAAGCAATCCGCAAGAAAGCTGAAAGCAAACACGTCATCGTAATCGAACATGATCTTGCAACAATGGACTTTCTCGCTGATCACATCCATGTATTTTACGGTGAACCAAGTGTATTCGGCGTAGTCTCAAAACCATACGTCGTCAAACGCGGCATCAACATCTTCCTCGATGGCATGATCCCAGAAGATAATGTCAGAATTCGTGAAAAAATAGATTTTAGTTCATCCTTGCTACCAAAAATCACAAGCAAACAGATCCTCGTTTCATTTTATGATATTAAAAAAACTTTCAGAAGCGAAGCTTCTGATGAATTCGAAATCAGAATAGGTAGTGGGGATATCTGCCACGACGAGATCCTAGGAATATTTGGTGAGAATGGACTTGGTAAAACAACATTTGCAAAAATCCTTGCAGGCGAACTTGAAACATCAAACGGTCAACTAAGCAAAAGCATCCGCATCGCTTACAAACCCCAGACAATAAAACCAGATCTCCCAGGAACTGTCTTCGAAGCACTTGCAAGAGTAGAACATGATATCATCATGAAACTTGGACTCGAACGCCTAATGGAAAAACAAATAAAAAATCTCTCAGGCGGAGAACTACAACGCGTTGCAATCGCACTAACACTAAGCAAAGATGCTGACCTATACCTACTCGACGAACCTTCTGCATTCCTAGACGTTGACCAGCGTCTCGCACTGGCAAAACTTCTACGTTCACGCAAGATAACATGCGCAATAATAGACCATGACCTATTGTTCCTTAGCTATGTCTCAGACCGCGCCATGCTCTTCACAGGCGAATCCGGCAAACAAGGTCGCGCCGAGATCCTACCAGTAAAAACAGCCATGAATAAATTCCTGAAAATGTTGAACATTACTTTTAGAAAAGAAGGTACCACCGGACGTCCTAGAGCTAATAAACTCGATTCCGCGATCGACAGAGAACAAAAAGAAAGGGGAGACTATTTTATTTAGAGATTAAACCATCAGAGCATTATCCTCTTCTTCTATAGCATAACTGAATACGCCACAGCGAATTGTGACCTGCCGCATTCCTCCGGTTATTATTGTTCTCATATCGGTTCCACACACAATAACATCAATCCGTTTCAAACCATTAAAATCAGAATTTTCCGGATAGAAATCGACAGAAGTTGTAGAAGAACTTTCATCATATCTGAGTGTGACTTTCTTTCCAAGATTTTTCCCGCTAAAATCTGCCTGAAGCTCTGCTTCAAGCACTTTGCCACAAAATAATAAATCCCGCATCTCATACGTTGCGTAATCGGGGTACAATGAAAAGTGTGATCCATTTTTATAAGCCTTCATACAAAATTGTCTGCCTCAATTTTATTAAAGCCATCAACAAGCATATATGTAAATCCAGAAAACAAACGCCCGCGTGCCAACAAACCAGACAGCGCAATCGACCGCGAACAACGAGAAAAGGGAGAATATTTCATAATATAAACACCCAATTAAAAAATAGAGTATGGGAATGATTCTATCAAAAACGAATAAGATATTTCTGGCAGTTATATTAATCGCAATAATTATCGGAGTCGCAGTTTTACTTCTGGTATTCAACAAACCTACAACAGGGTATGCAACAAATACCGCCAACTCAGGTCCGGATGGTTACAAAATCGTGACAAAGATCATTGACGGAGATACAGTGATAGTAGAAGGTGGTTACACAATAAGACTGTTAGGCATGGATAGCGATGAAAAAGGATATCCATGCTATGAGGTAGCCAAAGAACGACTAGAAGAACTCGTCCTTAGCGAAGAAGTTTATCTGGAATCAGACAACGAAAACCAAGATCAATATGAAAGATACTTGAGATATCTCATACTGGATGGAGACAACGTAAACACAATAATGGTAAAAGAAGGGCTCGCTGTTGCCCGCTCCTCTCCAGAAAACACAAAATACCAGAATGAAATAGCAACCGCGGAAAAGGAAGCAATAAAAAATAAATCCGGGTGTAAATGGAACGGTGAAAGTCAGCTAAGCGATTATACAACAATGCTACCAGATGAAAATGCCACATGGACAGAATTCGTAGGCAACGCCATAAATGTCTGTGATGCTACGGATTACATAGGAGAAAATAAAATATTCGAAGGTCGGGTAGTTGATAGCTACAAAGCCAGCAAATCAAATACAGTTTTTCTAAACTTCGAAAAACCATATCCAAATCACTGCTTCACAGCAGTAATCTTCTCATCTGACATAGAAAACTTTCCCGAAAATCCGCAAGACTACTACGCTGACAAAACCGTGCGAATCAAAGGCGTAGTAAAAATATACAAAGGAAAACCAGAAATCATTCTAGAAAACGAATACCAGATTGAGATTGGGTAACGATCAAACAACATTTTACAACAATATAAATCTTCCTAATGAAACTCTAGCATGAAACTCTGCTCTGCATGCCTGCTTGGCGTAAATTGTAGATATGATGGCAAAAACAAGCTGAATGAAAAAATAATCGAGCTCGCAAAGAAAGAAGTTCTTATTCCAGTCTGCCCCGAGCAACTTAGTGGCCTGACAACACCGCGAGAGCCAGCTGAACAAAAGGATAGCAAAGTGTTTACAAAATCCGGAAAAGATATCACTAAGAACTTTATTCGCGGTGCTGAAGAAACCTTAAAAATTGCAAAACTATTCGACATCAAGGAAGCGATACTATACCAACCAAGTCCATCGTGTGGATGCGGCAAGATTTTCGATGGTACTTTTTCTGGAACGATAATAGATGGCAACGGCATCACAACTACCCTTCTGAAAAAGAATGGAATTAAAATAATAAGTGAAGAAGAATTGTGAATTTCTTTTTCTAAAAGTAACCTGTCCTCACCGGTCTTTGTTGTGTAATCTTCATATCCATGGTCTTGAGTCTCTCATTTATAGTTTCGGTCTGTGCACGAATCGCAGAAAGCGTGGCCTCGATCATATCAAGTCTTTGAAGAATATCAAACTTATCGGTTGTTCTCTCTTCACCAGGTTTGGAAAATGTCGGTCCAGAAAATCTTGAATAACTAGGTGATTCCAACTCCGATTCCTCACGAGTGATCTCCGGGATCCTAGTTGCCTCTCCGAACGCCCGTGAACCAGCATCCCTCGGTAAACCAATTCGTTCAGTCCTCTCG
>JBDRFU010000044.1:0-2978 GCA_043818435.1 Candidatus Aenigmatarchaeota archaeon
CAGACAATTTTGATATTTTGCCAGATAACAAAATGCTTCAGCACGTTCTTGATGAATTCAGAGGACAAGAGTGGGATATAACTGTAGGGGCTGATCAAGCCGGATCAAAAAAAGGTCGAACAAATTATCCAGTCTATGTTATAATGAAATCAGCATCACCTGAATCATAATATATGATATATACACCCCCTTCACTTCCTCTCAAACTCCGCATCAATCACAATATGATACACACGAGGCGCATAACTCTTGACTATCTTCCTGCCGAATATCGCGGAAATGCGATACCCCGCTTTTTTAGCAGCCCGTTCTAGCTCAATAAGGGGCTTGAACCACAGCTCTTTTTCTTTGTAGGTGTTGTGATAGTGTATGACTCCTTTTTTCTTTAGAAATTTGAAAGCAGTTGGTAAAAATTTCTGCGTACCTGGGAAATACCCCATCATCATGCGATCAGCACGAACATTTCGTTTTACTCGTCTACAATCGCCCAGAATTGGTGTGATATTTTTGAGATGATTTAGCTTGATATTTTCTTTCAGATACTTGAATGCTATGCGATTCTTTTCAATTGAGTATACCCGCAGGGATTTACTGTGTTTGGCTATACCCAATGAAAAATACCCAATACCCGCAAACATGTCCAAAACAGTCTCACCGTATGTAAGCTGTTTAGCGACCCGCTGTCTCTCGAGTAGATTACCCTTCGAGAACATGATCTTGGCCACATCAAGTTTGTAGAATATACCATGTTCTTTGTGAACAGTCTCGGTGCTCCGATTCTTGCGGTCACGAAATGACAAGATCACCACCTTTGGTTGTCTTAATTCACCACTTACACCTTTTCGTTCGCAGATCAATCGAACATATGGAAATATCTCAAGATACGCGGCTGAAAGTTTTCGCTTATCTTTTATTGACATTTTTTTCAAGAATTTTACTAGTATAATATCGCCTATTAGCTGGTAGCCTGCAGGTATCTCATCCACTGATACGCCTGAGAGCTCTGAGAGTTTTGACTTAAGTGACATCAATTTACTTGTATTCGAGATTTAAAATCTGTTCACTACAACTAATTCCATGCCAGATTTTCCAAAACTTAGAGGTAGGGCCATACTTGCGCCAATGGCTGGATACACTGATATAGCGTTCAGGGTATTATGCGACAGGTATGGCGCATCACTTACATTCACAGAGTTTGTCAGCAGCGCAGCTGTTGTAGTGGGACATCTGAATGAGAATATTCTCTCTAGAAAGGGCCTGAAGCTAGCTGGCGTGCAGATATTCGGAAGCGATGTGGATGAAATTGTAGAAGCATCGAAAATTCTTGAAAAGACATTTGATATCATAGATCTAAATTGTGGGTGTCCTGAGAAAGAGGTCACAAAAATAGGTGCTGGAAGCGATCTTCTCAAGCATCCTGATAAATTATTTTCCATCGTGAAAGACATGGTCGACAACGTAAACGTACCGATCACAGTCAAGATAAGATCTGGATATGGAAAGAAAATCAATGCATTGGAGATAGCAAAACTTGTAGAAAAAGCCGGTGCCGTTGCCTTGACACTACATGCTAGAACAAAAGAACAAAATTATGGTACAGTTGCCAACTGGCAACTCATAAAACAGGTGAAAGAATCCATCAGCATACCGGTTATAGGCAATGGGGATATATTCTCTGCCGAGGACTTTGCTCAAAAACTCAAATCAAGTCAAGTCGATTATGTATCGATCGGCAGGGGCGCACTCGGAAATCCTGCAGTATTTGATGATATCAAACAATTCCTAGAAGCAGGCAAATACATATCAGAATCCAGACCAAAGATGTTCATGGAATATCTAAAACTCGCCAAAAAGTACAAGGTGTCATACAATCATATCAAAAGTCATGCAATGTATTTCACAAAAGGCCTTGAAAATGCTGCCAAGATCCGACTCAAGATCGGAAAATGCGAAGATTCCGAATCAATTACCGCAATCTTTCGGGATTTTTTATAAAAATAGACAAACCACGAGAAATAAACTGGAGTCAAATCAAGTTTCTAGACTATTGAGTTTAGTTAGTATTTTCACTCTTCTCTAGCTTCTTATAATAATCCACCATACCATCTATCCAGTTGTTTCTACAAGAATCCATCATCACGAAAGTTTTCATTTCAGCAATTCTATTATCATGGGAAACCTCGGAGGTAATTTTATCGATACCACGAAGGGAATCAGCTTTGATATGCGCTATTACTGAAAATCTGCCGAAAACACCATAAGCGTATCTAATTTTATTGAATTTCTTAACCAAATCAATTTCTATTGTATCCGGATCACGTTCGTCAGAATTAGCCTTTGTCCTTAGCATACAGAACGCTCGTGTAGGTAAAAGCCTCGGGTTCATATTCTGCCAGACCCTTGTAATAAAGAACCCATTCAAAATCCCGCGACGTTTCAATTCTTTTATTCTCCTGTATATAGACGGCTCAGTCAGTTTAACTTCCTTTTTCAGATCCTTCAATGAAGCCAATCCATTACCATTCAACACTTTCAGTATTTTCCAGTCAATTATATCCATTTTTTCATGTTCTTCTGAAAACAGGTAACTATCGGTAAGGTATTCTAATTCATCTTCAAGAAATATACGATAGGCATGCATTGTTTCAATTGTTTCTATTTTATCATGAAACTTTCGTAAAATTTCTCTGCCAAAAGTCGCAGTGCTTTGCATCGTAGGAAATCTTCCGCGCAATATGTGAGTGAATTCAGAACCAGCCACTCTTGTCACAACACAGACACAGGGAAGACGACCAAGGTCTCTCATTAATTCAACATCATATTTTGGATGCGAACTTCGGATTCCTATAAAAATTGGATAAATTGGAATTTTGGATAGATTTAATGAACATTCGAACCTGACGGTTCCAGTTTTTTTAAATATATCAAGCATTCTCTTAACGTACTTTCTAGAACATCCGGTCCTATCTGCGATCTGC
>JBDRFU010000045.1:0-7065 GCA_043818435.1 Candidatus Aenigmatarchaeota archaeon
AGATGTTGAAACGGCTGAGGTGATCCAGTCTTCGGATCAACAGCAACAATCTCACCCTCAACAATACAATCCCTAGCATGAAGACACTCCTTTGACCATCTCACAACCTCTGGAAACTGTTTAGTAACCTCATCAAGTCTACGCGAGAAAATCTTGACATCATTACCACGCTTATGAATCTGTGCACGAAACCCGTCTAGCTTTATCTCGACAGCAGGAGTTTCAAAAGTCTGTAAAGCAGTCTCTAGATCCGGTGATCTATCAGCAAGCATAACCCGAACTGGTGTAAATATAGATATCTCTGATCGCATACGTCCTCTACGAGCCATCTCAGCAACCTTGCCAAAATCACCCGTAACATTCCAACTATGCTCGACATCTTTCGGTTCCTTATCAAAAGCTTTTGCAATCGCATCACGCACAGTTCCATGCGCAACACCAATCCGCATATCCCCAAGCACAGTCCTTACAATATATCTTGCCTCCTTAGAAGTTGCATGCGTCAACAATTCAGAAATCAATCCCACCTTTCTATCTTGTGAACCACTACCAGTAATCTTCGGTAACTCTGAAACATTCTTGAAAACATGTTCAATCGTGAGCTCCTTGTGTCCAAGCATCCTCTGTCTACGATGTCCTGCAAAAAATTCCGCAACCTTTCCAAGATCTCCAAGCTCCTTAAACTTCCTTGCAATCTCAGAATCACCGACACCATAGGTTTTAGCAATTATCCGCCTCATCAGTTCTTCAGCAACCCCGAGATCATCTGCAGTGATAATAACAGTTCCCATGGAAAATAACACAACCTGATGCAATTCCTCCTCAGAACACTCCTTGTAAAGATACGCCAGAATATCTCTTTTCTCAAGCTTCTTCGTTGTTCCCTCAAGCTTCCCGTAGACATCAGATAATTTTGAGTAGAGCATAGTATATCTATCAGAATCAGAGAATTAAAATAGAATATCAAAAAAATGACATGTAAAAATCAAGATTTAAACCTTTTCTCTATACCCCTAGTTATGACAAAGAAAATCGGTATAGATATCTGGAAGGATATGGAAATCAGCGAGTTGGTTAATGAATTTAATAAAACAGGGTTCAATGCCAAACGTGTAAATGAAGCAGCGGAGATATATAAAAAAATGCTCGCTGATAAAAAATGCTACAAAGTTCTCACAATAGCAGGTGCTCTCGTATCAGCAGGTATGCGAAAAACATTTGTTAAAGCAATTGAAAACAAACTCGTTGACTGTATAATCTGCACAGGCGCAATTCTTACACATGATCTTATAGAAGCCTTTGGAATATATCATGAACCAGGATCACCAGACGTAGATGACGCCAAGCTTGCGAAAAAGAATATTGATCGTCTCTATGACGTGTTCCTCCCAGATAAGGGATACCAGATACTGGAAAAACGACTACAAAAAATCCTGCCGCTTATGTCACAACAAAAGATATCACCAAACCAATTCCTCAAAGAACTTGGAAAATACATCGAAGACGAAGAATCCATAATCCGTGCAGCATGGAAAAACAACATCCCAATATTTTGCCCAGCAATCACAGACTCAATCCTAGGATTCCAAACCTGGATGTGGGGACAGGATCATGATCTAAAAATCTACAACCAGGATGATATTCGTGATTTTCAGAATATAGTCCATGAGCAAAAGAAATTCGGAATGGTTATCCTAGGTGGTGGTGTGCCAAAAAACTTCGGTTTCATCATGATGCAGGTCTCTGGCAAATCACTAGATTACGCAATCCAGATAACAATGGATCGACCAGAACACGGAGGCCTTTCAGGCGCTCCACTTCGCGAAGCCAAGTCCTGGAAAAAAATCTCAGCCAAGGCCAACATAGTAGACGTCATTTGTGATGCCACGATTGCCTGGCCAATGATACTCGGGGCATTGCTATAATTAATTCTTAAAAGCTCATTCGTAATGTGATATCATGCAAATCGGTTTAGTCGGAGCCCCCTCATCGGGAAAATCCACATTCTTCAAAGCAGCAACCATGGTAGATGTAGCAATAGCTAGCTATCCTTTCACAACAATCGAACCTAACACAGGAATCGGATTCGTACGCGTACCATGTGCAGACAAAGAACTCAATGTGACATGCAATCCACGTTACGGTTTCTGTCATAATCACATTCGTTATGTTCCCATAAACATCCTAGACGTAGCCGGACTTGTCCCAGGTGCACACGAAGGCAAAGGTCTAGGAAATAAGTTTCTCAATGATCTAAACCAGGCAGACGTATTGATACACATCGTCGACGTATCAGGAACTACAAACGAGGAAGGTAAACCAACCGAAGGACATGATCCATCAATAACAGTAAATTTTCTGGAAAATGAAATTGATCTATGGTATTCCGACATACTAAAAAAAGGTCTTGTCAAGGTTGCAAAACAAGTACAATCACAAAAAGGAGATATTGGAAAAACACTAACAGATCAGATGAGCTCATTCAAGGTAACCGAATCCATGATGGATCGTTCCATTTCAAAACTCAGTATCAACAAAGCAGACCCAGTTAGTTGGACAGATGAACAGACATTCAAACTAGCAAAGGAATTAAGAAAACTAACCAAGCCCATAGTAATCGCATGTAATAAAATGGACCTACCAAATAGCTCAAAGAACTACGAGAATCTCAAAAAGAACTTCCCTGATCACACCATGATACCATGCAGCGCTGACTTCGAGCTCCTTCTCAAGATGGCTGCAAAAAATGGCGTAATCGAATACTATCCAGGAGAAAGCGATTTCAAACTTCTCACACCAGAAAAACTGAATCAAAAGCAACTAGATGCACTAGAAAAAATCCGCGAATTTATGAAAACACACCAAAGCACTGGTGTCCAAGACGTCTTAGAAAAAGCTGTATTCGAGTTTCTAAAATACATCGCAATATTTCCAGGCGGTATGCACAAACTCGGTGACAAGGAAGGTCGTATCCTACCAGATTGTTTCCTCATGCCACCAGGCACAACAGCATTCAACTTTGCGAACAAGATTCACACCGATCTCGGTAAGGGCTTTCTATTTGCCATGGACGTCCGCAAACGCCTCAAGATCGGCAAAGACCACGAACTCAAGCATCGCGATGTAATAGAAATTATATCTGCTGCTAAGTGATAATATGAAATATTTCATAGTGATCCGAGGTCCATTGGGAATAGGAAAAACTACGATAGCAAAAAAACTGGCAAAGAAACTTGGCGCGTATTATGTATCGATAGACAAAACCCTGAAAAAACATAACTTGGATATGACAACCTTCAAAAAAGACGAGTGTATACCACTCAAAAATTTCATTAAAGCAACGAACAAGGAACTTCCAAAAATAAAGAAAATACTGAAATCCAGACCAGTAGTAATCGAACATAATTTTTATCACAAAAAACAAATAATCCATCTGATAAGAAAACTAGATACACCACATTTCATTTTTACTCTAAAAGCACCGGTAGAACTATGTGTAAAGAGAGATGCTGAACGAAAGAAATCATATGGAAAAGACGCGACATACCAAGTATACAAACTTGTGACCAAATTCAACTATGGTAGAACTATTGATATAAAAAACAAAACCGTGAATATGATTATCAAAGAAATAATATTATATGTAAAGTGATGATATCATGCAACCCCGAATAGCCATCGTTGATAAAGACCTCTGTAAGGTTAAGAAATGTGGACAGGAGTGTCGTAAGGCATGCCCTGTAAACCGCAAAGGAGTAGATTGTGTAACAGTAAAAACATTCTCAGAAATAGATGAACCCACGTGTATCGGATGTGGGATCTGTGTAAAAAAATGTCCATTCAAAGCAATCACAGTAATCAATCTCCCAGCAGCCCTCAAGGAAAATCCAGTACACCGGTTCGGCAAAAACGATTTTGCACTTTTCCGTTTACCAATCCCAGTAAAAGGCGTGGTTGGATTACTCGGACCTAATGGAGTTGGAAAAACCACAGCATTGAATATTCTTGCTGGAAAAACAGAACCGAATCTAGGATATATACAAGAAGAAACATCCCCGGGACATAGTCCTACTCCAAGCATCTGGGACGAACTCATCAAAATTAATAGAGGAACGGAATTACAATCATACCTAGAAAAACTAAGAAAATCCGAAATTAAGGTTTCCTATAAACCGCAAAACGTGTTCGCACTCAGCCGCCTAGATGAACAAGGAAAAAACATCTCAGATATCAAGATCGATCCAGAATATCTAGATTTATTCGGAATGCAGAACATCATGAATCGAAACATAAGACAACTCAGTGGAGGGGAACTCCAAAAACTTGCAATCGCAGCATGTCTCACAAAAGATGCTGATGTATATTACATCGACGAACCATCATCCTTCCTAGATGTCAGACAACGACTCAACATGGCAAAAGCAATCCGCAAGAAAGCTGAGAGTAAACACGTCATCGTAATCGAACATGACCTAGCTACAATGGATTTTCTAGCTGACAACATCCATGTATTTTATGGTGAACCAGGTGTCTTCGGAGTAGTCTCCAAACCATATGTAGTCAAACGCGGTATCAATATCTTCCTCGATGGCATGATCCCAGAAGATAATGTACGCATCAGAGAAAAAATAGATTTCAGTTCATCCCTGTTACCAAAAATCACAAGCAAACAGATTCTCGTTTCCTTCTATGACATTGAAAAACGATTTGATGAATTCGAAATCAACGCAGGCAGTGGAGATATCTACCGCGACGAAATTCTAGGCATATTTGGAGAAAACGGACTTGGTAAAACAACATTCGCAAAAATGCTTGCAGGTGAACTTGAGATGTCAAATGGTCAGCTAAGCAAAAGTATTCGCATTGCCTACAAACCACAGACAATAAAACCAGATCTCCCAGGAACGGTCCTAGAAGCACTTGCAAGAGTGGAACATGATATCATCATGAAACTAGGACTCGAACGCCTGATGGAAAAACAAGTAAAAAATCTCTCTGGTGGAGAAATACAACGCGTTGCAATAGCACTAACACTGAGCAAGGACGCTGATCTATATCTACTCGACGAACCATCTGCATTCCTGGATGTTGACCAACGTCTTGCATTGGCAAAACTTCTACGGTCACGCAAGATAACATGCGCAATAATAGACCACGACCTTTTGTTCCTTAGCTATGTTTCCGACCGAGCCATGCTCTTCACAGGCGAATCTGGCAAACAAGGTCGCGCCGAGATACTACCAGTAAAAACAGCTATGAACAAGTTCCTAAAAGAACTCAACATCACTTTCCGAGCAGATCCAGAAAACAAACGGCCGCGCGCAAACAAACCAGATAGCGCAATTGACCGTGAACAAAGAGAAAAAGGGGAATATTTTATAATATAAACACCTCAATTGAAAAATATACCATGGGAATAATCCTATCAAAAACAACCAAGATATGCCTAGCATCCGTACTAATCATAATAATCATTGGGATCGCAACATTCTTTCTGGTGTTTAACAGATCGATAACAGGATATGCAACCAGCTCAGGACCAGATGGATACAAAATCGTGACAAAGATTATCGATGGAGACACCGTAATAGTCGAAGGTGGTTACACAATAAGATTACTAGGAATGGATAGCGATGAAAAAGGATATCCGTGCTATGAAACAGCAAAAGAACGACTTGAAGAACTCGTCCTTGGCGAAGAAGTTTATCTAGAATCAGACAATGAAAACCAAGACATATATGAAAGATATCTAAGATATCTCATACTAGATGGAGACACTGTCAACACAAGAATGGTGAGAGAAGGATTTGCTGTTGCCAGATCATCACCAGAAAATACAAAATATCAAAATGAGATAGCAGCTGCAGAAAGAGAGGCAATACAAAGTAAAACCGGATGCAAATGGAGTGGTGAAAGTCAACTAAGCGATTATACAACAATACTACCAGATGAAAATGCCACATGGACAGAATTCGTAGGCAACGCCATAAATGTCTGTGATGCGACGGATTACATAGGAGAAAATAAAATATTCGAAGGTCGGGTAGTTGATAGCTACAAAGCCAGCAAATCAAATACAGTTTTTCTAAACTTCGGAAAACCATATCCAAATCACTGCTTCACAGCAGTAATCTTCTCATCTGATATGAAAAACTTTCCAGAAAATCCGCAAGACTACTACGTTGACAAAACCGTACGAATCAAAGGCATAGTAAAAATATACGAAGGAAAACCAGAAATAATTTTAGAAAACGAATACCAGATTGAGATTGGGTAACGATCGAACGACATTTTACAACAATATAAATCTTCCTAATGAAACTCTAGCATGAAACTCTGTTCCGCATGCCTGCTTGGCATAAACTGCCGGTATGATGGTAGAAACATGGTGAATGAAAAAATCATCGAGCTAGCAAAGAAAGAAGTTCTTATTCCAGTTTGTCCTGAGCAACTTGGCGGTCTGCCAACACCACGGGAACCATCTAAACAAAGAGGCAAAAAGGTTTTTACGAAATCCGGTAAAAATGTTACTGAAGATTTCAATCGGGGTGCGGAAGAAACCTTAAAAATTGCAAAACTATTCGGCATCAAGGAAGCGATATTATACCGACCAAGTCCATCGTGTGGATGCGGCAAGATTTTCAATGGTACTTTTTCTGGAACGATAATAGATGGCGACGGCATTACAACCACCCTTCTGAAAAAGAATGGAATTGAAATAATAAATGAAGAAGAATTATGAATTTCTTTTTCTAAAAGTAACCTGTCCTCACCGGTCTTTGTTGTGTAATCTTCATATCCATGGTCTTGAGTCTCTCATTTATAGTTTCGGTCTGTGCACGAATTGCAGAAAGCGTGGCCTCGATCATATCAAGTCTTTGAAGAATATCAAACTTATCGGTTGTTCTCTCCTCACCAGGTTTAGAAAATGTCGGTCCAGAAAATCTTGAATAACTAGGTGATTCCAACTCCGATTCCTCACGAGTGATCTCCGGGATCCTAGTTGCCTCTCCGAACGCCCGTGAACCAGCATCCCTCGGTAAACCAATTCGTTCAGTCCTCTCG
>JBDRFU010000046.1:0-19097 GCA_043818435.1 Candidatus Aenigmatarchaeota archaeon
TAAGCGCCGACGCCAGGATTTGAACCTGGATGTGCGCAAGGCACTCCTGCTCTCAAGGCAGGCGCGTTTACCAGACTCCGCCACGTCGGCAATAAACGTTTTCTATATTTGAATCACAAAAACTAAAAGCGCCCCCGGTAGGACTCGAACCTACGACCCTCTGAAAACCCTTTTCCGCTTCGCGCAAAAACGTTTGCGGAAAATTTAACAGTCAGATGCTCTTGATAATGTCAATACCTACGTATCAACAAACCTACTGAGCTACAGGGGCTTTTCTTCGAAAATCCCCATATCTCAAAACCATACGGTTTTCAAGATATAAGGGTATATTACTATTCATCCTTTCGTCGTTTTAAAATACTTAAAGGTAGATCACTTATTCAGTTTAGCCAGGTAATGGGACGGTAGCTCAGCCTGGGAGAGCACATAAAATCACGTTATGTGATTTTAGTTCAAACGGCTGAAGACCGTGGTGTCGAGGGTTCAAATCCCTCTCGTCCCATTTTCTCTTTTTATTCTTAGACCGTATGTATTATTGGTAATAGAAGATGACTGATAACGTTGCTATGATTATAATAAATAATGCGTATGGTAAAATGTTCGGTTCTAGAGATTATTTTATAAAATATTGTGCAACTGACAGAAAATTCTATGAAAAATGTTGCGATCATGGACCATTCTTGAAAGAAGCACTCGCTTTCAGAAACAACGGCCCGCTCAGGGGGGAATATTCTGAATTTGTTGATATGCTCAGTGAAGTGTGGAAATATAGAGGAAATACCAGACACGTTGATATTACTAACCACGACATAACGGTTCCTGTTTACTCAAATACGTCAGATGACCCACATGTATAATTTTCCTTTTTAAACCTTTCCATATATTAACATTTCTAGAAGTGGCATAGAGTTCTACCTGATGGGTACTGCTCGTTACTTCTGAAGGCGAAATCATGTCAAAGAAAAATAAACAAAGGAATCGTGAAGGTGTCAGTAACTTTGAACCGGTAAAAGAGGAAACGTTCAACGAGGACATTGATACAAAAAACGTACAACTCGAGAAACCGAGAGAAATAGTAGATACTACGCTTGATGGCGAAAAGGCGGTTGTGTTTGAGAAAAAGGAAATCGTGTATGAACCAGGATATTATGGTAAAGAAGTAGGTGACAGACTAGAGCTCTCAATGGTAGAGTCAGTACTGCTCTTGAAAAGAGGTAGAATACGGGTTCTGAATAACGGTGAGCCAATGACAGTAGAGCAACTCTATCAACATGCATGCTCACTCGATAGGAGATTTTCACATAAATATAGAGTTTACGAGGATCTCAGAGAACGCGGTCTCCTGGTAAGAACTGGTTATAAATTTGGTTGTGATTTCAGGGTATATGACCGTGGTGTTCAGCTGAAGAAAGGTCCAAAATCTGCTAAAGAACACACAAAATGGATTGTATTTGCTGTACCTGAAGATTTTACTTGTTCGTTCCAGGAATTGTCAAGAGCTGTTCGTCTAGCGCATAATATCCGTGCAAAGATGTTGTGGGCAATAGTTGACAATGAGTCGGATTGCACTTATCTGCAAATTACGAGACACAAACCTTAGCTTTGCTCCAAATATACGGTTTATTTTTCCCATTGAAATTACTTTCTATTATGCCCTCTTTCCTGAATTCATAAAGAATTTCTGTGACTGAATTTATGTTTGATTTCAATCGGTTCGTTATCTCTAATCGGCTCAGGCTATTCTGTTGTTCAAACATTTGTATTATTTTTGTTTTTAGTGTAACATAGTTTTTTCTTTCCATATCATTCTTGACAACATACTCTAGTATTCTTCTCTTTTCTGGATGTGTAAAATTTATTACTGTCTTGAATTTTACTCGTGATTGCGACAACACAGTTATACTGTGCAGAATTCCGATGTCTCTATCCACTTTCGATATGTATCCTGTTCTTATTTCAATTGAATCGAAGAGCTTCTTAATGTCTCTGACTATTCCATATTCTTTCTGAATGAAAACTAGCTGTCTCTGTTTCGATGAGAATGTACCCTCGTCGTCAAACAATGCTCTAATAAAAGCATACTTACATTCCTCCGTAGTGGAGAATACTTTTTTTGGTAGATGTTCCGTTCTAACAAATTTAATCTGAAATACGTGTGACAAAATATCCGTTATTGCCTTCGGAAACAAAATGCCATAAACTGGTAAAACCTTGGAATGTACAAGATATTCGTTTGTTCTCATCTCTCCAAAGGTGGTCAGATAGTTTTTGAACTCTTCCAATAGTTCTCTACAACTATTGTAATAAACCGGAGACTTTCTTTCACCAGCGCTACCATCACATATCATGTGGGCTATGATAGAATACATTTCTGGTGTTTCTCTAAGTGGTAGTATAGGGTTTGTGATAGAATTTCCGGATCTAGCCCGATAAGCTATAACATTTCTTTCGATTGCTTCTTTATCTTCTGGGAAAATGTCAAGTATTTTCTTTATAAGTTTCATAGAAGTATATGCCTCAAAACCTTCAGAATCTATACCCGTCTGTAAGCCACGCTTCAGGGTAGTTGTGTTTATCCCTAAGAATATGGACGCTTTATTCCTACTACCAAATTTATTAACTAATCTATCACACAATTCCTTTCTAAAATCCTCGGAAAGTTTTATATATAATGTATCCGGGAAATCCCAGACATGCCATTCCATTTTACTCACCGTGTTTTTTTCTGAATTCTCTTACCGCTGCACGAATGACATCACTAGGAGTACTGAATTCCCCTTCTTTAATCAATTTTTGCATATAATCCCAATCCTTCTCAGCGAATCTTACTGTCGTTCTCATTCTGTCATCACTTGTCATTATTTGATGACAGTTGGATATATAGATTTCTATACTGAAGGGTATAATTTATTGATGATATTTGTAACCCGTTGCCTCATCTTCCGTGTGTTCCCATATATTGCATACTCAAGCCACCCATCGACAGAAGCAGTTAAGCTTTGCTCAGATATATCACCAAACCGATATAATTGTATGAGCCATTCAAGTTGTCTCTGAAAATGCCGAATATTACTCTTCTTGAGCAATTTATGATAGTAGTAAACCCGAAATCCAAGAAACGGAGTTCCGTGATATATCAGGGATATCTTTGTCTTATCGGGATGTAGTTCAATTCGCAACCGACTTCTCAGGAATTCAGCAATCTGATTCTGATAGGATTCTAATACCCCCCGAGACCTATGCAGTATCACAAAATCATCCACATATCTGATATAGTATCTCGCCTTGAGCTGATGCTTAACGAAGTAGTCCAGTTCACTGAGATAGACATTCGCAAAGAATTGACTTGTGAGATTGCCGAGTGGCATGCCTTTTTTAGAGGAAGATGTTCTTATGCCTTTCGATTTATTCCACTTCACCAAACAAATCTCATCATCGCTTGATGTGAGATTTGCATTCAATATAATGTCAATCAACCAAATCACTCGTTCATCACAAATCTTCTTACCGATAATATTCATCAAAACCTCATGATCAACCTCCTGAAAATAATGCTTGATATCAGCCTTGAGAACATGGCCAACCGTTTGATTGGAGTACATAGCATTCTCGAGAAGTCGCCCGTTCCTAGAAACTCTACGCTTAAACTCATCAAATCTATTCAATGCCTTATGAGTTCCCTTGCCGATCTGGTTCGCAAACGAATCATGAATAAATGTTTTCTCGAAAATCGGCTGGATGATATTGCATAAAGCATGGTGCACAACCCTGTCGCGGAAATGCGATGCATGGATGACTCTGCTCTTGGGGTCACGAATGATGAATCTCTTGAGCGGTCGTGGTTTGTACGTCTCCGATTCCAGCTCTGCTTGAAGCTTAAGCATGTTACTTTCAAGTTTCAGCTCAAATCTGCTAACTCCTCTGCTAAATCGTTTATTTTTTCTGGCTTTACAGAAAGCCTTGTATAAATTTCTGAAGGAACAGAGTTCGCTATAGAGGTTCAGAGTCAGCACCAACCAAACTCCGTATTTCTTCGAGTAGTTTACACAGATGTTCATACTGTTTGAATCGTAGAAATGACAGATCTTTGCTGACCCTGAATAAAATTTGAAGCCTTTGGGATTTCATCGATATATTCTTCCGCAATACATTACTATCCTTATAATTCAGTCGAGTAACATCATCCAATAAAAGTATTACAGTATTCTCGATCCGCTGAGATAATATCAATCTCTGAGATTTCGGAAATTTGTTCAACAGTGGATAAACATATTTTATCAGGTCATAACATTTCTGAAATAGTTTTGTATACATAAACTAACCTCCGATGCGATCTAAAGGACACACATCGGGTTTTGAATCATAAACGTCCTGACCAGTTGAATCATTGACTGGAAGAGCACCGATATTCGGGTTCCTGTTGTCAAAATTGTCGAAGTTCCAATTCGCATTGACATTAAGAGGACCATTGTCATTGTTGGAATACCGATAAACCGGAACTAAATTAGCTCACTTATTAAGATCACCACTGCGATTTCATCCTGAATCAGCAGATGTTATCGCTGTATTTCATGGCCAGAGCAATGAAAATCAAAAGGCACTATAAGTGAGCATGTGGTTCAAAAGACACTCTACGAAAGTCCATAGACTCAAGTAACTCGTCTGTCCTGATCAGGACTATGACAAGCTTTTTGCGAAAAAGCTTGAGCAAAAAACTATATTTAGAATCAGTTTTCAATAAAAATCCTGGTGAAGAAGGTCCACGACCCCCCCCCCATTTCAGAAATCATAATGTTCACTCTATTTTTTCACGAAAACGAATTGCTCCGCAATTCGTACTACCCACTGACTGGAAGAGCACCGAAATTCGGGTTCCTGTAGTCAAAATCGTCGAAGCCCCAATCCGCATCGACACTAAGAGGACCAACGTCACTGTTGGAATACCGATAAACCGGAACTAAACCGTGTTTGCCTGGTGATCTTCGCCATTGTTTGGATACCAATTTAGGATCAAGACCATTTTCCTTGTAACTTTCCTCTGCGACCTGCTTATCATCAGTTGTCTCTCTGGCGAAACCGCCATTCTCGAACATATCATATGTGATAACACGATCGCCGTCTTTGACAGCTTTTACCCATCCAGTATCTGGAAGATAAAGTCTACCACTCCTAGAAAATTTAGTAGGACGTGTTACTCTGTCTGAAATTTCTACAGGACCCTCAAACCATTCGTTTCTCTCGTTTCTGCTAGCATCAGTATTGTAGAATACAACAGTATTGCACCAGTTTCCTTCTCCTCGGTTATTGATGTAATATTTAGCTATTCTAGGATGAGTCAGCGCTGCGTGAATTGTCTGTCTCAATGTAGCATAATCCGGTTTGGTTACGACCTCTCGGGCAGTTATTTTCTTATGCACTGGAATATGACCTATTGAATATGGCTCCAATACAGTCTTCCGTATTTCCAAAGCTGGTATGCTTGTTGTCATATCCAAACTTATCACCGTAAACTATTTAAGGATGACTGTCGGGTGGTGAAAGTATGATATGGATGACACGAATCTGCCAAAATATGCCTCCAATTTATATCTCCAATCAAAAAATATACTGAACGCTTGTTGATGCTTTTAACTTATTTCTCGTATCACATTCTTAGTTTGTTTAAATTCTTGAAAACCAATAGAGTTAGAGGTAACTCTTATGTTAGTTAAAGATGTCATGAACAAGAACTGTACCACATGTGGTCCTGATGATATGCTCTCCAAGGTTATTGTGAAGATGGTTGGATGTGATGTTCATCAGATTCCTGTGATTGCTACACAAGAAGATAAGAATCATGGGAAAGGTGATGTTATTGGGATGCTCCATGTCAATAGTATTGTGACAAGGGAGGTAGATCCTGCCAACACAAAGGTTTCTTCACTCATGAAATCAACACCGAAACTGACATCACATGATGATATCAATCGTGCAATTGAACTCATAATCGATGCCAATGTGAGAGCCATCCCTGTATTTGACCGAGGTCTAGTAGGAATAATTTCTGAGCAGGATGTGCTAAAGACCGTTGAGGCAGGTGGCCGTGCGGTGGAATACATGACTGAATGCGAGTATATTAGCGAAAATGATAAACTGGGAAAAGTCAAAGATATGATTCTTCATAAAAACATATCGAGAATTCCAGTGATAGAAAATGGTCATTTTGTAGGCATTGTTGGCACGCTGAATCTTCTCAAGGTTCTACAACCAGGCAAACAAAAATACGGTGGACGTGGCAGCACAGGACAAGGGTATTCGAATGCTTTCGGTCTTGATGTAATACCTGTGACAAATTTCATTGAAAAACCTATTGTAGTAGGACCGGATACATCAATGAGACGTGTTATAGAGCTTCTCAAGAAAAATGAAGAGGTTCTTGTTGAGAATGGGGTATACGGTATCATAACACCTAAGGATGTTCTGAGAAAACTTGTTAGACCTACGAAACAGGCTCTGTTCCAAATTATCGGACTCAATGATGAAGAGGATGTGGAGATTGTTGCAAGATTACAGATAGCTATTAGTAATTTTATAAAAAGTATTGCCAAAAGTGTTGAGGTTCAGCCAATGAAAATACATATCAAGAAGATCAGAACACAGAGTGATAAAATAAATTATGCTGTTAATCTAGAACTTCCAACATCAGCAGGACGATTTGTCAGCACGAAATCAAAGGGAGAGAAAGGAAAAACGTATGGTGATCTCATTACAATAACTCAGAATGCATTGACTGATCTCGAACGACAGATTAGGAGAAAAATCGAAGAATTCAGAAGAACTGATAGAAATTATATATCAGCGGCAAGAGCAAGACGGGGAAAATAAAAAAACGATCTCATTCTATAAATCATATCTTCTTCGCTTTAAGCAATAGTGAATTGCTCACTACGGACACAGAACTCATTGCCATTGCACCACCTGCAATCATTGGGTTCAGCAGGATGCCTGTTGTTGTATATAATATACCTGCTGCGATAGGTATTCCGATAATGTTGTAAATGAGCGAGAAGAACATATTTTGTTTTATCTTTGCAAGCGTCATTCTACTAAGTTTCAATGCTTTTGGCACATCAGTTAGATTGTTTTTCATTAATATGACGCCACCTGTTTCAATAGCTACATCAGTACCAGAACCCATTGCGATACCAACATTTGCTTGTGCAAGTGCTGGTGCATCATTAATACCATCGCCTATCATTGCAACCTTCATGCCTTTTTTTTGCAATTTTTTAACATAGCCAGCTTTCTGATCAGGGAGAACTTCGAAGAAAACATTATCTATTCCGACCTGTTTTGCAATAGCTTTTGCTGTGCGTTCATTGTCCCCAGTTATCATGTAGATTTCCACGTTCATCTTCTTGAGCTCTTGTATTGCATCTGCTGAAGTTTCGCGGACGATATCAGCGATGGCTATAATTCCGATTACTTTACGTTTTTTTGCAAGTATTATTGTAGTTTTTCCTTCGTTTTCCAATTTTTGTATATCGGAAACCAGTTGACGATTAACTGGAATCTTGTTCTTCCTCATCATCGCAATATTTCCTAATACAACTCGGGTGTTTCCAACACTTCCTTCTACACCATGTCCAGAAACTGACCTGAAACCAGTCACCTGTTTTGATGCTATCTTTTTTTCCTTTGTTTTTTTTAGAACCGCCTGGGCAAGTGGATGCTCTGATCGCTTCTCAAGGGAAGCCGCAAGTTGGAGAATTTCCCGTTCACTGCCTTCAACTTCAACGATATCTGTGACGTTTGGTTCACCCTTTGTAATTGTTCCTGTTTTATCAAATATTATCGCATTGACCTTGCTCGCAGTCTCCAGAATCTCTCCATTCCTGATTAGAATACCGTTCTGAGCACCTTTGCCAGTACCGACCATGATAGCGGTTGGTGTAGCAAGACCAAGTGCACATGGGCAAGCTATGACTACGACAGCCACCCCAACAATCATAGCAAACGAGAGCGTTGCTCCGAGAACAATATACCATGACAAAAATGTAATCAATGATATCAGTAGAACTGCTGGTACGAACACGGAAGATACTCTATCGGCAAATCTTTGTATTGGCGCACGTGATCCTTGAGCATCTTCTACCATTTTGATGATTTTTGCAAGTGTGGTATCTGCTCCTATCTTTGTAGTTTTCATATTAAACGAACCGAACTTGTTTATTGTAGCACCAACAACATTATCACCGACTTTCTTGCTTACTGGTATACTCTCACCGGTGATCATGGACTCATCAATACTAGAATTTCCAGAAATAATGATACCATCCACGGGAATCTTTTCACCGGGTTTGACAATGATGATATCACCAACTCTGACGTCATCAACAGAGATCGTGAGCTCTTTCCCGTTCCTGATAACATGTGCCTTCTTTGGAACAAGTTTCACGAGTTTGCCTATGGCCTCACTAGTTTTCCCTTTAGCAGAGACCTCTAGATATTTTCCTAGAATAACCAGTGCGATAAGAACAGCGGAAGTTTCGAAATATGTTTCACCCATGGGATTTGTCAATATGATAAAAATGCTATAGAAATAAGCGACTGAAGTTCCGATGGCTATCAATGTATCCATATTGCTTGTTTTATTTTTTAGTGCATTCCATGCCCCCTTGTAAAATGCATATCCTGCGATAAACTGAACTGGTGTTGCTAATATGAAGAGTGTCCAACCCTTATTTGGAAAATCCATAAAAAACATACTTATGATAAATGCTGGTATGGCAAAAACTAAACTAAAAATCAGGAGCTTTTTCATTCTTGATGCCTCGACCTTTTTTTCAAGTTTCTGATATTCATGTGCGGTATCTGTCACGACCTCAGCAACAAACCCCAGTCCCTTCACGGTACTAATTATCTTCTGCTCAGAAATGATATCTTTGTCAAACTGCACCAGGGCCTTTTCGGTAGCAAAATTAACGTTAGCGTGTAGCACTCCCTTAGTTTTTTGCAGTTTATTTGTTATATTGGAAGCACAGCTAGCACAATGCATACCTTTTATCAAAATATGAATAACGCTATCCTTCTTCATAGAACCACCGTCTATATCACAACCTCTTTTGCTAAAATATTTGTTCTTTCATCATCTGTTGAAGAATTGTATATCTCATCAAACTTGTCCAGACATCTATCCGAACAGAAAGTAAAACCACTTGCCATTCGTATTTTTTTCTCTATACTCATACCACACAATTTACATCGCAACGAACTATGTGAATGAGTTGAGACATCTTCTTCACACACTAAACACATCTTCATGACACCACCCCAAAATGAAAAAAACAAAACAAATATTCATTATTTACAACAACTTGGTTTTTTCTTGTTCATATCATCACCCACCACAACCACATCCACCGCCACCGGTGCTACATGAACCTCCTGTTGGAATATCTTGGGATACGGTATTAACAGATGCTGGGACGTTTCCGCTCTCATCTTCTACTACGAGCTTTCCGGTTCCCATACCCATTGAGCATGAAAAACCAAATGTTCCAGCCTTATCAGGTGTGAACTCAATTTTGTTGTTGGATGTTGTAACTGTCTTCCGGACTCCGAATGTAGGTATTATTATTGATCTATAACATCCACGTACAGTATTCATATCAACTTCTATAACAACAGGGACGCCTTTTTTCAGCTCTATCGTGTTTGGATAATAGTTTCCATTCTTGAATGACAACTGAACTATCTGTTCACCTTGAACTTGATTATTGATTATGGGTGTCTGATCTACATCCACGACATTTCCTGTATTCACAAACATGGCTTTGGCTGCAAAAATAAATATCGAGATCATCACTACTAAACCGATTATTGTTATCACATGTTTTTGTTCCATTTTTTCACCTCACATCATATAAAGATGAACGACTTCGGTCCATAAATCATTATGAACATGGTCAACATCGCTAACATGAACATCAACGATACGAAAGATAATCTATCATAGATATCACTCTTCGGGACCGTATCGCGATGATCTCCACTTTCTTTGTATATCATAAGGCTCATCCCGATCATTATTGCGACTATGCTTCCAACTAAAAGTGGCATGAATAACATAATATTATCATTCAGCATCATCACTGTGGTCATGGCACCCATCAATCCTCCCATAAGGCCAGCCATGAGTCCTTCCATTATAGACATAATTCCACATGTTCGTGTACTCCAAGCTCCAATAAACATTCCTGTTAGCATTCCGAAAACCGACCCCATGAACATACCATTGGTTGCTCCGATGATAGTCCCAAGTAAAAACCCTGACATCATTCCTATGGTCATTCCTACCATCATTCCCATGGAACAATTGAATGTGTGTCTATATGCTCGTGTATGCCATACTCCGACTCCTATCACCGCTGTTGAGATCGCAATATACACCATATATGCAGCATACTTGGTTGCAAAATCCGGTATGAATCGAAAAACTCCAAAGTACAACATCAGCATTGCTACAGCTATAGTTGCGAATGTTAGTATCCCTAGCTGAAATACCTGCCGCTCTGCGCGAAACCTCTTTCCATTTGAAAAGAAGTGCTTGATATTGTGTCCTGGTTCGCACTTACATCCGGGTTCGCAGGATTCTTTCTTGTTTTTGTTATCCTTTTCATTATCAATTACTTCTTCCATATCATCACTTTCCATTAGATCCTCTTCACTCATTAGCATCCACCTACCATACCGCTATACGATTTATTGGTAGATATATCATTTGCCATTGTTCTCACTATTCATTCCATGCAAGAAACAGCATATAATATATCGTATGAAACTAGTTTCAATCAACTTATTGAATTTATATGATGTTCAACCATATTTTAGTAGATGGTGTCCAATGGATGGAAAAATAAAATACCTGATAAATTATCCGAAGGATGCGATAATCAGTAGACGATTATTATCATCCTCGAAGAAGGATCTGACCTTATTTTGTATGGCAAAAGGCTCGAAGATATCTGAACACACCTCAACAAAAAAACTGTTTCTATACGTCATCGAAGGCAAAGGTATTTTTTATACCAAAGGGAGAAAAATACCAATGGTGCCAGGAACTTACATCCAGCTCGGTAAAAAGATCAAACATTCCCTGAAGGTAATAGAAAATACTAGTTTCATGCTATTCCTTAGTGATTGAGAAAATGATTTCTTATTTTCTCTTCAACACCACTAAATTACTCATTCCATGTCTTCGGCGTTCGATAAGTCCTTGCATCTCAAGTTTATCTAGAAGACGACTGACCTTGACCTTATCGAGACCGGACTTGGCTACAAGCTCGCCTTGGAGCATTGCACCATTCGATTCTTTGACTATATGAATAATTTTCTTCTGATCTTCTGGAAGTGTCTTGGGTATAGTTATCTCTTCTTGGATTGATTTTGGTTTATTCTGATATATTTTCTTAACAATAATCTTATTCGAATCGGATTTTCTCAAGAGTAACATTCCACCAACTACGGCAAGAACCGCAGCTATCGCAACAGTAAGATATAATATAGAATCAGATGTTGCGTGCAGACATGTACCGTCTGATAGATAACATGTGCCTGTTTCGTCAATCTGGTTGACCGCGATTTTGTTATTGTAGCTCTTGAGCCATACCCCGAACCCAGCTACGACTATTGCTACGATTATAAGAATAATTCCAATGACCTTAATCATTTTCATGTCATTTCCTCTCCACGACTTCTCCAAGATTCTCGATATCTTCTCCATGTAGATATTTCTTAATTATCTCTGGGAGTTCTTCAATCTTTGCTCGGATCTGTTTCATAGAATCACGATCTCTTAGAGTGACTGTATCATTTTCCATGGTATCATAATCTACTGTGATACATAAACTAACACCGATCTCATCCATACGTCGATAACGACGACCGATGCTACCGGAACCGTCATAGAATATATCAAATCCTGATTCCTTCAATATTTCTTTAACTTGTTTCGCTTTGCTTGGTAGATTGTCTTTATTCATTAACGGGAAGATTGCACAATCGTATGGTGCAAGGAGTCGCGGGAAGATAAGAATTGTTCGTTCCTCGTCCTTGACGATTTCTTCCTTCAGGGCAAGATCAAGAAATGCATAGATGTTTCTATCAACACCAAACGAGAGCTCAAGCACATGCGGTACGAACTTATGTCCTTCTATGTTAACAGAGAGATCCTGTTTTGATATTTTCGCATGACCACTGAGATCATGGTCAGTGCGGTAATGTAGTCCAGCACATTCTGTAAATTTTCCCAAGGACTCGATGAATAGTTCGATGTCCCAATGAAGTTTGTTATAAAATGCGCGCTCTTCTTCATTAAGTTCATGGAATCTGAATTTGTCTGACTGCAACCCAAGAATCTCGAGATAAAACCGCTGTATCTTTGCCATGTGATAGACGTAGAACTGCGGTAAATGTAATTTTTTTACAGCATCCCTACACGATATCTCGGTGATTGTATCGGATGTTCTATCAGCAACTGTGTAAAGTAGGAGTTTATAATCACCTATCTCTTCAAAACTTGGGTGGATATTAATCGTCTCTGGATCAAAGAATATCTGAAGCTCTGCTTGTGTAAACTCACGTTGTCTGATAAGAAGATTCCTCGGGGAAATCTCATTACGGAAGGCTTTCCCGATCATAGCAAGACCCAATGGCATCTGTTTGCGCAGACATTCAAACTCGCGCTTGAAATTCACATAGGGTCCTTGAGCGGTCTCTGGTCTGAGGTAAGCCTTAATACCATCGCCTGTTCCGAGAGTAATAGGAAACATCATATTGAGGATCCCTACTTCAGCAAGTTCACCTTTGCATCGGGGGCATTTGACATTATGTTTTCTAATTATTTCAGTCATCTTCTCCATGGAGAGACCTTCAAAATTCTCGTGTAAGAAATCTTCCATAATATGATCTGCGCGATGTGCTATACCGCATTTTTTACATTTTGCAACTGGATCTACAAAATTTGTGATATGACCTGAGGCAATGAAAACGCCCTCAGGCATGATATTACACGATTCGATTTCATAGACGTTATCTTCATTCAAGAAAAATGATCTCCACAAATTCTCAAATCTCTTTTTGATTGCATAACCCAAATGTCCGTAATCATAGAAACCAGAAAGACCGCCGTATATCTCACCAGACTGCCAGAAGATACCACGTCGTTTGGCTATATCTTCTATTTTCTCGGCTTTGGTCATTGTTTTGGTTACCATAAGAATACTATAGGAACGATGTTTTTTAATCGATTACTCCGGGCATCTCTGTGGGTATTGGGTTGTTTGTATATCATTTCCACGTGGTGGGTATAATTCTTTTATATTCTTTGCTTACTTACTTCTTTGAAGTGAAATCCAATGCAAACTTCAACTAAATTCGAAATATTTGGATTCAATTTTATCTTCTAGGTAGACGTTAGAGCGTCTATTCTTATTGGTGTTTTTATGAAAACTACAAATTATGTTTTTGTTCATATCGTGGATGAAGGAGGTGAAGGTAATGGAAAGTAAAATTAAAACAGAAACGGATATACCAGGTCATCTGGGAATTTATGGTCTCGGTGGCGTAGTGGAAAGGGGAATAGACCCGCGAATGGATGTAGTATCATTTACAAGAACATCATATTTCGCGAAACAACCTTTTTCATCGCCTGCACCTGGTAATGGAAAAGATCTGGGTGATGATTATAAACGACTGTAAAACTGATGCTCTATTGGGATTAATATTTGATTTGGAACGATTTTCGTACCATGGGGGTAGAATGTTAGGATTTTAATTATATAATCCGTAATAGTAAGTGATACCATGGCTTATCGACTAACAGAGGAAGGTGAGGAGTATCTCAGGAAAGGGTTACCTGAGGAGAATCTAGTTAAAATTCTAGCTAAAGGTCCTGTTAAACTTAGAGAACTCAAGGAAGAATTATATAAATTCGATATTGCATTGGCATGGGCTAAGAAAAAGGGTTGGGTTACCATTCATGATGGGATGGTCAAACTTATTTCATCACCGAAGACATCCGAAGAGTACGATGCTCTGGGACATCTCGATAAAGGTGAAAGTATTGTAAAAGATGTTCTTGATATTCTTGTTAAACGTGGTCTTGTAGAAGAGATTCGTGAAGATATCTATACCAAGGCTGAAAAATTTTCTGGGAAGGAGATAGGGCTACTGGAATCTGAACTCATTAAAACAGGAAAATGGAGAGAGGTAAAATTCCGACATTATAATGTTAGCAGCCCGGGACAGAGAATTCAGATCGGCAAAAAACATATTCTTACTGTTTTTGCAGAAAAGGCTAGGAAAATATTTCTAGATCTTGGTTTCACTGAGGCGAGTGGTCCGCTTGTTGAATCCACATTCTGGTGTTTTGATTCGTTGTTTCAGCCACAGGATCATCCAGCAAGGGATCTTGCTGATACGTTCTATATGAAAAATCCAAGAGAGGTCACATTACCAAACGGAAAAATTGTAGATTCTGTAAAAAGAACACATGAACATGGATCAGATACTGGATCCATTGGTTGGAGATATAGTTTTTCTGAGGCGGTCTCAAAACAGCCTATACTGAGAACACATACAACAGCTGTTTCTGCGCGATCATTGGCGCAAATCAAACCACCTGCAAAAATATTTTGTCTTGGACGTATATTTCGAAATGAAACAATAGACTACAAACATCTGGCAGAATTCACACAAGTCGAGGGTATTGTCGTCGATGAGAATGTAAATTTCAGGGACCATCTTGGTTATCTGAAGGAATTCTATAATAGAATGGGATTCGAAAAGATCAGATTCAGACCTGCATACTTTCCATATACTGAAATGAGTGTGGAACCGGAATTATATTTTGAAGAACGTGGGGAATGGATGGAGATGGGTGGTTCTGGTATATTTCGACCTGAGGTTGTAAAACCTCTCCTTGGTATCGATTGTCCTGTTCTCGCATGGGGCTTAGGACTAGAAAGACTAATCATGTTGAAATATGGAATCGCAGATATCAGAAATTTTTACGTGAAGAATGATCTTCGATTGTTGAGAGATTCCACAATTATTGGGTGAGTTTTATGGCTGTAGTCGAATTCGAGATAGCTGATCTGGAAAAAATGGTTGGACGTAAACTTACGAAGGATCAGTTGAAGAAAATTGAAATGATGGGTTTCCCTATTGAAAGTTTGGATGATAAAAAAATTTTATATGAGGTTTTTCCTAACAGACCTGACATGCTCTGCGTTGAGGGATTTGCACGTTCTGTGAAAACATATCTAGGATTTTCGAAAGGGCTGTCGAAGTATACTGTTAAGAAAGGTGTCATTAAGCTCAGAGTAAATAAGAATGTTGAGAATGTTAGACCTTCTATAGTTGCTGCGGTTGTGAGAAATGTAAAACTTACGGATGATTTGCTACGATCACTCATGCAGGTCCAGGAAAAACTTCATGACACACTTGGACGCAAGAGAAAGAAAGTTGCGATAGGACTACACGATATGGATAAAGTGCTTCCACCATTCGAATACAAGGCCGTAGAACCAGACAAATTCAGATTCGTACCACTCGACTTCAGCGAAGAAATGAGTATGCGTGAGATTGGTGAAAAACATTCAAAGGGTAGAGATTATATTCACATTCTTGAGGATTCTAAGATCTGGCCTATAATCATGGATTCACGAGGCGAGGTGTTATCATTTCCACCGATTATAAACGGAGAGCTTACCAGATGTACTGAAAAAACAAAAAATATATTCATCGATATCACTGGAACTGATGATATTGCTGTAAATCAAGCGCTTAATATCATTGTTACTGCGTTTGCTGATCGAGGATGTACTATCGAGAGTGTAGACATCTCTGGATTCATAAAAAAGAAAGGTGTCAATGCTTCTGGGGTTCGTTCCACTCCCAATCTTTCTCCACAAAAAATCAAGGTTGATATAAATTATGTGAACAAACTACTCGACATGACACTAAGTCAGAAAGATTTTTCTAATCTGCTATCAAAAATGGGATACGATTTCACTAGTGGTCATATCATAGCACCGTGTTATCGAACTGATATCATGCACCCAATTGATGTTGTAGAGGATATTGCAATCGCGTATGGATATGAAAACTTCAAACCAAAGATTCCAGCTGTACCTACAATCACGAAGCGATCTGAAAAGAATGAATTCAATAGCGTCCTGCGAGAATTGGTGATTGGTGCGGGCTTCCAGGAAGTTATTACTACTATCCTAACCAACGAAGCGGATGAATTCATTAAGATGAACAAACCAAAGGAGGAGGTATGTGAAACAAAAAATCCACTGACAGTTGACTGTTCGATGTGCAGACTATATCTTCTACCATCAATGATGCGAGTATTATCACATAATAGAACGAATGAATATCCACAGATGATATTCGAAATTGGAGATGTAATCATAATCGACCGAGAAAAGGAAACCGGTACTAATGATGTATCAAAATTGTGCACCGCAATGTGTGGAACAAAGGTCGGATATGAGAATCTCTCTGTTGTCATCGACGCATTGATGAGAAATCTCGGCATAGCGTATGATTTGAAAAAAGCGCAGGACGCGTCTTTCATTGATGGACGATGCGCGGAGATTTGGTCAGGCGATAGGTGCCTTGGGGTCATCGGTGAGATTCATCCACAGGTACTAGAGAACTGGAACATAGGAAATCCGGTTGTTGTATTTGAATTGAATGCAGAAAAAATCAGGGGAATTGTTTCTAAGCCTGGAAAAACGAAATAAGGATTGTTATTGTTGGAAGAAGGGATCTCTACACGGTGGGGAATCGGTACCAATGATGGCGAACTGCAATGCGCGGGGTTTCCATCTATCACTTCTTCATCTTCTTCAAAAACTTCCTGAAAGCGGTTTTTATATCATTGTCTTTCAACTTCTTTAGAAACCGCTTTTCATCTAGAAACTTGAAATCGATAAGTTCAAATTTATCCAGTTGTATATCAGAATTCTTTCCATAAAACTCAGCATAAAATATCTTTATCGAATGTCCTGATAGTCCAGTCTCTTTAGAATACTTTTTGGGTTCTTTCATGAATACGTCAATACCAAGAGATTTGATGTTTCTAAATTTTGTGGTTCCCAATTCTTCCTTGAATTCTCTACGAAGTGTTTTTAGAGGGGTCTCACCTTTACGAATTCCTCCTCTCAAAACTTCCCATGCGTTGATCAGTTTAAAGCTATATCCTTTTTTCTTTATCAAATAATTCGGGTCTTTATGAACAATTAACCATTTCCCTTCTTTGTTTCGGATGAAAGCCCCCACTACGCGTCTTATCTTCAGTTTCATAATAAGAAATAGTAAGCGTTCAATAAGAAGATTTTTTCTTTAGAGGGAGGTGCGGAGGGAGACTTTTCTTTTTGGAAGGGTATGGGAAACCTTTTTCTTTTATCTTCTACCTCGTATCTTCCCACGCACTGGTGACATGTCCCGCAGAGCTTCGCGCCCGAGAAGTCGCTTTTTCTTTTTACGTTTGCGGATCTGTTCTAGAACATCATTTGGCATGTTCATAACCCGAACATTTTCATATACCATGGTTGTTGGATCTGGTATGGATAACCGACGAGCCAGCCTGCGAGACGCTTCATCTCCTGAGCTGGTTTTGATTTTGGTTTAGAATGAACAATAGGTGTTCGCATAGCAATTGATGCTGGAATACACATATCTTCTGGAATTTCAGCTAGTATTGGTAATTCTGTCATGTGTATAATTTCACTTCTGCTCATCTCGTGTGACATGCCATTGATTCGATTAACTACTACACCGAGAACTTTGGTACCAACTTGAGTTGCAAGTTTGTGTGCCTTCAATGCGTCAAGAACAGCGGGTAGATCTGGAGTTGTAACCAGGATCGCCTCATCACTGGTTTCCATTGCAGCAAGCGCCTCTCGTCCTAATCCAGCAGAAACGTCAAGCAACACGATTTCTGCATGGCCAAGAAGATCTATAATACTATTTGACAGATCTTTTGGGTCAACGCCACGTAGATCATGAACACCGATACCTGCTGGAATCACACGGAAACCAGCTGGATGATGATGCATCGCTTCGTGTACATTGACTTTGCCTTTCAGTACATCATGTAAGGTATTTGGATGAAGTGGTACTCCCAGGTGAATGCCTAGATTTGGGGTAGTTAAATTTGCGTCAACAACTACAACATCCCTACCAAATTCTGTCAGGGCAGCTGCAAGGTTTGCAGAAAGTGTAGTTTTTCCAACACCACCTTTAGCACTGGCCACACATATAACGCGCGTCATAAAAACGAACCTCTGTGGCCTGATGGCCACGGTATTTGATCATACCCAATATTAAACTATTTTCTGAGTATTTAATACCTGAATATAACATGCATGAATCATGATATATAGAAAATCACGTAAAATACCGGATAGGATATGAAAATGGAGAGTAGAGAACCATAGATTGTCTGTCTGATCGTGTGTGCTCTCATCTTAACTCTGGTATATGCAACAAATGGAACAAGTAAAAAAAGTGGTAATGCAATCCAACCGAAAACACATAGGACATCGGCAAGAGTACCACCCATACCGGCACAATGGACGCTGATCTTTGTCTTGAAATTCACAATAAACAATGAGAATGTCACCACAAGATATGCTGATGACATGGCGAGCATTATCTTCGATCCGGTGTACCAGAAGACTCCGACTGCGATCATATATGATATCATGGCCAGAATGAATGGGATGCGACGTTTATTTTGTTCTGTAATATCCCAGTCCGTGCCCTTGGTCTTCGCATATATAACAACTGATACGGTTGGTATGAGTGATATCAGGGCGAATCCAACCAAGATGTTGAAAAGCGATGGAAATCCAAAAACTATAACAAGCGGCACGGCTACGACTGTTGGATATAGAAGAACTGATAATGCTTTTAGTAGATTCATGATGCCCCCGGCGAGATTCGAACTCGCGACCCCCAGATTTCTTCATTGCAAATTCCGTTGCTAAGAACTTCTATAACATAGAAGTCTGGTGCTCTATCCAAGCTGAGCTACAAGG
>JBDRFU010000047.1:0-4768 GCA_043818435.1 Candidatus Aenigmatarchaeota archaeon
CTATTTGTGGCGATGGCTCATGTAATGGTATGGAAAATTGTTTAATCTGTCCATTCGACTGCGGCGTCTGTCCCATATTCTGTGGTGACGGATCATGTAATGGTTTGGAAAATTGTTCAACATGTGATTCCGATTGTGGAATTTGTCCACCAGTTTGCGGAGATGGCTCATGTAACGGTTTAGAAAGTTGTTCATCATGTCAGATGGACTGTGGTGTATGTCCACCAGCTTGTGGTGACGGCTCATGTAACGGCTTAGAGAATTGTTCAACATGCGATTCCGATTGTGGAATTTGTCCACCAACATGTGGCGACGGTAGCTGCAACGGAGTCGAGACCTGCGCATCATGTTCATCTGATTGTGGACAATGTTGCGGCAATAGTGTTATTGATAACGGTGAAGAATGTGATGGAAATATCATAACAAATGGAACATGTGATTCATCTTGCAACATAGTTTGTAATGTAAACTATCAGTTGATTGGTGGTGTTTGTGTATATCAACCATTCTGTGGAGATAGCACATGCGATGCGTCTGAGAATTGTACATCATGTTCATCTGATTGCGGAAGCTGCCCATGTGCACCGAGTTGGTCATGTACCGACTGGTTACCACTGAACTGTCCTTCATCTGAACAACGGACAAGAATTTGTGAAGATTTCAACAATTGTAATAATCTCACAGATAAACCAAATGAGACACAGAGTTGTACCTACAATCCTCCAATGTTCTGCGGTGATGGGATGTGTTCTGTGACAGAATCATGTACAGTTTGTCCTGGTGATTGTGGTGCGTGTTCTTCAGTCAGCGCTCCAGTAGGTGGAAGTAGTTCTGGAAGTGGTGATAGTGATGTATGTATGTGGTCATGTAATGTCTGGGGTGAATGCAAATCAAATGGATTACAATCCAGATATTGTGTAAAGTATGGTGAATGTTCTATGTCAAACATAACACAATGGCAGGTTTGTGACTATATCGAACCTGGATATGTTGATCAAGATGTGCCATCTTGTTCATTATGCCCATCGCCTGGTGAATGGTCAGAATGTAGTGATGGATCAAAAACACGTGTCAATTATGATTGTAATAACAATACGGAGTACGCATGCAGATCTTATTATGAAACCTCGGTTTGTGAATCTTCAACACAACTCCCTCCTCCAGATACTCTACTCGGGGTTACCGTAGCTATTATATTAGCATTAGTTCTATTGATCTGGTATTTATTCGTCGGGCCATTTAAACGAAGACACCGACACGAACATGTTCACAGAAAACAGAAACATACCAAAAAGAAAAAACGAAAATCAAGAAAAGCCAGCAGAATTTAAGGATAAATACTAAAAACATAGTATTATGACAAAGTGTTCTAGAACATCCCAGAGCTTCTAAAATCCCCAAGTTTCTTGATTTTGATTATTTTGATACCCCGTTTTTTAATATTCTCTATGAACTCTTTTTTCAGGGTCTGGTCATATCCGAGTGTAACTATATCAGGTTTGAATTTATCAAGAACCCGTTCCCATCGATCCTTATAACCTATCGATATCTCATCCGCTATCTTTAGTTTTGCAAGATTTTGTTTTCTGATTTTCACAGGAACAGCATGTTCTTTATTGTTGTTCTTGTCGTTGCATAGAACAATAATCAGTCTAGTTCCGAATGATTTTGATCGTTTCAAGAAGTACTCATGACCTAGGTGAAGTTTATTGAAGCATCCCCCACACAAAATAGTGACAATCCTTTTTTCCATGACAACCCACAATAATACGTTGTTTGGAGTATATTTAATTCTAATAGAGAAACAAAATACTCGTATCAATCGAATAGTTGCTAGTCAGGACTTCTTTCCCCACATCTTCAAAGCTATTGCAAGTTCAGGATGCTTCTTAGCGTGATCCTTGAGGGATTTTTTACCCATTGTGGCATCAAGTGCCTGTCTAGCAGCCTTTGCACCAGCAGTAGTACCACCTGGATGACCATGAATACCGCCACCTAGTTGTATCACAATATCCTTTCCATACAATTTCACAAGTTCTGGAATCTCAGTAGGATTCAGACCACCAGAATTAACACACATCATAGTCTTTACACCATGCCACTTACCCTGTGCAGCATGAACATTCCGTTTAACCTCTCCTGTAGTTTCAATCATCTTTCCAACACCAGTACCGACATGAAGTTGATCCACACCAGCTAATCTCAATAATCTACAAAACGCAGCCATAGACATTCCATGCTTGTGATTTCGTGTGATCGCCGCATGTCCTGCTCTGTGACCATGTATAATAACTCCGAGATCTGACTCTCGCAAGGTCTGGACAGCAGAAAATCCGCATGTAAATACATCAACCATCACATACTCACCACCAGTCGCCTTCACATATTTAGCTCTGTTTATCATCTCATTGGTCTCTGCAGTCACATTTGGCATATAGAGTTTTCTCGCACCGACCTCGCGCTCGACCTTATCACGAAGTCCAAGCGTCTCACTGACCCGTTCCTTGAATCTGTTAAACGTCTGGTTCGTGAGGTTTTCATCATCCTTTACAATATCACATCCACCCTTCCACGCCTGATATGCAATTCGCGAATGTTCAAATGCAGTTAATCCCAATTTCGGTTTGACTATAGTCCCCAGCAGAGGTCTCCTGGTAATCTTGGTAACACGTCGTATACCCTCAACACCAAATGCAGGTCCCTTGAAACTCTTGGCATATTTCTCTGGCACTATTATATCATTTAATCTGAGATTGTTCAATTCCTTCATGCCAAAGATATTTCCAGCAATAGAAGATAATACTTGTGGTACGTTTCCATCCTCAAATAATTCATGATGATAAGCAATCCTGATATTATTCCCTTTGATCGCAAAAACCTGTGCAGCCAGATGTTTTTTTGTATGTGGAATATCAATCCAAGTCCCGATACTACTCTCAGAAGCAACACGTTCTCCAGCATCCCTAACCGTTATCCCTTTTGCTGGCTCCACGTAGAAGTCACACACAAGATCAGTCGGCTTGGGTCTATATTTCAAATTCACATATCCAGTATACGCTGCCATGAAAAAAACACCTTTTTCGTGATCATCAGCACGTCCTTACATGTAGATTGCTGATTGAATCATGCTATAGAATTAGCTTTCCCTCCTTAAAAACATATCCAACACAGAACAAAATCGAAACATGCAAACTTTTATCTACCTCCAAGTACAATATTATGAAGGTAGATATCATGACAAAGCCAACAGAAACAATCATACTATCATTGGGGGGTTCTATAATCGTTCCAGATGAAGTTGATGGTGAATTTCTCAAGAAATTCCGTGAGCTCATTCTCAAGCACGTAAAGCAGGGAAAACGATTCTTTATAATCACAGGTGGTGGAAAAACATGCAGGCGCTATCAGGCAGGAATAAAACAAGTACTTCCACATGTATCTCAGACCGAGCTCGATTGGATTGGTATATATTCGACTCATTTCAATGCACAACTGGTGAAAATTATCTTCGAAAAACATGCATATCACAAAATCATGACAAACCCAACAGAAAAGATACATTTCAAGAGTTCAGACAGAATCATTTTGGCAGCAGGCTGGGAACCAGGAGCCAGTACAGATATCGACTCAGTTCTACTTGCAAAAAATTTCGGAATAACGAGAATAATTAATCTCTCAAACATCGATTTCGTTTTCGATAATGATCCAAAGTATCACAAAGATGCAAAACCATTTCGAAATGTGAAATGGAATGATTTCAGAAAATTAGTAGGAAACGAATGGAAACCAGGTCTGAATGCACCATTCGATCCAATAGCATCCAGAGAAGCACAGAAACTCAATATGACAGTTATAATAACAAACGGCCGTGATCTAGAAAATCTAGATGAAATCATCTCAGGAAAACCAGGACATAAAGGAACCGTAATATCGTAGAACTCTTAGGCAGACGCTTTCTCATATATCAGCATTGTCTTTTTTAAGTTACCCAGTCTGGAAAGAATCTCACAGGTCTTTAATACATACTCATTCGCCCAGTGCTTTTTATCATTAATTCCATAGAGATCGGCAAGTTTCTCTGGAATCTCTAAGACAGATTTTTCATTTAGAAATATGACTTCCTCTTCATCCGATGAGGGACCATGAACATTTCTGAATCTGAGTTCAGATATACAACTATAATCTCCAGATCCTAGTATTTCATTCTCAGCATCAACCCAATAATCGAGAGGGGTTTTCTGGAAACCATCGCTTTCTGCAAGAGAATACGCCAACGATCGTACATGAACTTTGTTGCAGTGCCGTGACGCACTAATATGAATAACCATATTCAGTTTATAATCAAAAATCTATTTAAAGTAATATTGAAATAAAAAAGAAAAATATTATTCTTTGCGCCTTATCTGCAACATCCACATGATTTCAGTGCAGACAACTTAGCCAGCATCAATGCCAGCACACCACCCAGATACCATGCTAGTATGTTCAAGGTATCAGCGATACCATTGAAATGCATGATAAACCCATTCAATAGTGCGTATATCCCCAGTGTACCGAGGATCAGCACTATGATGAGCAATGCTGGATTGCATTTCCTTCTTGGCGCAGCCTTTACATTCGCAATTCTTCTTCTTGCAGCCATTTTTTCATCCTCTGAGAATTAATTGGGAATCGGGGGTTATAAAGATCATACTTTCTTCAATTCCTTTGCAAATTTGTACCCAATCAGCTTATACACCAGTCTTGCGCAGAGGAAATTAGGTGCATG
>JBDRFU010000048.1:0-9146 GCA_043818435.1 Candidatus Aenigmatarchaeota archaeon
AAGTTTATGATTGGTTTTGTGAGAAAGATGTGAATAATTAAATTCTACTCATTCTTCGTCCTTTTGTTGTGTGCCACATTCTGAGGAGTTCGTTGAGTTTGTTGATTCTTTCACCTGCGATGCCGAATTTAGCTAGCGGTGCGTTCTGTGCAAGCAGAGCCATTGCTTTGCTGTCGGAATCTGTTTCGCCTGCGCGATGGGAAACCACTGCTGTGATTTTCTTCTTTTTGCAGAATTCCATCATTTTCAGACAATCTGTAACTGTACCGATTTGATTCGGTTTTATGATGGTAGT
Organism: Candidatus Aenigmatarchaeota archaeon; assembly: GCA_043818435.1. Lineage (GTDB taxonomy): Archaea > Aenigmatarchaeota > Aenigmatarchaeia > GW2011-AR5 > JACRAC01 > JBDRFU01. The sequence continues at coordinate 296 of JBDRFU010000048.1, forward strand.
ATTTATGGAATTGGTTTTCATGGCCCGGCTCAATCTTGTCATGTTTGATGATATCAGATCATCTCCACATACCAAGGCTCTGGTTTTCTTTCGGAATTCTGTAAATGACTTGAAGTCGTCTTGATGGAATGGATCCTCGACGTAGAATAGATTGTGATTTTTTGTTATATCGATTATATGATCCAGATAACGTTCTGAGTTCAATTCCTTGTCTGGTAGATGATATTTTCCATTGGAGTATATGCTGGATGCAGCTATGTCTATACCTATCTTTGCTTTATGATGTTTGGCTATATCTGATATCTTATTCAGTGCTTTTTCTGAGGAGATGTCAATAAACCACCCAGATTCGAAACCACGACCTTGTACATGCAGAGTATCCTTAACATCTTTCCAGATGTTGAAGTTTGTTTCTAGTGATGATACAAGATCGGGTTTGTTTGGCATGACTAGTATCTCTTGTATCCAGGATTTGTGAGAATGGCTATGGAGCCCACCCTCGAATACAACCCCCAATGGATTTGGAAATGTCTTTTTTGGTTGTTGCGCAGTGAAAAATGCTAGGGAAAGTGCTGTTGTGATATGTGAACCCAATTTATTGATATTTTTTCTGAGAATTTTATCAAAACTTTCCTGGGTATGATTAGTACAAAGACTTCTCCTTAACGGATTGAAACTTTTTAGACCTTTCTCAATGGGTATCACTGGAGCCTCATATTTGCTTTTGCTTGCTCCGTATGGTGATGATGATAATAGGTTCAGATTTTTACCAGCGAGCGTGACCTCTAGAGAAGCTTCTATAGTCTTATTTCCTAGGGAATCGAATATGGTATATAGGTCAATTTTTTTGACCAACATACTAAAATTATTGGAATCATCATTAATAAAGCCTCTCTTGGTGTCAAGGTGTCAATTCTTCTTATTTAAACTTTTTTAACAAAATTAAAGGACGTGATATGATGTTGGGTGGTATTCTTATGGAATTAACAAGATTTGAGAGGACACGCATAATATCTGCTAGGGCATTGCAGATATCCATGGGTGCACCAATCCTGGTAAAAACTAATCTAAGCGATCCGAAGGAGATTGCAAAAATTGAGTTTGAGAAGGATGTCTTGCCTATAACAGTTAAGCGTAGAAGTTCGTAATATTATCCTATATATCTAGTTTCTTCCTTAGATGGTTTGCTGTGCTGGTTTACTTGTTTCTGAATTTTCTCAGCTTTTTTTAATTGCTCATCTATTTCCTCTATGGCTTTTTCGAGTTTTGTTAGATCTAGTTTCAGATTGAGTATCTTTGAGAGAGTGTGTAAAATATTATCAGCTGCTTTCGGATCAGTGAGTCCTGGCATGCCAACGGTTTGGCCCATAAGGCAGATAGCGTCTATATTCTTGAGTCTAGCCATTCCTATCAGGAGACCTGATGCACCAATTATTGTCCCGGTCGGATGATCCTTTCCAAAATCTATACCAAAGTCTTTATATTTTTCTACTAGTTTCTTGTCATTCACAGCTCCTATTATTTTTGGCTCGGTCAGTTCTTTTCCTTCTGCGAATCCACCTAGAGTTATTATCATCTTGATGCCATTTGTTTGGCAAAATTCCAGGACCTTTTCACATATTTCGTAGTGTCCGTCTGGAGTGACGCTTTGCGTGTCGCCAGTAAATATGATTATATCATTTTTTTCACCTTTGTGATGATAGAACTCATTCTTTAGTGGCGTTACTGTAGAATCAGGATGCAGAACCACTAGTGGCCAGAAATGTCTCGAATATAATTCAGCTATCTTTTTCATCCCAAGTTCATTTATGAGATATCCGGCAGCTACCCTACCTACATTACCTATCCCTGGCAGACCTTCTATAAGTATAGGATTGTTCATCTTCACTTTTTCTATTGGGATTATTATGGTTTCCATGTTAGAATAATATCTATAGTGGGTTTTATAGTTTAGGGTATTGAAGGATATTGATTTTTGTTATGTCATTTGTCTGAATTTTGATGGATGCGGTGATATTGTTAATTTTCCGCATTTATTGCATTTCTCTGATAATGAATAACGATTACAGTCTGGGCATTTTTTGAGAATCATCATATAATTTCTACTCCGTTATTTCGAAATTGATTTCACAATCGGGTGATGATGCTGTCAGTGTTTTTAATTTAGATTCCAGTTCCTGGTGACCCTTTTTCGGATTTAGGGTTTTTATTCTCATTAGATATCTTGGTGCAGAAATGTACGATACACTAAGACCTGATTTTTCAGCTCTTTTTAGAGTATCCTTGATGATTTTTATTCCATTTGCTTTGTATGTTTTGATTGTCACGTTTGCACGAAATTCGAATTCCTTTTGTTCTATGTTTTTTTCAGCGATTTCGTGAAGGGTTGCTATCCATTCGTCTGATGCATATTTCTTCAGTTCGGAAGGTTTATGCAAGGCTTTTTTCATGGCTTCGTATACGGATCCAAAACGATCCCGGAGTCCGTAACCGACTTCTTCGTACGCTTGATCCACTGTTTTTCCAAGTTTTTCTGCAGCCAATTCCAACATTTTATCGGCGCGCTGCTCCATTTTAAATTCTCTCATTTTGTTCTTTTTTTGGTTGTCATCCACGCGTTTGATTGATAGACTGATTGGGTCAGAACCAATTACTTTTGCTACAACTTCTTGGTCCTGCTTGATAAATCTTCGTATATCTCGTATCCATCCTCTGCTCACTTCTGATACATGTACCAGACCTTCTTGATCATATTCATTAATATGTACTGTGACGGAGTTTGGGCTGATATGGGTAACTTTGCATATCAATATCTCTCCTATCGATGGATTGCCTCGTTTTTTGACTATAGATATCGCCTCCTAGAACTGATCAACCTGATTATTCCAATTCTTGGATGATCTTTGCCATCACTTTCGCAGTTCCACCAGTTGGTTTGGCTAGAATCGTATTACAAACAAGACATTTTATTTCGGTTGATGTTTTATTGAAGATAACTTGTTCGTTTTTACATTGTTCGCATTTAATTCGTATAAATCGTCCTACCATAAAATCACAGTTTGATACCTCTTTCTAATACCCATGAAAGGCTTAAATATTGTTGGACAAGAAGAATAAAAGCCATGTCCGTGAATTTCTAGAAATTCTCTGGTGTGTGGAGATCACGTATATGATCTGATCGAGCCCGGGATCTTAGATCCTAGGTTATGAAAGATGAGGTGAAAATATGGATGAGAAGAAAGTCCTGGATATAATAGAAGCTGCACGAGAAACAGGTAAAATAAGGAAGGGTGTCAACGAGGCAACAAAAAGTATAGAGCGTGGAGAGGCTAAATTGGTTGTTGCTGCAACAGATGTAAACCCACCTGAGATCGTTATGCATCTACCATTGATTTGCGATGAGAAAAAGATACCTTTTGCAAAGGTATCGAAGAAACTGGATCTTGGTAGGGCTGCTGGAATCGCTGTTGGTACATCAGCAATCGCTATTGCTGATGCAGGAGAAGCCAAGAACGATTTGAAGAAGCTTCTAGAAGCTAAGGAATAATTCAGAATTGTTATATGAATGGTAGTAACCGCACCTTCAGTGCGGAGGTTTGTTAAAATGGCAGATGATGCTGTACCATCCGAGGTCATAGCTATACTTGGGAGAATGGGAGCCAAAGGAGTCCAAAAGGCCAAGTGTCGTGTAACTGATGGTCCTGATAAGGGGAAGATAGTCGTACGAAATATAATTGGTCCAGTTAGGATTGGAGATTATGTCATGCTTAAGGAGACTGAGATGGAAGCTGTTGGTAAGTTTGGTAGGAAAGGGTGATATGTGTGCCGAAATGTTCGTTTTGTTCACAGAATATCGTTGAAGGTACTGGGAAGCTGGTTGTTGAAAAAAATGGTAAAATGTTTTGGTTTTGTAAGTCAAAATGCGAGAAAAATCTTATGAAACTTGGACGGGATCCCAGAAACTTCAAGTGGGCAACGAAAAAAAATAAGGAGATTTAGTTATCATGCAGACCTCTTCAGAGGTCTGCGGGATGACGAAACCATCTCAGAAAAAAACCCGGTCCAAAGATAGTGTTATTAATGAGGTTTCATCATGGTTGATGTAAAGGATGAGAGTAAGATTGTACGGTTGGCAGCTACTGATATAGTTGGTAGTTTCACGGTTAGGAATGGTCTTAGGAAGATCAAGGGAGTAAGTTTCATGTTCGTTAATGCATTATGCAATGCTACAGGTGTTGATCCTACTAGAAAGCTTGGTTCATTGACAGAATCTGAGATAAAGAGTATTGAAGGTCTTATAGTAAATCCGAGTTTTCCAGAATGGTTGCTTAACAGGAGAAAGGATGCAGAAACTGGGAAAAATGTTCACAAGATAGGTGCTATACTTGATTTCAGAGTGAAAGAGGATATCAATCTTATGAAGAAGATGAGATGTTACAAAGGAATACGACATGAACTTGGACAGCCTGCTAGAGGTCAGAGAACTAGAAGTACATTCAGAACTAACAAGACCGTTGGTGTGAGCAGAGTTAAGGCAATGCCAGGTAAGAAACCTACAACTGCTCCTGTAGCAAAGAGCAAGACAGATAAGAAGTGATATTATGGGACAAATTGAAAAACAGTATCCGAAGTCGGTTCAGATAGCTTTTTCATTCGAGGGATGATATGGGACAAATAAAAAAGCAGAAAAAGATTTATTCAAGACCAAAGAAACCGTATGATACAGCTAGGTTCCAGAAGGAAGATGCTTTTATGAAGAATTTTGGTCTCAGACGAAAGAAGGAGATATGGAGAGCGGAGTCTGTTCTTAGAAATTTCAGAATCAGGGCTAAAGAGCTTCTTGCAAGTCCGAACGAAAAAAAGGAAACTGAACTTTTTTCTAAATTAAATAAAATGGGTATAACGGTAGAGAAACTTGATGATATTCTAGGTATTAGAGTTGAAAATATACTTTCAAGAAGATTGCAGTCTGTGATATGCACAAAGAAAATTGCAGGAACGCCTTTCGAGGCGAGGCAGCTTATTGTGCATGGTCATGTTTTGATAGATGGAAAACGTATGTTTTATCCAGGATTGATTGTGACTAGGGATATGGAATCTGTGATAGGGCTCGATGAGCGGACAAAAACCAGATTGATATCTAAAGAGGAAAAGACGGAGTGATTGAATGGTTGAACGTGTAGGGATAGCAAATATATATGCATCGTTGAATAATACGATAATTCACATTACTGATATTACTGGGAGTGAAACCTTTGCGATGGTCTCTGGTGGAATGATAACAGATAGAGACATGATGAAGGGTAAACCTTTCACAGCTATGAAAGCTGCCCAGAAGGCTGCTGAGAAGATTAGGGATGCTGGGATAACATCGTTGCATATACGTATAAGGGCTCCTGGGGGAAATAGAACCAGAATTCCGGGGCAGGGTTCACAACCAGCTGTTCGTGCGCTAGCAAGATCAGGATTTAAAATTATATCAATAGAAGATGTTACACCGATACCACATGATGCATGTAGGAAAAAGGGCGGTAGGAGAGGAAGAAGGGTTTGAGAAACTATGGGAGTATTATCTGTATTCAAAGAAGCGATGCATTTGTCACTGCCAATCGAGGGTCAGCGACACCTTGTAACGAAATGCATACCACAGGAGAATACGGTTGTTAAGGTTTATGCTGCAATAGCTCTAACTGTATATCAAGGATTAATGTTGGGTTCTTTGGTGTACCCAACTTATGAGACGATATTCGGATGATTTGGTGGAGGAAGATTTTCATGGCAATTGAGGTTGAAATTTTGGATAAGAACGATAGAAAGATGATAGTTATAATTAGTGGAATCGATTACGGAATGGCGAATGCTATCAGACGAATTGCTGTCAGCGAGGTTCCTGTTATGGCTGTGGAATATGTTGATTTTATTGAGAATTCTTCAGGATTTTTTGATGAAATATTGGCTCATAGGATTGGTTCGATTCCTCTAACTTCGTTGGGCACACATAATGTCAAAAGTGAATGCAAATGCTCTGGGAAAGGTTGTAGTAGGTGTCAGGTGACGCTTGCGCTTGAGGCGGAGGGTCCTAGAATGGTGAAAGCCGAGGATATTGTTTCCAGTGATGATGATGTGCGACCATCAGATCCTAGTATACCAGTTGTTGAGTTGTTGACTGGACAGCGAGTTAAATTGACCGCAGTTGCAGAGTATGGATTTGGAAAGGATCACTCTAAGTGGCAGTCATCAATTGTCGGGTATCGATGTGTTCCTAGTGTAAGAATTGTTAACAAGGATAATGCGTCGGATGCGATTAAGGTCTGTTCGAAAGGGGTTTTTGGTAAAAATGATGATGGTGTTTATACGTCAAAGAGCATGAATTGTGATCTTTGCATGCGGTGCGCTGAGGTTACTGGGGGAGCGATTTCAATAACTCCCAGCGAGACTGATTTCATATTCACAATTGAATCTGTCAGTAGTTTGAAGCCAGATGAAATACTTACGAAATCCTTGGATATCTTATCGGCTCGTGCCGAAGAATTCAAGAAATTAGTTAAATCTGAAGTTTGAAATCATTAAGTTTTCTTTATTTGAATAATGAATTATAATGTAATTCATACGAAGCAGGGGTACCCAAGCCTGGTCAAAATTTAGATCAAAGGGGCAGGACTTAAGAACATCTTAAGTATTGAGTTCGAAAGAACGGTGATATAAGAAATCCTGTGCGTTAGTCGCTGCGAGGGTTCAAATCCCTTCCTCTGCATGATTTCAGGTTTAAAAACATTATTAGTAGTATTAGGAAAGTGATTCCATGATAATTGATGCCAAGAATGCTGTTGTTGGGCGGCTTGCTAGTAATAGTGCAAAGGTTCTTCTGAATGGTGAAAAAGTCATTATAATGAATGCTGGGAAAGCAATTATTACTGGAGAGCCTCTTGTCACGAAACAAAAATATATGAGAATAAATCGGATAGGATCTCCACGGCACGGACCTTTTTTACATAAGGCGCCTGACAAGATTTTGAGGCGGGTTATCCGTGGGATGATTCCTTATAAGAAGACGAAGGGCAAGAATGCTATGAAACGACTCAGTGTTTTTGTTGGCATACCAGCCAATTTGGGAGAAATCAAAGGTAATGAGCAGGTGGCTACTTTTACTAAATCGATCAAATCAAATTTTATCTATCTTGAGGATGTATCAAGATCATTGGGATGGAAGGGATAGATATGGCTGAAGAAATAATAAAAAAGAAAAAAGAGAAAATTGTTCATACTACAGGTAGCAGAAAGAGGGCGATTGCCAGGGCAGTTGCTAAGTCGGGTACTGGGAAGGTTCGAATAAATTCGAAACCTATTGAGTTGTTAGAGCCAAGATATCTTAGAATGCGTGTTAACGAGCCGATACAATTGTCAAAGGGAATTGCTGATCAGATTGATATTGATGTGAAGGTTACTGGTGGTGGTATATGGGGTCAGGCAGATGCTGCCCGTACCGCTATTGCTACTGCGTTGGTTGACTTTTCTGGTGATAAGGAGCTGAGGGAGATTTTTGTCGATTATGATAGGACTTTGCTTGTGCCTGATTCAAGGCGTACGGAGCCGCACAAGCCTTCGCGATCTAAGGCAGGACCTAGGCGTGGAAAACAGCAGTCGAAGCGATAATGCTTTTTAAGTTTTACTATTCAAGATGAAAGAGGTAAATTCATATGATGATTCCTATTCGTTGTATATCATGCGGGGCACCGATTTCTGGTAAATGGGAGAGCTTCAAGGAGAAGGTTGCGAATGGCGAGAAACCTGGTGCTGTTCTTGATGAACTTGGTTTAACTCGATATTGCTGCAGAACTCTGTTTCTTACGAATAAGGATATTCTGAAGGATATTTCTATATTCAAAGGTTGATTGTAGGTTAACAGATTTCGGCTAGTTCTATTATCTATTCAGTATAATTGTTTATCGATTTCCGATTTCGTAGGTTATTGTTATCTCCTATAGTTTTACTCCGATATGGTGACAAATTATGTCGCTAGGTTGGAGTGGCCAGTTTAAATATGATGAACTTTGCGACTGCGGCATATAAAAGTATAAGAACCGTTTAATTGAATATTTGAGTGGCTGACGGGAGTCAGACCGGTGTTGATAGTTATGGCAAGATTTGTTAGAAGATTGATGGATGAATTAATGCAGAGCGAGCGACTAGCTTCAGCAGGTTATGGCGGTAATGGTATGGTTATTGATGGTGGTCGTGGTGCGAATTATTCTACTGATGATATCGAAAAAAAGGTCAGACCTTCTTTTCTTGCTAAATATGCTGCGCAGGCTGTAAAAGATATTAAAAAATATTATGAAGAGACAACTGGGTATGTGCCGTCGTTTACTCAGGTTAGAAATCTTACATTGAAGGCGATCGAACCAATTAGGAATAGGTTTACTAGAGAGGTGCGAGGTGTTGTTCATGGTGATTATCGTCTCGATAATCGTGACATTAGTCTCAATGCGTATTCTTTGGATGCTCCTGAGGTTGCAGATAGTTCTACAAAAAAGGAGTTAAGAGGACTAGGGTTAACGAAACCATTATACGATGCGTTAGTGCATGAACTTACTCATGCGGCGCAACATCAGCTTGGTATAATTGGTAATTATACTAAACGGTTTAAGGCGCTCAGCAGACTTGCTATTGAGGGTGCTACTACACACCAAACTTATGAGATTACTGGAAAACCACAACCAGAGTATCGAAAAGAGCAGAAGTTCTTCAAGAAAATAATGAACTTGACGAGGAGTAAGAAGAATGCTGTTCTAGGATGGGTTCCTCATCTTAGACAGAGTCCTATGTATACTTCGGTAGCTGCTTGATTTTT
>JBDRFU010000049.1:0-13244 GCA_043818435.1 Candidatus Aenigmatarchaeota archaeon
GTTACCATAATCTTTAAGATTGCCGGAGTGAATAATATCTTATGTCGGTATCATCAAAGGATCGTCTTGCCAAAGTGCTTTTTATGGCGCTTGCTTTGGTTATGGTTGTTGGTTTGACTTGGCAGGCACCTGTTATAGATGGGAGTGTCCAAGTTAATCCAGGTGATTCTAAGAATGCTATATCTTCTGCTGTTCTTGGGATAAATGAGGATAGTGATAGTGCGGGTCTCTCAATTGCTCTTGTAGTTGTGTTAATACTTGTGGTTGTGATATTGCTTTTTACATATCGAAGAGAGAGAAAATCGTCTCCAAAAAAGAGAAGCTTTAAAAGGAAGTAATTATAATTGCACATATGTCTGCGGGGAGAACTATTCTTAGAGGACTGGGTATTCTATTGTTGATAATAGGAATTATTGTAGCAGTATTTTTCTATTCTTTAACTCAGGTAATGGGTCCGGAGATTGTTGAATCTATAACCAAGACAACATTATCATTGTCTCCGGTTAATCAGACACAGATTGATCAGATGCGGTTTACTTTACAAACAGTATGTAATGGAAGCTCAGGTATGATAGATTTACCGATACCATCGGGTACAACTGGTACGGTATTAAATGCTTCGGTGGATTGTTCTCAAGTTAGTCCCATGATGTCACAAGATATGGTTTATAGCATATTGGCTGCTGCAATGTCTGATATGGTTGCACAACAGTTGAAACAGCAACTACAGTGTGATGATTTTATAGCATGTTTACAAGAAGGACAGTTTGCGGTTATGGGGACAGACCTAGCGACTGGCTTTATGATGAATTTACTCTATCTCGGATTGGTGATATCGTTGGTAGGTTTGGTCATGATTTTTGCTGCGCGTGAATTTAATAATATTTTGAAATCCATTGGGATTGCTCTGGTCGTTGCTGCTATCATTCTTTTTGTGGGATCATCCATGATACCAGCCATTCTGATGGCGTCTGTGCCAGTTGAGTCCCAGCCGATTATTGATTTGTTAATGTCTAAATTATCGTCATCTTTACTGAGCATTGGGGTTATTATAATAGTGATAGGGTTAGCACTTTTTGTTATTGGATCGATCATGGGTAAAAAACCCATTTATAGATCTACCCCATCACAATCGTCTAGATCAGTGTCTAGGAAGAGGTAAAATTTTCTCATATAAATATTCGAAGGTGTATATAATTAGAATAGGTGCTTACAATGCCATTTAATTTCAAATCTATAATGAATAAACAGGATGATGACGACTATACAGAATTTGTCATGGGCGAGGAGGAAACCACCAAGCAGGTGCCGGTGGTTGTGGATAAGATAGAGAGTTTTGCTTGCGGGGATCGGATAGTAAAACATCTGCGTGAAGGTAAGATAGTATTTGCCAAGATCGGTCAGGTTAAGCATGTTAATGTTGATGAATTTAGGCGCACGGTTAGTAAGATAAAAAATATATGTGTTGCTTTGGAAGGCGATATGGTTGGTGTCGGAGAGGAATGGGTAATCATTGCTCCGTCGGTAGCAAAGATTGAACGAGGATCTTAATTGTCAATTCCTTTATTCTGGTCACATTTGTTTTTATATTCACAGAAATTACAGAGCCAGCCGTCTATAGTATTCATTTTGGCTTCTGGTAATGGTAGAATGTTGTCACGAACGTGTTCATGTAGGATAGTGAATCTTTTTTCAATCATTTTGGCATTAAGGTCCTCATAAGCTACGGGAAATACTTTGCTCTGAAGTGTGGTTTTGTCTATGTACAATAACACACCATTATGTACTCCTGAGGCGTGCATGTAGAACTGTAGTTGCATTGCATGATGCTTCTGTGGTCCGTTGACGAACTTGATATTTTTACATGACTTGACTTCGACGAGTATCTGTTGTCCCCGATCTTTTATGAGGAGGAGATCGTCTATCCTACCAGAGACAATGAATTCATCAAACTCCATCTTAAGTGGCATCTCTGCCCTAAGCAATTCTATGTTTGGATTTTTATCACTTTTCAATACCTCTACGACAAAATCGTGTAGAATGTTTCCTAGTTCAAATATTTTCATCAGAGCTGGGGTTATATCCAGAGGAAATTTATAGGAATACCATGTTTTTCGCATACAGGTTCCTATCTCAGATGGATAATATCTGCCTGCTTGCTTCGGACGTTTGTCTTTTGCGAGATGATTATCTATCATCTTATTGAAGTCGATCATATGAATTATTTATTCTGAATGGATTAAAGATGAGTGTTCTTAAATTTTTACAGTCTTATCAAATGCATGAGTCACAGATACAACCCGCAGCAGGCGGTTGGTGAATGGTTTGAGGAAATGCTTGCACATATATTCTATGGATTGAAACGAGTTGACCGCCAGATGATTGGCAAACTTCCGGACCTAGTGTATGATAATGGGTTATTCTATATTGAAGCTAAATTCTCGGCTTACAATAACGGTGGAGTCATCAATAAAAGGCAATTAGAGAGATTTGATAACATTCAAGATGCAAAGCGTTTTTATGCATTCGGTTTTCATTCCATAACCAGAGGTATGCAGAGGAACTATCCAAGGAAAGATGACTTGCGGAATGCACTAGATATCAGATCGATATACATATTCCCATCCAGTATTGTTAGAAGGTATTTTGAGATGACAGACAAGACTGTAACGCAAAGACATGATGATTTAGTCCAGATCGATGAGAAAACTGCGTTAGATATTTTCAGGTGGAAATCTGATATATGGGAAACGGATGATATGCGTATATTTGATTATCGTTATCATTCGTTGCACCAAGACGTTCATATAATTACCAGAGGAAGTGACTTTGAGAAGGAGTTGATGGAATCATTTCATCCAGAATTTCTATCATTCAATGAAGACATATTGTAGAAGATCGTTTATTGTATCAACTTCTACCACACTCATGTTATACTCCTCCATCGTGAAATCTCCGATGTTGATTTTGCTTGGTAGATAGGATACCTTGGTTACCTTGAAGTTTCCGTCTTGGTTTTCTGTTATGTTTTTCTCATATGCAATAATACTTCCTAGTCCTTTTGGGATGAAAAAGATTTCTATACCGTGTTTTCCAGCTGCTTGGGCTTTTTCAAACACTGATCCAACAGAACCGATTGTACCATTTCTTTCGATTGATCCTGTGATAGCAATGTTGTTTTTGAGTGATTTACTTTCGATTGCTGATATCATCGCAAGTGTGATTGCGGCGCCTGCTGATGGGCCACCGAGTATCTGACTCTCGTTATTAGTGGTGTCCAGTGTCATGTTGAAAGAAACCACGATATCATATTTATCAAGTTTCTTCCCGGTTATCTCCTTGGCCACTAATATGGCTGTTTCTGCAGATTGTTGTGTGTCTGGTTCAATGAATGGGTTGGTGTTCACTAACATCCGTCCGCGTCCTTGTATGATTTCAACGTTTGCAGTGCCTATTATGCCGTCACCATCTTCTGTTACAGCTATAACACGGATTTCTGCCCCAACTGGTCCTGGGAGTTCTTGTGTGTCGTTTAATGATAACGATGTGTTATTATTATAATCGATTTGTTGTATGATTAGAAATGTAGTAACCGAACCGAGTATCACTCCGATTAAAAAAATGAGTATAATATATGATATTAACATGGTTTTTGTTGATTTTTTCTTCTGTATTGTCGAAGAATCATTTTCTTTTTTCATGGTGATCAAAATAATATTGAATGAAGGGTTTATAACTGTATAATGATTAGTAAAGAGAGGCATTGCGTATAATTACGGTAGTAAGATATGTGATATCATGGTTGATGCTAATTTTCTGATAACATATGATCCAGCTCACAAAGATAAAGCAGTCGAAGAAGCTTCAATGATTCTGAAAGAGGTAAAGGAGATCCCAAAATTTTATGAATCTGGTGTGCAGGGTGTGCTTTTGACCAAGCTTGCCAATGATCCCAGGCTCATTCTAAAACGGTTATCGTCTTATTGTAAGAAAAATACCGGGAAAGCGTATTTCACAAAAAGATGGATCCCGATTGAACGTTGGTGTACCTCGGATATAGAGGAGCTCGGTAAAATAGTCAAAGAATTTGGAAGACGGATAGATTCCAAGAAGAAATGGAGGATGGAGATTTCTAAGCGGTCATATGAGAAACATGCCGTTATAGACATGATAATGAGGCTTACGGAGCATGTTCATAATACTAATGTCGATCTCAAGAATCCGGATTTGATAGTCAAAATAGAGATACTTGGGAGGAAGGCTGGTGTTTCTCTTCTGGAAAAACATGAGATTTTTGATACAGCGTTCTATCTTGGACAGAATAACTGACTTCTGAAATCTTAATATACAGAGATTCCAATATTATAGTATGGGAATATTTAGTATATTTTCGTTTGGTTGGAGAAGACAAATTTTCAAGCTTAGAAAGAGTTATGATAGGGTTCGAGAGAAAGCTGATAAAACCAGTGATAAGTATAGGCGATTGACTGTTCTCAGGATTCTTGATCAGGTGGAGCCTACGTTAGTCATGCTTGAAGAACAGAGGATCTCTAGATTTGATAGACCGAGACTTGTGAATTCTGTAAAAATGAATGTTGAACAGGGGAAAATGATATTGAAACAGAAGAGGCATATACCGCAGCAATATCAACAGGGATATGGTGCGCCAGGTGCTGTTGGACCGCCTCCAGCGCTCACGAAAAAACCGATACGGTACTGAGAGATTCTTTTATAAATATTGTAGGTCAACTAGAATCATGATAAAGGATTATATGAATCATGGTTCTGCTGGTAGCAAAAAGGTCCTGATGATCGTAGCTCCAACGAATTTCCGGGATGAAGAATTTTTTGATCCGAAAAAAATTCTAGAAGAAAATGGATATACTATTGTTATCGCGAGCAAAGGAATGAATTCAGTTATAAGTTCATTTGGTAAATCTATATCAATGGATATAGATATCTCCATGAAACCTGTTATTGTTGATGATTATGCTGCTGTTATTTTTGTAGGTGGAACTGGTTCGTCTGTTTATTTTGAATATGATAGGGCGTTGAAAATAGCTCAGGAAGCTTTTGTTAGTAATAATGTTAAGGTTCTGGCAGCTATTTGCATTGCACCTACGATACTTGGAAATGCTGGTGTTTTGAAGGGTAAGCGTGTTACTTCATGGCCGTCTGAACAGGTAGATCTGGAGCGTAGCGGTGCAACCTATACAGGAGAACATGTCACTATAGATGGTAAGATTGTTACTGCAAATGGACCAAGGGTAGCTGAAGAATTTGGAAAAGCTATTCTGTCATTACTGTCAAAAAATTAATTCTAGTTATTCATCTCTTGAGACGCTATCTTTTCACGAGTGATCTTTTGATTTCGAACTCTGAAACCTGATTGTTTACACGCGAAACATAGACACTTCTCCTCAATCTTGTCTACTAATCGTATTTTGCTGCAATTATGACAGCGAGATATTGATAATTTCATATAATCATCCTGCGATCTGCCGACACACACACCACTAATCACGGATGATTTTTTTCTTTTATTTTTTCCTGAGTCTAATAGGGAATAAGTCGTATATAAAGTTTTTACACCCAGTGGGATTTTTTTTGGTGATGTAAAGTATTTACAGAAGTATCAAATTTCGAACATTATGCTCCCTTCTTCCGGGTATGTGAGAAATCTTAGTATTTCTGGCATTCTTATTAGGTCATACATATCTTGGTCTTTTGGGATGATCTTACCTAGTATCTTATTACACATAAGATTTTTTGCATCAATGGTTCGCAATTCAGGGATTTTTATATAATTCTTATTTTCTATGATGTTTCCATTGTTTAGGAAGAAGTATGTGCCACCTCCCATATTGCCTATGGTATCATATTCGGTTTCTACTTTACTACAGTCCCAATTTGCCAATTTTAATATTTTATTTGATGTATTCATTGCCAGATGGCCGTAGTTGGGCGGAAATATCACACGTTCTCCAGCAGAAGCCCGTACGGCTACGGTGTCGACTATTCTGCCTTTTTCTTTTTTCTGCATAAAAAAGATTGCATTGCCTGATAAGACCTCGTATATCTCAGGGTATCCTAGGTTTGTTCCGGGTTTTGCCAAATGATAATGACCAAATGTTTTTGGAAATTCCTGTCCTAGACTGGTTGGTCTGATTATTGTCACATCATAGCGAATTTCGAATTTTTCCATGGTTTCCTTGTCTTTCTCTGAGAGAAAGATGTTGCGAAAAAAGAAGTAGATTAAAGAATTTTTTGCTGTAGACAGCCATGTTTTGTCGTATAACACTTTTTTCATATCAAAGAGCATTCGAGGGTTTGCTGTAAAGGTATTTTCTCCAATTACTAGTGGTTCCACTGAATTACCTTCTTTATCGATTATTTTCTTATCCATATATATCTACTCAGGTGTCCTGGTTATATCGGATTCATTGAGATGATCACCATACCATATCTCTATGAATATCAGATCTATATTTTCTTGATTCTCGGCACGATGTTTCATGAGTTTCGGTATGAATACTGATTTATTTTCTTTTAGTGTGATGATCTCATTGTCTTTTGTTATTGTGGCAGTTCCTTGGACAATAGTCCATCGTTCGTCTCTATGATTATGGTATTGGAGACTGAGTCTTTTTCCGGGGTTTATTGTCATTTTCTTTACTAAAAACTTCTGACCAGTTTCGATTATCTCGAAGTTTCCCCATGCTCTTTTTTCAATATATCCTTTCATCGTCACACCATTTATTAGTAATTCTGATATATTTTAATCACCAGTACCGGCTAGATAATGATCTATGTTGCAACTGATTTTTCCCATAGCGGATATATATGTTCCATTTCGTTGTCCAGTGAGATCAAGCAAGCGTTTTTGTGCAGCGTAAAATCTCTCTGCAGCGTCTTGTATTTCTTCTAGTACGCCACGGTTGATGTGGTGTATTTCTCCACAAGAACAACGCATTTCTATCATTTCTTCATGTCCCGTCATTACTCATTGCACCACCATGTTACCATACTTAGAACAGGACAGTGTTTAACCTTATTCTTTATTATATATATTGATACAATATTCTGAATATATAAATATTCTTTTTATATTTTTATATATCTTTTGATACCATAGGAGAGGTATTGGTTGTATGCGCAGAAAGATAATAAAACAGGGATATGATACGCTTACTATTACTCTGCCAAGCAAATGGACTAAAAAATTCCATCTCAAACCAGGCGATGAGGTGGAGTTGGTTGAACATGATAGGATGTTGCAGATATCTACGGAAAAGGGTCCGTCTCTATCTGGTATAACCATTGATATATCTGGATTATCAGCGTCTGTTATATGGCGACATATACTTTCAGCGTATCGTGCGGGTTATGATGAGATAATCATAAAGGGCTTGGGAAAGAGTAAGAAAAATGGGGTTTTTTCTTTGAAAACCAGCATGGATTATATGAATAATAAAGAGTTTAGTGTGACGAGTCCAACAAATATAATCCAGTTTGAGACATCTTCTGTAATGCGAAAACCTTATGATCTTGGAAAGACCATGAGTCCGGTTGAGATTGTTAGTGCTTGTGTAAACCGACTTATTGGGATGGAGATAATTGAACAGAAGGAAGAGTATTGTAAGATAAAGGAACTTAGTGAAACAACATATAAGGAATTTGATAATGCGCTGCGAAGGATATTTTTGTTGTTAAGACTTGAATCCGAATATATTGAAAATGCTCTCAAAGGAGATAAAAGAGATCTGAAGGAGATTTTTACTGTTGACACTAATCTGGATAGATTTGAGGATTTTTGTTTGCGGGTTCTCAATAAAAAAGGATATACTGAGTATCGGAAGACATCGGCGATATATTGTATTGTTTTTATGTTAGAATTGATTGGGGATGAACTGAAGAAAATAGGTCAGCATATTCTTTTGGATAAAAAAACATATTCGAAATCTGTGATAGAGATTTTCTCAAAGCAAATTGCTCAGATGAATCGTCTTTATGATTTGTTTTATAGATTTGATAAAAGAAAATCCGAGGAGATATATGCAGAGGATAGAAATGTTGAAAATATGATAAATGCACGTTTTAAGTCGTTGAATGATGCTGAAAAGGAATTGGTACACCATTTCAAGAAGATCGGTATATTTGTGCTGAATCTTACAGAACTTACGATAGATATATCAGTTTGATTATAGTTTTTTTATTCGTCCTGGTCGCGGTTCGAAACATTCTCCATCGTCTAGGAGTTCTTCTATCACACTATCTAATGTACTTTCCTCTATTCCAGAAGTTTCCAGTAGTTCTAGGTAATCACATCCTTCCCCGCGATCAAGTTTCTGTATAAGTTCGGTGACTTTTGTTTTATTTTGCTCACCCTGCATTTTATTTTCTTGTGTATCATCGGAGAATTCGGAAGATTCTACTATTGCTTCGACTTCTTCTGGTGACATCCCCATTTCGGTCATTAGATTCTTCAATTCATCCATATCAGATGTTTGTTTCTGGTATTTTAGGATCATTTCCCTTTTTTTTGTGATATTTTTTAGTTGTTCACGGATTTCGAGTTCTCTTAATATCTCCCATTTTGCATCTACCTTCCAGATTGATTCCGGAACTACATATATCTCGTCGTTGTATTTTCGTACCTTGCATATGATATCAACTATATTGCCTGCAGAAAATGGTTCAAGAATAAATGATTTGAATGCTTTACAACGCATGGTTGCGCTTCCGTCGTCTATTGTTATACTGTAGAATTTTTTATCCTCGGAGACAAATTTATCAACTATTGTAGCAAGTACCCTGGCTCTGGATATTCGCAGTCCTTCGGGGCTTATTATATAGTTGGCTAGTAGTCCTTCCTGTTCAACATACCTACCTTCCATAATCCCTTTGATTTTTGTTTTCACAGCAGGTAGTCTCTTTTTTTCAACGATTTTCATCAACTCTTTTCTCACACTATTACTCCCTGAAATTATTTAATTGTTACTTATTACACTCTTCTCAAAAATCCTGGTCGTGGTTCAAATAACAATCCTTCCTTCAGGAGTTTTCCTATAACGTCTTCTGCTTTTGGTATACCTTGTGTTTCTGCTTCAGCTAGTATATCCTGGCGAGGTACGTCCTTACCTAGTTGTTTCTGTAAGGTTTCTACTATCTCTTGTATTTGACGGAATTTCGAACGTTGAGCTGTTGTGACCCCACTTTCCATCTGATCGATATCAAATCTCCCAGTTTCGTAATCATATCCGAGTTGTTTTAGAGAAAATTCCATTAATCTTATGGCTCTGTTGGCGTCGTCTAATCTCACTTTGGTATCCAGTCTTATCTTCGCGGATGCTTCAGCTAGTCTAATAAGTGCTTCACATTGTCTGAGTGTTATTGGTACTGTTTCACCGCCTGTTGAACTTCTCATCTGGACGTAGAAATTTTTCATTCTTTCAGCAGCCTCCGAATCGATTTCTATGTCGTTTATTCTTTTTGTGTATGCGACATATTTTCGTATGAGATTTTTGTTTATTTCTGGTATGACTGTTACTGGTGATGATCTTGACTGAAATATGTGATCAGCAATGCTTTGGTCGTATTCTTTGTTGGGTTGATCCTTGAGTGCGAATTTGAGGTCAAATCTACTGAGCAATGTTTCTGGAATGTTCAATTGCTCTGTGATGGATTTGTATTGGTCGAATCTACCGAGTTGTGGGTTTGCTCCTGCTAGGACAGCTGTTTGTGCTGGGAGAGTTGCGATAATGCTAGCTTTAGCGATCGAGACTGTTTCGACGGATGTTGCTTCGTGCATGGCGATCTGATCATCTTTGCTCATTTTGTCGAATTCATCGATTGCTATGAGACCCTTGTTACATAGTATAAGAGCTCCTGCTTCCAGTACCCATGTTCCCAATTGTTCATCTTTGCGTACAGATGCTGTTAGTCCTACGCCAGATACACCGGAACCACTGACATATCGTCCGCGCGGTACCATGTCTGATACGAGTTTTAGAAACATGGTTTTACCAACTCCAGGATCTCCCGTCAATAATATGTGAATATTTCCTCGTATTCTGTTTCCATCCGGAAGAACATGCGGAATACCACCGAATAGTTGAAGTGCTAGGGATTCTTTTATTTCATCGTGACCGTATATCCCTGGTGCGATTGAGCGTTTGAGACGTTCATATACGTTAGGATCTTTTGATAGTTCGAATATTGCTGTCTCTTCTTCTGGGCTTAATATGAGTTCATCGAAATCTGCTTCGGATGTTTCCAGATGGCTTACATCCATTGTGGTATCTAATTGTGTTGAGATCTTTCCTTTGATCCTTCTTGGGATTTCTCTCAAAATTCCTACAATGTGCAATCTGCTACCAGGATCTGTTCTTTTCTGCATTCTTGGAGTTGTCAGGTCTTCACGCAGAAAAAATGCTAGTTCACTGGGTTGTTCGCCAGTAGTTATTTCGAATGGTTCAGTTCCCTTGATCATTCTGAAATCTACCATCTTTTTATCTATCATGGGAAATTCCCCACGTCTACCGCATTCGCATGATGATGGTTTTTGTATACTCCCTCCAAATACTTCGGTTTGTTCGACAACGATCTTTGCATCACATTCTGGGCATTGAAACACAGCTTCGCTTATCTGGGGTTTTACCTCGGTTGCTGATCTGATGATCACGTCTGTTGATATTAATTTTCCTATGTGTTCTGCTCTGAGATTTCTGATTCTGATTTTGCATCTTTCTGGTAGATTCCTTATCCTAACATTAATTTTTTCCTTTGTCTGTAGATCGAATAGTTTGAGGGTTTCCTGAAAATATGGTAGCACCTTATCCGGTGTTTCTAGTAACATGTCTGCTATCACCGGGTCGAACATATCCAGCAATTTGAAATCTAGTATTAGTGATGCTTTATCTAATTGATCAATTTTCTGTAACTCGATGTAATAATGCTCCCGTAAGAATTCATAGAGCCTCTCACTCATGTCCATAAACACTACCTCTATCTGTGTTTCTGGGCATCAAAAGCATACCACAAATTCATAGACTGCTTTTCGAATGTCCATAGAAACCCCACATCTAATACACCTTCAACGTATTTCAGTCTGATGTTCCAACGGAAGGCGTGGGGTTATTTGTGAGTGTGGGGTGGTTAAAAATCTTTCCATCCTTAGTTTATCCAAGTTGATGAAATATGGTTGAATCAGATGATGCAAAATGGGGAGACGGATATAGTGCCATGAAAGATGAGTACATAAAAACCGCGACTCCTCTATTATTTATAGAATATCTATATGATAATCTTGAAAAACAAGGTATCACAGCGGAGGAAATACTTTGTAAGGCTGGTGAATTGAGATACTTAGAATGTATTCGACCAGACATACCAGATCTATCGGACATTGCTACGAGTTTTGTAAGACATGACAATTTGATGGTCGAACACGTATCAGAGATGTACGGTAAGTTATATGGTGAGATAGAGAAGCTGTCAAGAGAACTTCCATATTCTGTAAGTGTTTTTTGTAATAGAATAATTGATATACACATTCCTTTTTCAGAATTGGCTGTATTTGCAAATTCTGATGGTATTATATTTTTAAGTCCAGACAGCATCGAGAAAGCCGAGAGTGCTAGGAGATCAAGTGATGCCATTAATGCATTATTTAAATTTGATATATCGATTGATGGAATTGATATCCAAAGACATGTTAAATTGAAGAAATCTCCAGGATCACTCCGACCATATCGGTTGGAGTTTAATGATGTAGAATCGGCATTGTCATTTGCTGAGAGAATACACGAAATTGGAAAGAGCTATCAAATAGTAGAAAATTTATTATATACTGGAAGGAAACGAGAATTGGGAGATAGGTCTGTACTTGAATGATATTATTAAGATTTTTAACTTTTCAACTCAATTAATCGTTTCTTTAGTTTGTTAACTGCTTTCTTGACTTCTTCCATGCTTTTTGCGCCTGCGCATACAACACGGCCTGAGCTGAATAGTAAGAATGCTACCTTTGGTTCGGTTATTCTGTACACTAATCCAGGAAACTGTTCTGGTTCATATTCAGATGCTTCTAGTTTGAATGCGAGTTGATCAAGATTTAGTTCTTTCTCGAGGTTTACTGCGACCACGATATTTTCGATTTTGATTTTTATGGCATTCTCGTTTACACGAATACCGATTTTCTTGATGTTTTTAACAGTTTTTCTCAATGCTTCACGTGCCATATTTGGGCTTCTGGCACCGACACAGATTATCTTACCGCTTCGAAATATCAATGTAGCTACTTTTGGTTCTGTAAGTCTGTATACCAATCCAGGAAATTGTTCTGGTTCGTATTCAGACGAATCAAGTACATTCAAAAGACGATCCAAAGAAATGACTTTTTTAATGTCTGTAGACGCAACGACATTCTCAATTTTTATTTTTGTTTTTGTTTCTGCCATAAACGTTTTCCCCACTTCCCGCAAAAAAAGTTTAATCAAAAACTTTTCTGGCGGGTTTATATACCCTTCATTTAAATACTACAAAACCTTTAAATAGGCTAAAATTGAGTTGTTTTATGCTCCAAGAATGTATCAAGATTTCTACCAAATCCGGTATATCGTATGCTGATATTACCCAAAAGATTGTTGATATAGTTAAGGAATCTGGTGTAAAGGGTTCTGTGTTTCCTTGATGGTGTTGGAACCATGTTTCTGATATCGATCTCTGTATAAAAATATCGAAAAGTATTCTTATCTATGCTATACATTCTTTCATTGTCGGTATCGGTTATCGCAGGTATTATGGCGTGTTTGTTGTTCTATTTAGGAATTAAGACCGATGATAAGAAGAGATCGCGAGCAATTTTGATATTCGCTGTTCTGATGCTTGGGGCATCGTTTGGGAATTTGGAGTGGTCATTCTGGAATCTTGGTATAAACATGTTCACATTTTTTGCATTTCCATTGTATGCGTATTTTGCGATCTGGTTTGGGTTCATTATATGGTTGTTTGAATCGCGTGGGGAGCGTAAGGTATGGATAGCGCTTCTGATCGCGTTGGCAATTCTGGTTCTAATTGCGGTTAATTGTATGAATTGTGTGAGTATTTGATGTTCACGATCATTTGATTTGTTCTAGATTAGGAATTGTTCTTATTCCCAATGCTCGTGCTTTTCTCACACATTCATGGGCATCGTGTTTATTCTCGAATAGAATAGAGTATGTAAACCCCGTTTTGCGTCC
>JBDRFU010000050.1:0-3641 GCA_043818435.1 Candidatus Aenigmatarchaeota archaeon
CAATGGTTCATGTGATGTCTTATTCGCAACATACCCCTGAATAGATATCTCACTAGATACTGATGCAAATGTAACTCCCACCATAAGCATACAAACAAACACAAACGCTACTATATATTTCATAAACATATATTGTCTAAAGGTTGTATATATATGTTTTTAGAACCCATTTAGCAATAATAATTAAAGATCTAACAATCTCAACCAAAGATTTGTGATATTCATGGAAGAAAAACCAAAACCAATATTCGTAAGCGAGATCTCAGCAGGCGGAATAGTCTACAACACCAGGACAAAAAAGGTTCTCCTCATACTGGATCCCAATAACAAATGGGGAATACCAAAAGGCCTTGTTGAAAAAGGCGAATCAATAGAAAATGCCGCGATGCGTGAGGTACGTGAAGAGACCGGTCTAAAGAATGTAAAAATCATCAAGGATCTTGGAGCAATAAAATATATCTATACACTCAGAATTCCACTCACTGCAAAAACCAAAGAACCCCTACGATTCCCAGAGGGAACACGAATCGCAAAAACCGTGCATGTTTTCCTAATGGTAACAGAAGATACCGAACTAACCCCACAATGGGAAATAAACGGCGCCGAGTGGTTCAACATCGATGAAGTGGTGGACAAAACCGGATACGGTAATAGCAAAGAAGCTGCAAGAAAAGCTGTTGAAGAAATAAAAAGAATCGAATGATTGTGCTCTCCCGACCCTCGGGAATAGATTTTAGTCTATTTTTCTTTGGATACCTATAACACTAGAATGTGTATATCAGATATTTTCTACATCTGAGCATATTAAACAACCTCAACAATATGTTGAAACCTTTTAATTCTGTGCTACCAAGAAGATATCATGCATTCAGCAACTGTTATAGTAATTGTGGTCGTTTGACCATAGATCATTCTTCATTAGTCATTGGTGCGTTTTTATGGCTCAAAAAACATCTGAAACATCCTCCACGAAGAGACATTATGAGCCAAAGGCCGTTGAAGAAAAATGGCGAGCTCTCTGGAAAGAGAAAAACATATACAAATTCGATCCAAAAATCGGAAAGATATTCTCAATCAACACGCCACCACCATATCCATCAGGGGACTTCCATGCAGGCAACTTCCTAAACTGGTGCTACTTTGATTTCGTTGCCAGATATAAACGAATGAACAAATTCGCAGTGCACTTCCCCCAAGGATGGGATGTACATGGTCTCCCAGTAGAAGCAAAAGTCGAACAATGGAAAGGAAAAAAGAGCAGCGAAGTCAGCAGACAGACCTGGGTGCAATGGTGCAATGAATGGACAGGAAAACACATAACCAGTATGAAAGACATGATGCACATCATGGGTGCATCAATAGATTGGGGTCTCGAATACAAAACAAGCGATCCAGAATATATCAAAATGATCCAACTCTCATTCCTGATGCAACTTGAAAAAGGATACGCGTATAGAGGTAAGCATCCTGTAAACTGGTGCACCAATTGCAGAACAGCTATTTCAGACGCAGAAGTAGAATATCAGGAACGTAACACACACCTATACGACATAATATTCAATCTAGCAGGAAAAGGAGAAATAATAATAGCGACAACAAGACCCGAACTGCTGCCAGCATGTGTCGGCATATCAGTCCATCCTGATGATGAACGATACAAAGAAATCGTAGGACGAAAAGCAATTGTACCAATATTTATGCAAGAAGTCGAGATATTTGCCAGCGATGCAGTTGACCAATCATTCGGCTCTGGAATCGTGCAGGTCTGTTCATTTGGAGATAAGCAGGACGTGGATTGGATATTGAAACACAGATTACCGATAATCGATGCCATAGATGGCACTGGAAAAATGATGCCAGTTGCAAAAGAATTCAAAGACATGGATTCTCTGGATGCCAGATGGAAGATTCTCAAGGAACTGGAAACCACAAAACACCTCTTAGGAAAAAAGAAACTAAACCAAAGATACGGAGCATGCTGGAGATGTAAAAAACCGATAGAAATTCTCAACAAAGAACAATGGTTCATTCGTGCAACTCAGTTCAAAGAAAAACTGATAGAAGAAACGAAGAAGTGTCACTGGAGACCTGACCACATGAAAATCCATCAAATCCAATGGGCAGAAACAATGAAATGGGACTGGTGTGTCTCAAGACAGAAGACATACGGAACACCAATACCAATCTGGTATTGTGACAACTGTAATGAAATACTACCAGCAGATGAAAAAGACTTACCAGTTTCACCAACAGAAAAAGAAAAGATCTGCCCGAAATGTGAAAAAAAGGCACGCGGTGAAAAAGATCAATTTGATACCTGGATGGACTCATCAATGACAAACTACTGGCACGCTGGCTGGCCAAAAAAAGGATGGGAAAAAATGATTCCAGCATCCATACAACCAAACGGATACGACATCATCCGCACTTGGGATTACTATCTCATGCTACGCTCACTCATGCTATCCGATAAACCACCATATGAAAACATTCTGATAAATGGGATGACTCTTGGAGAAGACGGTAAGAAAATGAGCAAATCACTAGGAAACTATGTAACCATGAATGAGATATTCGAAAAATCATATGCCGATGCTGCACGATACTGGATAGCAAGAAGTACAGTTGGAAACGATGTACCGTTCTCATGGAAAGAGGTAACACATGGTGAAAGATTCTTCATAAAAATATTCAATATCTGTCAATTCTTCGAACGAGACTTCCTGAACATCATGGAAGAAAAGAATTTATCACATCCAGATGAATTGATACCAGACCCAACAAAATTACAGATCGTTGACAAATGGATATTATCCAAACTAGAGAAACTAATACAGAAAACAACCGAAGACTTCGAGTGCTACAACTTCAACATCGGAGAGATCGAAAGCTTCCTCTGGCATGAATTTGCAGATTACTATCTTGAGATGATCAAATATAGAATATTCAACAACATAAACAAGGAATCCGCGATATGGACCATTTACAAAATCATCTCAACAACCGCACGTCTTATGGCACCATTTGCCCCGTATATTACTGAGGATATCTACCAGACATATCTCAAAAAATATGAAGAGGTCGAATCCATCCATATAGCTGACTGGCCTGGGGTAGACGAAAACCTAATCAATCCCGAAGCAGAAAAAATCGGAGGTCTGGCAAAAGAAATAATTGCAACCGTTAGACAATTCAAGACTGAAAATAAGTTGGCAATGAACGCACCACTAAAAGAACTTCTAATTGAAAACAACGACATCACCGATGTCATCGATGACCTGAAAGGCACCCTCAAGGTTGAAAATGTGTCAATCGGTAAAATGGATGACACCAAGGATGCATTATTTACAGAGAAATCACGAATCGCAATAAAAATTCTAAAATAGTAGGTGTTAATTGTGCATGAAAAAGAAAGATATCAACTCAAGAAAGTCATCAAAGAACTCGAATCCATCAAAGGCAGACACACAGAACTTGTTACTGTATATATTCCAGCTGGTTATAGCATATCCGACGTCATGAATCAACTCAGAAATGAACAAGGTACTGCCGAGAACATAAAATCGAAATCTGTTAGAAAAAACGTTGTCTCCGCACTCGAACGAATATTAAGACAACTTCAGCTATATAGACAGACACCA
>JBDRFU010000051.1:0-3135 GCA_043818435.1 Candidatus Aenigmatarchaeota archaeon
AATCCTATTGGAAAACAACAAATGGACACCAATAGAAGCAGAGATACCAACTGCAATAATAATCGATCTCGATGTCATAAAAAACTCGCCATATAATCTCACAGCAGCAGGTGCTGGTGATGCAATATCAAATATTGCATCTATCCTTGATTGGAAACTCGCTGCGAAGAAAACAAAAGAATCATATGATCCTCTTATAGCAGATCTAGCACTCATATCAGCCAAGGCAGTATCCGAATATGCAGTAGAAATTAGAAAACAATCATATGAAGGCCTTGATGCACTTGCATGGGCACTAATCTGGTCAGGCATGTCAGTTAACATATCTAGAAATCCCAGAGTATACTCAGGTAGCGAACATAATCTCGTACATGCTCTAGATGCTCTTGGCACAAAAGCACTTCATGGTGAACAAGCTGCACTCGGTACAGCGATAACGGTATTTCTACACAAAGGAAACTGGAAAAATATAATGGAACTCATGAACAAACTCGGTTTACCAACAAGTGCAAAGAGTATTGGAATCCCAGAAGAAACACTAATCAAAGCACTTGTCCAAGCAAAAGACATCCGCGATCGTTACACCATTCTAAACGAAGTAAAACTCGATGAAAAAGAAACAAAGAATATTCTCAAGAAGATGGGAATCATTTGATATTATTCTCTCTGTGATGCATAGTAAACATATGTACCCGCGTGTGTCACATGTAACTCAGTATAAATATCTTCATCTTTCAAAAGCTGTCTTAGAGGACTAGAAACAATACGACCCATGATATTATTCAATTGTTTTTCTGTTCTACCAGGAAACCTCCTAATAGTATCGGAAAGCTCTTTCTTTCTCGAATGCTTACCACCATGTCCCCCTGCATTACCACCATTGGGACAAAACTCCAGACCAGCAACATACTTAGCAGCATCCCAACCACCGAATAAAGCATACGCTGCTGATCGCAACCTACCAGAAACATCAGTTGATGACAGAGGCTTGCCTGGCTTCTTAGTTTTCAATTCGCGGTCATAATGTCTAAGACAATCAACGATCAAATCTCGACTCCAGAAGATCTTGGATTTCTTTTTATAACCAGTAAATTCAAGTGCCCTAATCGCATCATCAAATTCAGTTATGTATTCCATAACCCACAAACCAATAGAAAATTATAAGAACCCTATTTTCCAAACTCCTTAACCGCCTTCACAATCCCTTCCAACTTATCAAAATCTCCTTCTATGATTGTACCAGTTACAATTATATCAGCTCCTGCTTTGAGTTTCTCCAAAGCTGTCTCAGGATTTCTTATTCCTCCGCCAACAATCAAAGGAATCGTAAGAGCAGACCGTACAGATGTTATCATCTCATTGGGCACAGGCGTATGCGCACCAGAACCACCCTCAAGATAAACCAATCGCATCCCAGACATCTCAGCAGACATTGCATAACCAACAGCACGCTCATTCTCACCATGCTTAATCAAATCAGCCTTTCCAACCTCGCCTGCCTTCATCCCAGGTTCAACAATAACATAAGCCATCGGTAATGTTTCAATTCGCAACTTTGCAAGAATAGGAGCTGCCTTTGACTGGATACCAGTTATCCACATAGAATCTCTGGAATTAACAAGCGACATAAAATAAATTGAATCAGCATATCGAGAAATACCACTCATACCACCAGGAAACAGAATAGTAGGCATAGTAGAATTTTCCTTCACGCATTTCACAACAGCATTCAGAAACTCCTGATTATCAACAGTCGAACCGCCAATCATCACAGCATCGCAACCCCAGCTCTCCATCCTCCTGACTCGACCAGCGAACTCAACAAGATCAACCTTCTTTGGATCCGGGTCAATGAGCGAAAAATGTAGCTTCTCTCCTTGTGCAATCTTCTCCTTTATCATGTTCCAGACTTTGCCTGTCATGGAAAAGAATACGCCGGAAATGTTTTTAAGCTAACAACGCAACAACCAAAAACATCAATATAACCAAATACATCGCAATCTTTATCGATTTCTGTGCATTACGTGGACTTTTTCTAGAAATACCTGCAAAGCACGTAGCCATAATCAGAACCGAGAAAACAATATAATAACCTCCAGCGTCAGCCGAAATAGTATTCATAAAGATAGGGATCGTCAAACTAACTATAGCAAAAATCAGAATCGTCAATCCGATAATTCTAGCATTTCCTTCACTGAATCTTGTACCAATAGTCCTTATCCCCTGTCTAGAATCCCCATCTTTATCTTCAATATCTTTGAATATCTCGCGAGACCACGCACCAAGAAATGATATTAACGTAATCGTGATCAATAACCCATTAAGAGATATCCCAGTGATAAGACCTCCAGCTAAGAATGAACAAGCAGCTAACCATGCAACTGCAATATTTTTTATCACGAATGTCCTCTTCCATTTCCAACCATACATACTAAGCACAGCAAAATTAATCACTACAATTGTAAGGTACCAAAAAGAAACCAGCGCTGCAAGAACAATCCCAATAACAGAAAGCCCGATGTAATAATACAAAGCACGTTTTCTACCCATCTGACCTGAAGGTATCGGTCTATGTGGAGCATTGATCTTATCAATCTCAACATCAAAATAGTCATTGATCGTATTCCCAGCACCACATAACAGAAATGCCGCAATGATTGCAAATATAATGATCAACGGCGACCAAATCGCTGTACCGCTGAGAATTTGCATAATAGGAATCTGCCCTGACACGATTCCTCCAACTATCAGAGCAAAAACAGTAAGCAAACACACACTCGGTCTAATTATTTTAAGATAAGCCTTCGCAGTCATGCAATCAATAAAATTTACTAAGAAAAGGACTTAAGAGGAATTCACTCAATTACAAGCGGTAACCGCCCAGCAATTAGTCTAAATGTATTAGCGATCTCCGATACACGATTCTCCAGCACATCAAGTCTCTGAGAAAGTGGTGTCATATCAGGCGTCTCTATATCCCTTACTCGCATTGCGACAGAATCAGCCCACTTATCGAAATCTTCTTTCGTGACCACATCAGGGAATCTCTTGTCAACGCTAACAGCAAAGTCATTAATATGTTTTCCAACCTCACGAACAATTATGATCTCGAGCTCTCTCTCCATCTTATTCAAT
>JBDRFU010000052.1:0-25637 GCA_043818435.1 Candidatus Aenigmatarchaeota archaeon
GTAGAAGGATCTATATCCATATTCATTGATGTATCATTAACCGAATACGTCAATACATCTCCGTCAAGATCAGTCGCATTAACATCATACATTAGAACAGTATCCTCATCAAATACCTGATTTACTGGAACCTCATCCCACACAGGTGCCCTGTTAACATTCGAAACCGTTAATGTAGTTGTCTGAGTATCTGAAATCAACCCATCAGAAACAGTAAAGTTTATCTCGAAATCCTTTGTTACCTCTGCAGTTAAAACAACATCATAATCAGGTGTCCATGAAAATACCCCAGTAGAGTCATTTAGAGATGATCCTGCTGGTAAACCAGTTGCAGAATATGTCAAAACATCGCCATCAGCATCTGATGCATCCAAAGCAAAAGTCAATAAAGAGTTTTCATCAACATTCTGAACAGGAACTGACTGTAAAACAGGATCACGATTAACATTACTCACAGATATCATCATTATCTTTGAATCAGTCAATGCTCCATCGCTAACAGTAAAGTTCAGAACATAATCCTGTTGAGGAACTAATTGACTAGCAACATCGAAATCTGGTGTATATGTGAAATTATTATCTATCAACACAGCCCCAGCTGGTGCACCATCAACAGTATATACAAGAGTATTACCATCAGGATCGGATCCAGTTAATAAAAATGATAGTGTATCTCCTTCGTTAACAGGCTGATCAATTACAGCATCTAGTACAGGAACTCTGTTTGTATTATATACAGTTATCTTTCCAACAGTATCCACTACATCAATACCGTCATCAACAGAAAACATCACATAATAAACACCTTCTTGATCATAATCAGGTGTCCAACTGAACGTCTGTGTCATACCATCAAAATCAGATCCATCAGGCATTGTAGAAGCATTCACTGAATACGAAAGTGCTTCACCATCTAAATCAGTTGCGTTAACACTAAAAACAAGAGCTTCACTCTCATTTACTTCTTTATCCGTGATAACATCAAACACAGGCAGTCTGTTTGTATTTGCAACATCGATTGTCCAACTCTTCGTATCATCCAATGATCCATCAGAAACAGTAAAATCTATAGTATAACTTCCAGCCTGATCATAACCAGATGTCCACAAAAATTCACCAGTATTTGCATTAAGCGTAGCCCCTGTTGACAAACCAACCGCAGAATATGTTAGAGTATCTCCATCAGGATCAGATGCACTCAATGTAAACTGAACATTATCATTCTCAGCAACAGAAGCATTCGTCATCTGATCAAGAACTGGTGCTCTGTTGACATTGGTAACAGTAATTGTAATGGTTATATTATCAGAAGCTATTTCATCATTAGCTATGAATGTTATGACAAAATCCTTTGTTCCCTCTGCCGTTAAAACCGTATCATAATCAGGTGTCCATGAAAATGTATCACCAACAAGTGTTGCACTCCCAGGCATACCTATAACCGAATACGTTATCAAATCATTATCAATATCAGACGCTGACAAATTGAATTCTAACAACGAATTCTCATCAACAGACTTATCACCAGGATTTTCGATCACTGGAGGATTGTTTGTAGATGTTACAATTGTCGTAGCAGTTGCATTTGCAACACCATCAGTCACCTCAACCTTTGCTGTGTATGTTCCTTCAGCATAAACATGAGTCGCATAATTATCCATTGAAAATGAAGTATCCCAGGTTCCATCATTTTCCCAGTCAAATCTGTACTCCAAAGCATCATCATCTATATCACTTCCAGTCGCAGTTAATGTGAATGTAGATGCACCCAACTTCGGGCCATCATTAACCAGAGAAACTGTTGGCGCAATGTTTTGTATTATAACCGAGGCATATGACAATGCCGGACCACTCAATGAATAATCCTGTGTCATAACCGAACATGTCCAATTATCACCATGAACTAGTTCAGACGAAGAAACAGTCTGGCCTGAGAATTGATAAACATCATTCTTACTCCAGGAATATACATATGTTACAGCATCACCATCAGGATCAGTTGCACCAGATCCTGTACAAGTTAGTGTATCAGTCTTCACTGGAGATGAAGGCGTTATCACAACACTAGTTGCAGCTGTTGGTTGTCGGTTGGTATTATAAACAGTAATCGTGATAGGAACCGTAGCTGTAGATGTTCCATCCGAGACCGTAAAATCTACATTATAATTTGTCACAGGAGATGCCGTACTTGCTGTATCATAACTAGGACCCCAAGCAAAAACACCTGTTGAACTCAGAGTAGCATTTGCAGGAAGACTTGTTGATGAATACGTCAATGCATCACTATCAATATCTGAAGCTGACAAAGTAAATGTTAACAACTGACTCTCATTGACATACTTGTTACCAGGATTCGTTAATACCGGTGCATTATTAGTTGCTGACACAGATGTAGTAGCAGTAGCAATTGCCCCACTCGTATCCTTTACCTCAACTTTAGCAGTGTAAGCTCCCTTAGCATATACATGAGTAGCAGTATTGCTAGATGAAAACGAAGTCCATGTTCCATTGTTATTATAATCAAATCTATATTGTAAAGCATCACCATCTGTATCAGTTCCAGTTGCAGTTAGTGTAAATGTAGATCCACCGAGCTTAGGTCCATTGTTAGCAAGCGTTACAGTTGGTGCAATGTTTTGAATAGTAACTGAAGAGTTTTTAGCAGGACCGCTTGTAACATAATCGCTTGGAATAACATTACACAACCAAACATCATTCTTTGTCAGATTCCCTGAACCAACAGTCTGGCCAGAAAATTGTGACACACCATTCTTGTACCAGGAATATGCATACGTCACAGCATCATTATCAGGATCCGTGCTACCTGATGCAGAACATGATAGTGAATCAGTTTTCACAGGAGCAGCAGGTGTTATCGTAACACTTGCCGGCTGTGTTGGAGCTCTGTTTACATTCATCACAGTTATCGTAATAGTTTTACTATTAGTTGCAGTTCCGTCACTCACTGTAAAAGTTACTGAAAATGCCTTTGTTCCTTGAGCTGTTGTTACAGTATCATAACCAGGCGTCCATGAAAATGCTCCAGCAGAACTCAATGTTGCACCACTTGGAAGACTCGCAGAAGAATATGTTAAAGTATCGCTTGGATCAACATCAGAACCAGATAAACTAAATGCCAAAGGAGAATTCTCATTAACTGCTTTGTTTCCAGGCGATGTTAAAGTTGGCGCATTATTCGTAGCAGAAACACTTGTAGTTGCACTTGCAACAGCATTACTTGTATCCTTTACCTCAACCTTTGCTGTATACGTTCCCTTAGTATATGCATGAGTAGCGGTATTTCCTGAAGCATACGTAGTATCCCAAGTTCCATCATTTGTCCAATCGAATCTATATTGCAACGCATCACCGTCAGTATCACTTCCAGTTGCAGTTAGTGTAAAAGTTGAACCACCAACCTTAGGACCATTGTTAGCAAGCGTTACAGTTGGTGCAATATTTTGGATCACAACAGCAGATGATGCAACAGAATCACCGAATTCCTTACCGTCTTTTGGAGTAACCTTACAAACCCATGATTGATCTTTCGTGAGGAGCGCCGACGAGAGAACCTGAAAATTCAAGGATTGATCAACACCATTCTTTATCCACGTAAACTGCGTACCCAATTCTGGATCACTATCTGCATCAGAATAAACATAATTACACGTTAAAGGATTATTTTTTGTCGGAGAAGATGGTGATATAACCACACCAGTAGCAACTGGCTTTGTATTTGATGGTGGAATAGCCATACAGTCAGCAGGACAATTTGCACTTGTCTCGCCTCCCTCGCATAAATCATTTCCACATCCAGGTATTGTACCACAGTCAGCAGGACATTCGAAATCATCTTCACCCAAACTCGGCTCACATATATTATTACTATTACATGAAGCTGAAACCGGTTTCGAGAAAACAACAAGAACAGACAACGCAATTAAGACTACAACGATCAATGACAAAACAGATAACTTCATCCATCCTTTTTTATTCACTTCAACCACACACCACTAAAGCTTCGATATTTCCGAGATCTTTACTTATTTCTATAATTGTTGAATCTCACGGATTGTTTATTTTGAAAAATAGCATTACTTTCTTTCTGTCGAGTTCTCTCATCCTGATTTTTCTTCAGCAAATCTTCATCAGATGTAATAGGCATAGCTGTATTATCTTTCGGCTGATATCTAGAAAGTCCTTTCTTGAAAATATCTTCATTGACAAACTTTCCATTTTTATCCTCCAGCAGGAAAAATTGCTCAACATACTGTCGCATAGCATCTCTAAGATTTTCCTCACGCGATACTGTAAGATCTGCACCACCACTAGGACTATTCTTCAAACCATTTACGGTATTCAAAACGAATATCAGTTTACTATACGGACTGTCGTATGACAAATTCACACCATATCTAGTAGGATCCTGACCATTGTCTGGTCCTGCTATCTCCACATTTGATCCATCAGAAGCAAAAACACAATCCGACCACTGCTCAAGATATTTGGTAATATCCCTATTAACAGCTGGACCAATGATATCATTCAAAACCTCAATCATGGATTTCCTAGTACCTGAACCAGCAGGTGACTCAATATATATCGTCCCAGAAGCAAAATTAGGAAGCGTACATTTACCATCTCTATCCTTTTTACCAGTGATCTCCTCATACGGAAGTGTTAAATAATACACACCAGGTCCTGTTATCAATGATGCAAATGCCTTAACATTTTTCGTATATGTTTCTCTATCAGTTGCTGGATCATATGCAACTCCACCACCGCCTCTACCACAACCAGACAAAATAAAATAAGAAGCAAGAACCACTGGAAGAGCTAGTGCTCTAAGACCTTTACTAGACTTTCGTCCGTTTTCTTTTCCACCAGATTGCATCTCAGATTCACCGATTCACTTTCTATACTACCAGTTAACCAGTCGTCAATGACTTAAAACAATAATGCAGAAAGGTATAAAAACATGAATTACCTACCACCAAGTAAAAACCATATGAGATACCTTTAAGAACGTTGGCATTTTCCTCACTACTTTGGTATGACAAATGGTGAGGAAGATTTTGGAGTCGTCATTTCTATATTTCATCAATAACAAAATGAGATCATTTATCATGCATTAAAATGTTGCGCGATCCCTATGTTTTATGCAATACGACATAATATTCATAAGCGGGGAAAAACTGTTTGATCATCCTCTATGCGGCATAGCGATACTGAAAAGACTACTAGAAAAGAGAGGGTATTCTGTTGGTGTGATTGAGGAACCTAAAAATGATTCTGATGTCCTGAAACTCGGGAAACCCAAGCTGTTCTTTGGGATTGGAACCGGATGCGTAGACTCCATGGTTAGGAATTATACCCCACTAAACAAGAAAAGATCTGAGGTGGAACGACTCGATTTCATCCAAACGATTCCAGACCGGGCACTCTTGGTATATAGTAATTGGGTAAAGAGATACTGTAAAGACTCTATACTTGTGATAGGTGGAATCGAGGCTACCCTGCGGCGACTGACGCACTACGATTACTGGGATAACAAACTCCGGAGATCCGTGTTGCTTGAATCGCGGGCTGATATACTAGTTTACGGGTGCGGAGAGAAACAAATTGAAGAGATAGCAAAACGCATCAAAGAAAAGAAAGATATCAAAAACATAGCTGGAACCTGCATCAGATCAAGCAGTGTTCCTGATGGATTCACGATACTTCCTAGTCATGAAGAAGTCACTACATCAAAAGAAAAGTTTTGTGATATGCAAAATCTTCTTGCCAATGACAGGAACCTGGCACAAAAAACAGACAAGAGTTTTGTACTTCAATATAAAAGTCCTGTATATACCTCAGATGACCTTGATAAATATTATGAACTACCTTTCACGAGAAAATCTGTGGACGACTCTACAAGAGGATTTGAGTTTAGTGTAGTCACACACCGAGGATGTATAGGCAACTGTAATTTCTGTTCATTACGATTGACAATGGGAAATAGAATAATCTCCCGCTCAGAAGAATCGATATTAAGAGAACTTAGATACATCACGACATTGCCCCATTTTAAAGGAAATATAGATGACATCGGAGGACCCTCTGCAAATATGTATGGCATGGATTGTGTTATATGTGATAATGATTGCATAAACTGCCCGACTCTTGACCGAAGCCATAGAAAGTTAATAAATCTTTTGCGAAAAGCGAGAAATGTTCCTGGAATCAAAAACGTATTTGTAAGAAGCGGTATTAGATACGATCTAGCAACGAAAGAGTATATTAGAGAACTAACAAATTTCCATGTTTCAGGTAAATTGAAAATAGCTCCTGAGCACGTGAATAAAACGGTATTGCAGTTGATGAACAAAAATCATGGTAATCTTGAGAAATTCATAAAAGAATTCGAAGAAATAAGCAATTGCGAATTAGCTTTCTATTTCATCACAGCTCATCCAGGTTCAACAATAAAAGAAGCTCAGGAACTTGCTAATAGTATCAAGAAACTGAGAAATGCCGAATCCGTTCAGATATTCACCCCAACACCAATGACTGTGTCCACCTGCATGTATTATACTGGGATGAACCCAAAAACCGGCGAAAAGATCCATGTTCCACTAACCTTCAGAGAAAAAAAGGATCAGAAAAGAGTGGTGGGATAAACGAGATTTATTATGAAGAAACATATACCAATGGAATGAAAACTCCAACAGCTCTCTAAATTGTCTCACGTAAAATATGATATTCGATAAGAAAAACAAAATTTACTCAGGAACTCGTCTTTTATTTCTGCCTCTTGTTGCAAGCACGATTGCGACAATAAACACTATCACAATCAACACTATGATTGGTATCCAGAAATTGAAACCAGCTTCAGTACCTTCTGGCTGAGTAACATCACCAGTTATAGGTAAAATAGCATTTCCGTCAGTAGGCTGTGTAGTTGTTTGACCACCTATTCTCACAACAGACGTTTCCCCACCAACTATTGCAAAGTATGAGAACCCTGGAGTCTGTGATTTATAATAAACATAATCACTATCAGAGTTCAAAACATCAGTTGGTAATTTCTGCCAAGCACCATCTGAATATCTCTCAAGTACAACGCTCTCAGGTGTGAAGCTGTTTTCATTCAACCATGACTTTTCCACCTTGAACATAATAAATGCCCTGATTATCTTGCTCTGATCTATTCCACTATCAGTTACCTGAACATACTGATATGAATTACTCACAGCAGGAACACCGCCACTAGGAAGTGTTGCCTTTGTGATATTCATGTAAATATAATACATATTTTCATTTACGTTGATTGTCATCTCTGTTATTGCCAAGTTACCAGGAACGTGTATAGTAAAATCAGTCAAACTCTGTATAACAGGAATTGCTACATTACCAAACGGACTAATATAAGTTCCTGAACCGCCACCACATGAACCTGAACATGAACTACCTCCACCGCCACCACTTGAAGGATTTGATGGTATCGCCCTTATTCCGACCTCAGCAGACATGTTAGAAGCACCGAATTCCTTACCGTCTTTTGGAGTAACCTCACACTTCCAAGCCTCTCCAGCCAAAGTCTTCTCGTATGATATGGCCTTTGTGTCCAATCCTGACTGCTCTATACCATTCTTATACCATTTGAAAGTAGAACCACTTTCAGCATCGCTATCAGCATCAGTAAATGTATATGTACATGTCAGATCGCTGTTAATATCAGGTTCAGAAGGTGAAATCACAACATCAGTTGCAACAGGAGCATTATTAGCATCCTGAGTCCCACCACCATCAGTAACAATGTTTATACTAGTTGTAGCGTAAACCAAATATCCTTCATAATCCTTTACAGAAACAACTGCTTTGGTAGCCCAGTTATAAATCTGAGAAACCTCTACATATCTATCACTGTTATTCGTGAACTTTCTCCAAGCAGTATCCCATACACCATTAGCATCAAAATCTAGTCTATATTCAACATCAGTATCATCAGCATCAGTAACATTGATTTTCAACACGAAGACACTTCCAGCTTTGTGTGGACCATCATTTGTAAAAGTTACCTGAGGATAATGCGTAGCAACAGAAGCAGTTGACACAATTATTGAAACCGGCATAACAGCAGTATCTTTACCATCAGTTGCCCTGAAATTAATCAAGAATGTTTTCGAATCACCAGATTCAACTGTACCAGATCTTGGAACCCATGAAAACTCACCAGTTATCTCATTAAAATCCGAACCCGAAGGCAACCCTGTAGCATAATATCCTACGATATTCCCATCAGCATCATTCGCATGAACACTGAATGTCAAGCTCTGTCCTTCTTTAATAGAATAACTAGAATCTGTCAAACTTGTATTGAAAACAGGTGCGTGATTAGCACTAGTACCACAATCCGCTGGGCAATTCTGTGCAGTTTCATTGGAATTACATACACCGTTTCCACATACACGCTTTGTAGTGAAATCTGCAGGACAATTGTAAACAGTTTCTCCTATAGCTGGCTCTGGAACTCCGTTGTTATTACAAACAGCATACGAAACAACAGAAACAATCGATAAACTAATAAGAACAACCAATAAAAGTGCAACAATATTTTTCTTCATCTAAAATCCCTCTAATGAATGCTATCTAGTAATATCCGCTTGAAGGACAACTAAGTGCATGATCATTATTCACAGCAGCCAAAAGCGTATTGGCAATCCTCTTAATCTCTTCAGCATCGAATCCAGTAACATCGGTATCGTCACAGTCTGGACCATGTGTAAAACGAACAGCATTCGTCAAACCACTTGCATCGTATATCACTCTAAGTGCATCATTCTGAGCACAAAAATCTGATACATCACGCAATGCCTTCCCAAGATCACTAACGTCAGCGTTGTCTTGGACATTAGCCAAATTATTATACTGTGCTTTCATGTCGTCACTTGAAGCTTCAACATCAGTAAAATCAGTACTTGGATTTTTAACATACTGACCAGTTCTCTGATCATAAGAAACTGTAGGATTACATCTACCCATCAAAGGATCCTGTGTAAGTGTAACTCCAGCAGGACTAGAAGAACTTCCGCCACAACCAAAAGCAGACATTGTTAAATATACTCCTAACGCTACCGTAGTAGCAACTCTTTCAACCGCCTTTCCGATCTTTCCTTTATATTGCATCTCAAACACCTATCATTTAGAATGACGAAAACCTATTTAAAGCTATGTTTTTTTGTTATCAGGGGGTAGTGATTACCTATTAGAGGTTCTACCAACGGTATTTCATACAGTAGAATACCACCAACCTACAACTAGTCGGTCGCAGAAGATATTATGGTACATGCTGAATCAGAGATTCAGCTGTACAGCAAAAGCTTTGCTTTTGCATGTATTCTACGCATAAAAGAGTTTATGCAAACTCACACATCACAAACTCTTTTAATGTATTTTTATCCTATTCAATGATGGAGCGCACGGCTATTGGACTTTTAAATAGTATTGAACATTATTGTTTTTATTCCCGCGGTAGCTCAATGGTGGAGCGCACGGCTGTGCTAGAATACTCGAATGATTTTCTAGGGCTTTAGACGTTCTCCGTGTTGAGTTTGTCACCAGCACGCGCTTACTAGCGCATACGGTTTTGACCGTGAGGTTGCCGGTTCAAGTCCGGCCCGCGGGATATGCCCGGAATGCCCACTCTGAAACAAATTCTGCCACAGAAGAAAGAGATCTCCTGTGCAAAAGCACGGATAATTGCACACCTCAAGGGAGATGGAGCTATTCTTAGATCTGGAAAAAATAAATCAAATTATATCATAAAATATGAGGTTCGAGATAATGATCAACTCTTGAGATTCGCTTCGGATGTAGAAAAGGTGTATGGCCTGAAAGTCTCATGGTTTACCAACACATCCGGGTTCACTGGAAAACCTATACAATTTGTACAACTTCGATCAAAACTCGCTTACTATGATCTAATGAATTTTGGTAAATATTACTCCAACAATTGGACTATACCAGAAACGATACTCAAATCATCGAAAAAAATCAAAATCGAGTTTTTGCGTGCGTTTTGTGATGATGAAGGCAGTGTAATACCAAATGAACGAAAAATAAAAATATACTCGAAGAATAGACAAGGACTTACTCAGATTAGAAAGATGCTATCTGGACTAGGAATCCAATCTAATATGAAATATGGATTTGGTGCAGATAGAAATATTTATGCACTTATAATATCAGACGATGGCCTACAAAAATTTCATAAGATTATAGGATTCGGCCTATATAGAAAACAACAGAAATTGAAACAACTTATTGGTATATAAAACAAGTTCCCGGCCCGCGGGATTCTTTCTCCTTTTTATAAATTAGACGACACTATTTCTTGATACGAATGCAAAAAGAACATCTTCTAACATTATGTGAATCGGAATATAATAAAAAATGGATTGATCTCATTCTGACGACAGCTAGAGAATTGAAAATCTACGAACATGATAAAAAAATGCCATCCAGAATAAGATATGAAAATCTCCTCGGAGATGATAGAGATCCTAAATTTCTTGGTACACGTGTATGCTGGGTTTCAACTATCCCGTCGAACAAAACAAAAGATGGATTCCGATATACCGGAAGACTTGGTGCACATTGTACAGACAGGACATTACCAAGAGATCTGAACGAATATGCGTTCGAGCGAGAAATAACTGGATTGTTATACTCCGCCAGACCTAATATGAATAGCTGCCAGAACTGATGATCACAAACGCCTGAAAAAGATGGTGGAAATCGCTGAAAAAATGGATGCATCTGTTATCAATGCTCGCTGTAATCTTTTTCACCCATGTCATGCACTCGCAACAATGATGACAGTCTTGGATAATTCAACGAATCCATCAATCGTTTATATCGGTAAGGGAAACGCGCAATGCAACTCCTTAATAATGGCCGCAGATAGATACGAAATCCCGTTGACCGTTTCAACCCCACAAAATTCAAAACCGTTTAAAGAAATCAACTCCGGCACAATCGATGAAATCACGTTTAATGAAATCACAGCACTCAGACCAATTATAGAAACTGATTCAAAAACCGACAAATTATCCTTCTTGAAAACTCCATCCGAAGCAATTAGTCATGGAAAAAATCAAGGTGATGTCTTCCTATACATTGGTGATCTATCCGGTTGTGAAAACTTTCTCAGATCTATACCACAAATAGCGCCTCACAATGAGGTATACAACAATACTGTTCTCTTGGAATACACAAAACATGACCATCCATCAATCTTCGGCGAACGCGTTGATAATCAAACATACATACAAACTGCACTAGTTATCTTTCTAGCAGATAAAATGCCGAAGTAGAAAAAAAAGGCGGTTAGCAACGTTGTAAAGTTCGCCGATGTTCTCGACTACAATCCACAACGCAGGAGAGATTCACTATCACGCGACAGGACGCGCTGATTCTGAACCGCTTCACTGTCGTTCCGTGTTCGGATTCCCCAACCGTTTGCTTTCACACAAACCACCTTGCGTTTTTCTTTTGAACCCAAGGGCCTTTTCTTTTTTGAAAAAGAAAAGGGGCTTATGGGAACGGGTCTACCCTCTCCGCTATGGTCGCTAACCAAGAATGTAATAAGAACCAGTTTATTTAAAATCATGTAATATTTCTAAAACGCCTCGACTAACTGAATAATGGGCCCGACGGGATTCGAACCCGCGACTCCCAGCTTGCTTTCTTCACAGATGAAAAATCATCTCCGATCTTTTATCCAAAGATAAAAGGCTGGTGCTCTACCAGACTGAGCTACAGGCCCATTAGATTAAGACTGTATTATACACATTAATTTATATCTTACTGTTAAGAAATAAGCTTCAAGCCTCGATAGTGTAGTGGTCTAGCATAGCGCCCTGTCAATCATCTGATGCGATAAAGAAACTGTGCATCAGGTCTGCAGCACGGCGTTGACCCGGGTTCGAAACATCTGATGCGAAACAGAAATCACATCAGGGCGAAAGTCCCGGTCGAGGCGCTTTTTACATAATGTTCCTCACCAGCCGGTGGGAAACAGTGGAAATCGTGAAAACTAAAGGTTAAAAGGTTTGATATACACTATCTTCTGATTATCTGAAGTAGATATATCTATGTATTGAGCAGGTTTTGTGTCACAGATATTTGTTCAATACTCTATGCATCGCTGAGGAGTACAACATGATAGAAGAAATTGACATTTTTCAAAGCAATCTTGTACCTAAGCATGAAATTCTCGATGACGATGAAAAAAACAAATTACTTGAAAAACTCGGCATAACTTCAAAACAACTACCAAAAATAAAATCTTCTGATCCTGCAGTCAAAGCAATCGAAGCAAAAAAAGGGGACGTTATTAAAATCATAAGAAACTCGCCCACAGCTAGCAACTACCTATATTATAGGGTAGTAGTTAACTAATCGAATGATTCAAACCGAGGGACATCTATGGCACGAGAAGAAATCATAAAATCGTTTATCGATTCTGTCGGTCTGGTAAATCACCAGATCAACTCTTTCAATGAGTTCATAGAATATCGATTCCAGAAAATAATAGATGAAATAGGTGAAATCGCATTAGAGGTACCGGAGATCGCAGAGTTTAAAATAAAACTCGGTAAACTACGACTACCAAAACCGTCAATAAAGGAAGCTGATGGTGCAAGTAGATCTATAGCACCTATGGAAGCAAGAATAAGAGATCTCACATACAGTTCACCAATCTTCGTCGAAATGATACCCATAATAAATGGTGTAGAACAGGAGTCTCAGGAAGTAGAGCTCGGTGAACTTCCAATCATGGTGAGATCTAAACTATGCACACTGAATGGTTTCACCAATGAACAATTTATAGAAGCAGATGAGGATCCAAAAGATCCCGGTGGTTATTTCATAATAAACGGTACCGAAAGAGTTCTAGTCCTCATGGAAGAAGTGCTACCAAACCGACCAATAATTGAAATAAAAGCTGGCCTGGAGACTGCTAGAATAAATTCAGAAGCATCCGGATTCGTACAAAGACATATTCTAGAAAGACGGGATGGAGTAATTACGGTTTCCTTTGCCAATCTGAAAAAACTACCAGCAGTGGTCTTACTCCGAGCCTTGGGAATCGACAATGATGAAGAACTAATAAATAACA
Organism: Candidatus Aenigmatarchaeota archaeon; assembly: GCA_043818435.1. Lineage (GTDB taxonomy): Archaea > Aenigmatarchaeota > Aenigmatarchaeia > GW2011-AR5 > JACRAC01 > JBDRFU01. The sequence goes on from JBDRFU010000052.1 coordinate 13,169, forward strand.
TCTCAAAGAAAAAGGATGCCATGCAGGAAATCTTTTTCAATCTATATGAATTCGACGTGAAAACAACAGAAGAAGCATTTGAATTCATTGGTAAAAAGCTAAAAATTCCACAGAAAGAGTATAGGGACAAAAGAGTAAACGACATCCTTGATAAATATTTCCTACCCCACCTCGGTCAGACATCCAAGATGAGAAAAGAGAAGGCAATCTATCTGTCAAAGGTTATGAGAAAATTACTAAAAGTATCATCAGAAAATCTAGCAGATCAAGATATCGATCATTACGCATACAAAAGACTAAAATTCGTTGGAGATTACTTCGAGATTTTATTTAGGTCACTTCTCCTTGGAAAATATGGTCTCGTATCGAGAATAGTGTACTCATATCAAAAACTAGTGAAACGAGGGAAGATGCCGGCTATAAAATCCATTGTTGAGAGTGACTACCTGACAAAAAGAATAATATCCCACATGGCAACTGGTCAATGGGTCGGCGGGCGAACCGGTGTATGTCAAAGACTTGAAAGAACAAACATGATTCGTACCATTGCCCATCTGAGAAACGTAATCTCCCCACTATCATCTGCACAAGAGCATTTCGAAGCAAGAGCACTCCACCCAACCCAGTGGGGTAGACTATGTTGTGAAGAAACACCCGAAGGTATCAACATAGGACTACGAAAATATCTTGCGCTCATGTCCGTGATATCCGTCAATGCTAGTGAAAAGGATCGTGAGCTCATAGCAGGAATCGCTAGAAAAGAAAACCCAGGTGATTTTACAATATTCATGGATGGAAGAGTTGTAGGTACTACCAATTCTGCAGATAAGTTCATTGAAAAAATAAGAGACAGTAGACGAAAAGGTGATATCGATTCACACATATCCGCAGGAAAGGATGATACATTTCAAGAGATCAGCATAAACACAGATTCTGGAAGATTGCAACGACCATTGATTGTAGTCGAAAATGGAAAATCTCTACTGAAAGAAAAAGATATTGAAAAAATAAAAACTGGTGAATTGACATGGGATAATCTTATTACACAAGGTTCGATAGAATATCTAGATGCTGACGAAGAAGATAATTCATTAGTTGCACTAGACGAGAGATTTCTATCAAACGATATGACGCATATGGAAATAAGTCCCGTAGTAATAATGGGACTGTCCGCATCCCTTGTTCCTTTCGCACCACACAACAGAGGAGACCGAGTCAACTTCGGTGCTAAGATGTCTGGACAAGCTCTAGGAATATTCACGGATAATTTTCTCATAAGAACAGACACAAAATCCGATGTACTGATATACCCGCAGACTCCTCTTGTCTCAACATCTATAGGAAACATGATGCAGATACTACAAGGTCAAAACCTGATAATGGCAATAATGTCATTCAAAGGATACAACATGGAAGATGCTATCATTATAAACAAAGCTTCACTAGAACGCGGTCTGGGAAGATCCATGTTCTTCAGAAACTATACCGTCGAAGAAAAAAGATATTTTGGCATAGAAAGAGATGAAATAAAAATACCTGATAAATCAGTATCAGGTTATAAAATGGAAGAAGCATACAAATGTCTCTCACCAGACGGAATCATAAACCCAGAAGTTAGTGTGAAATCCGGCGATGTCATGGTAGGAAAGGTATCACCACTTAGATTTTTTGGTCCATCTGAACAAAGCTTTATGGTTGGTGTTGAGAACCGAAGAGAAACATCAGAAACGATAAGACATGGTGAAGAAGGCATGGTCGATAACGTGATTCTTACAGAAACTGTAGCTGGCGATAAAATAGTTAAAGTACGTGTAAGACAGGAACGTGTACCAGAACTGGGAGACAAATTTGCATCACGTCACGGACAGAAAGGGGTCATCGGTCTGATCGTGAATCAGGAAGACATGCCATTCACAGCAGATGGTATTATACCAGATATTGTCGTAAACCCACACGCCATACCATCCAGAATGACGATGGGTCAATTACTGGAGATAATAGCAGGAAAATTATCATCAATGACTGGAATAAAAGTTGATGCATCTGCATTCGCCAATAGCGAACCTGGTAAGACAGAAGAAAATATTCGAAAAGAACTGATAAAAATCGGGTGTCGTGACGATGGAAAAGAGGCTTTATACGACGGGACCACAGGAAAACTACTGGAAGGCAGAATATTGATAGGACCTATATACTTCCAGAAACTACATCACATGATTGCAAACAAAATACACGCACGTGCAAGAGGACCTGTAACACTTCTAACTAAACAACCCACCGCAGGAAGAAGCAAACAAGGTGGTCTGAGACTGGGGGAGATGGAAAAAGACTGCCTAATAGCTCATGGAGCAGCACTCCTCCTAAAAGAAAGATTCAGCTCAGATAGAGCAAAAATACCAATATGTCAGAAATGTGGAATAGTTGCAATCGAGGACAGAATAAAAGGAAAGACATACTGTCCTGTGTGTAAAAAGAGTAAGATCGTCGAAACGGAGATGGCATACGCATTCAAACTTATGATAGATGAACTGAAGTGTATGGGAATATTACCAAAAATAAATACAGAATAAAGCAAACGTAGATTCAGAAATGGTGAAAATATGGTAATGGTGTCAACGAAATCAATCGAATTCGGATTAATGTCCCCGAAGTTTATATTAGATATATCTGCAGTAAAAATCGACCACCCTGAGATATATGACCCGGACGGCTTTCCCATAGACAGCGGTCTCACAGATCTCAGACTGGGGGTAGTAGATCCTGGTTTCAAATGTAAGACATGTGGGGGATCTGTTGGTCAATGCTTAGGACACTTCGGACATCTCGAACTGACAAAACCTGTAATAAATCCACTATTTGGAAAAAGGATCTATATGCTAGTAAAGTCGACATGTAGAAAATGCTCTAGACCACTTGCAGACAAAGAAGAACTAGAAAAAATGAAAAATCCATTGGCCGAGATACATAAAAAACCGAGAAAAACGTGCCCATGGTGTGGAGAAAAACAAAAAGATATCACATTCTCAAAACCAACCACCTTCAGAGAAGGCAAAGATGAGATAAACGCCGAAGCAGTACGACAACGACTGGAAAGAATACCTGATGATGATGTCAAATTACTAAAAGTGAGAGGAGGCCGACCTGAATGGTTTATTCTCACAATACTACCAATCCCTCCAGTAACCGTACGACCATCTATCACACTCGAAACAGGTGAAAGAAGCGAAGACGATCTCACACACAAACTCGTTGATATAGTAAGAATAAATGAAAGACTCAAGAAAAATCTTGAGTTGGGGGCACCAGATTTTATCATTGCAGATATATGGGAACTTCTCCAATATCATATATCCACCTACATGGATAATGAGATAACAACAATACCACCGGCAAGACATCGAAGCGGTAGAGCATTGAGAACATTGATACAGCGACTTAGCAAAAAAGAGGGACGGTTCCGAGGAAATCTCTCAGGAAAACGAGTCAATTTCTCTGCCAGAACTGTAATTTCACCGGATTCCAGAATATCTTCCAACGAGGTTGGTGTACCTGAAGAGATATCAAAAGAACTGACCATACCTACAAAGATAAATAAAAACAACATCACGGCATTGAAAAAAATAATACTAACCGGTCCAAATACACATCCAGGTGCCAACTACGTAATTAGACCAGATGGAATAAGAAAAAAGATAACCGACGAAAACAAAAAAGATATATCCGAAGAAATCGACAATGGATACATCGTGGAAAGACATCTACACAATGGCGACATGGTCATATTCAACAGACAACCATCTCTTCACAGAATGTCTATGATGGCACATAAAGTTAGAGTAATGCCATTCCGAACATTCCGGATGAATCTAACCGTGACAACACCTTACAATGCCGACTTCGATGGAGATGAAATGAACCTACACGTCCCACAGACCGAAGAAGCCCAGGTAGAAGCCGAGATGCTGATGAGTATAGAGAAAAACATAAGATCTCCGAGATATGGTCTCCCAATAATAACCTGCAAACAAGATCACATAACAGGATGTTTCTTTCTCACACGAAATGAAACACAATTAACCAAAAAACAAGCCGTAGAACTGATGATATCAGCCGGTATGGATGAATATATGGATCGATTACCTGACAAAATATCTGGAAAAAAATTATTTTCATATCTCATGCCAAACAGCTTAAACATGGAATACAAAGCTGCCACATGTAGAGCGTGTAAGAAATGTCTAAAACACGAATGTCAAAATGACGTATATGTAGTGATTAAAAATGGTGAACTAAAATCTGGGGTGATTGACGATACATCTCTAGGTGAGAAAAAAGGGAAACTGATAAATGCTATAGAACATCTTGATTCTACACTTGCTAGGGAATTCATCGATAAAGTATCCAAGCTTGGTATAGAGATGATAACAAGAACCGGATTCAGTATATCGGTTAGTGATGAGGACATATCCAACAAAGCAAGAAACCGGATAAAAGCCGCGATTGAGGAATGCGAACAAAATGCACTAAAAGAAATAAAATCTTTCAGTACAGGAAAAATCGCAAAAACACACGGATTGACCGCAAGAGAGATGCTAGAAACGTCAATCAGAAAAATAACTGGAGAAGCATCAAAGAGATGTACTGAGATAGTCAAGGAAGATCTGCCATTCAACAGCGCTGTTACCATGGCAAGAACCGGAGCAAGAGGATCATATGTCAACCTGACCCAGATGTGTGCATTGGTAGGACAAGAATCACTCGAAGGAGAACGAATACATAGAGGATTCGTAGATAGAACACTCTCACATTTCAAAAAACTCGACATTTCTTTGAAATCACGAGGATTCGTAAACAACTGTTATAAGGATGGTCTCGACCCGTTTGATTTCTTCTTCGATGCTATAAACTCACGAGAGAACCTCATGGATAAGTCACTCCACACACGTCACTCTGGATACATGGAGAGACGTTTGATTAATGCTCTACAAGATCTACACGTAAAGCCAGATAATACTGTCCGAGACAGTAGAGGCCACATAGTTCAGTTCCTAGCAGGCGAAGATGGTATAGATCCGGCAAAAGCCGATAATGGTAAAATTAATATCGAGCTATTGAACTCGATGAACTGAGATGATATTATGGAAGAAATGATTATATCAAAAAACGTGATCGAAGACTTCGAGAAATACTGTGAAAAACATGGCATAACAGGTAAACAGAAGGATGAGAAACTAAAGAAACTACTCGCAATCATCAAGAAGATGTCATATGAACCAGGCGAAGCAATAGGAATTGTAGCAGCTCAGAGCATATCTGAACCTGCTACACAGATGACCATGCGTTCATATACGCTGGCATCAACAAAGGACCGTCTTAGTAAGATCACTCAGGGATTACCTAGATTAATAGAAATATTCGATGCTAGAAAAACATATGAGAAACATATGAAAATATATCTAACTCCGGAGTATAATGATAAAGAAAAGGCAAGAACACTAGCAAATAAAATAAAGTCGAAAAAAATAATGGACATAATATCCTGCGATTCCATCGATCTCATAAATCTACGTATTGAGTTTGAACTCGAGAACGAAAAGGATATTGAGAAAATACAGAAATTACTTGCTAAAACGAAAGTAGAACTCACACATAGAGGTAAAACTATCTACATCAAACCAAAGAAAACCGACATAAAAACCTTACGTAAAATCAGAAACAAACTTCTAAAAACGCACATCGAAGGTGTGAAGAATATAGAAGAGGTTCTTGTTGTTAAAGAGGATAACGAATGGATAGTTCAAACAATAGGTACAAATCTTAAAAAAATACTAAAACTAGAGGAAATTGATGTCGCAAGAACCACTACAAATGATGTACAGCAGGTGCTTGAAGTTCTGGGGGTAGAAGCAGCAAGAAACATAATACTACACGAGTCAAAAATGACCATGAGTGAACAAGGTCTCGACATAGATATACGACATATGATACTCCTAGCAGACATAATGACCGCTGCTGGTGACATCAAAGCGATAGGACGTTATGGAGTCAGCGGTGCAAAGGCATCTGTCCTAGCAAGAGCAAACTTCGAGGAAACGAAAAAACATCTAGTCAATGCGGCTATTTCCGGAGAGATCGATACTCTCAGAGGAGTAATCGAAAACGTACTAGTAGGACAGATCGTTCCTGTAGGAACTGGTATGGTGGAATTAGGTATCGATGTCGAGAAAATGCGCAAGGCTAAGGGAGTTAAATTAGACTAAAATGAATGGTGTATTTATGGAATATGTAAACAAACTACCGCAAGCAAAACACACGATAGGAACAAAGGAGATAATAAAAGGTATAAAAGCCGGTAACATAAAAAAGGTTATCATAGCGGAGAATTGTCCAGATAATCTAATAGAAAGTATCAAAGCCAGCGGAACCATTGATATCATGATATTCCATGGAGATCAGAAAGAACTTGCTACAGCACTTGGCAAACCATTCTGTGTAGCAAGTGTTGGATTTGAAGCATGAAAGGAGCTAAAATATCATGAACATAGTCTTTGATACCGAATCTATAAAGAAAATAGCATTCTTCCAGAAAATGACCGGAGCCCATGTAGTCGATTTCATTGAGAATGATGAGATCTACATCGTGATCAAAGAAGGCGAATCTGGACTTGCAATAGGTAGAGGTGGTGAAAAGGTAAGAAAAGCCGAATCGGCATTCAAAAAATCTTTACGAATACTGGAATACTCTACAGATATGGAGCAGTTCCTAAGAAATGTCATACCAGATATAATATCAATACAAAAAGATGAAGAAGGTGTAATAATAAGAGTCAGACCATCCGTAAAAGCTAAAGTCGTCGGACGTGAAGGATGCAAAGCAAAGATCATTGGACAATTCCTAAAACGTCTGTTCGACATAGAGAATTTCAAAATTAAATAGTTTGTTAATAAAATTGAGAAAGCACAGGTGATAACAATCGCTGGAGAATTTGCAGCAAGAAAACTAAAACGGAACAGAAAAAAGTTCAAGTTAAAGAAAAGAATACATAAACTGAGGATGTTAGGCATACAATTCTCAAAATCCCCATTAGAGGGTGCTCCACAGGCAAAGGGTGTAGTCCTAGAAAAACGAATCGTGGAACAAAAACAACCACATTCTGGCTTGATAAAATGTGTCAGAGTAAAATTATTGAAGAACGGAAAAGAAATAACAGCATTTCTGCCTAAGACAGGAGCAGTTAATCACGTATCTGAGCACGACCAGGTCACTGTAGAAGGAGTACACGGATCACAGGGTGGTGCTGTAGGTTCGATGCACGGTGTAAAGTGGAGAGTCGTCAAGGTTAATGATATCGCACTCGAAGAGGTTCGAACAGGAAGAAAACAGAAACCAACAAGATAATCATGCAAATCAAAATACAATTTTATAGAGGTTTGATATGAGAGCAAAAATAAACGAAAAACCAAAAAAAGCTAGAAAGATAAGAGAAGTAATAAAGAAAGAAAAACGAGTATTCGACGTAAAACTCTTCAACAAATGGGAATCTAAAGGGATCGAAGTCCGGGATATAAGTATTAAGAATTATATTAATCTCGACGCAAGAATCTTACCAAGAACCGCAGGAAAATTGAGAAAACCCTTCCACAAGTCGAATGCACATATAGTAGAAAGGCTAGCTCTACATATGCTGACACCTGGTCACACTGGTAAAAAACACAAGGTAACTTCAGGTATATTTGGCGGTGCTCTGTATAACGCACTGAAGAACATCGAAAAAGCGTTTGATATTATAGAAGAAAAAACTCAGAAGAATCCAATAGAAATTTTCGTACGAGCAATAGAGAACGCTGCGGTAAAAGAAGAGATCATCTCGTATCAGCTGGGATCTATCATAGCCAGAGAAGCTGTTACAACAGCCCCACAGAGAAGAGTAGATAAAACTCTCAGATATATGGCACAAGGTTCATATAGAAAATCGAGAAATAGTAAACTAAAATTTGCAACAGCTCTAGCAAATGAGATAATGGCTGCTGCAGAAGGTAAGGAATCGTTCGCAATCAAGGAAAAAGAAAGAATAGAACGAGAAGCCATGGGCGCGAGGTAAATGCGCAGAGTAAAAAGGATAAAATGAAGCTGAAGAGAAGAAATATTTTTTGAATAACATATTTAAGCTGAAATACGAAAAGTCTTCTTGACCACCATCTTATCCACATATAAAAAAGTGATATAATATGGCAAAAGACAAATCCGAATCAATTGCTGAAATAATGAAAAATCCGAAGAACATTAGAAATATGTGCATAGCTGCGCATATCGACCACGGAAAAACAACCCTTTCCGATTCTCTACTAGCAGGAGCTGGAATGATATCCGAAGAACTAGCAGGAAGACAACTATTCATGGATTTTACCAAGCAGGAACAGGAAAGAGGCATCACAATATTCTCTGCGAATGCAAGTATGGTACACGACTATAATAACGAAGAGTTTCTCATCAACCTCATAGACACGCCTGGACACGTAGACTTCTCAGGAGACGTAACAAGAGCCATGCGAGCAGTTGATGGAGCCATCATAGTAGCATGCGCCGTAGAAGGAGTCATGCCTCAAACAGAGACCGTCATACGACAAGCCCTACGAGAACGTGTTAAACCAATATTATTCATAAATAAAACCGACCGCCTAATTCGAGAACTCAAACTAACACCAGAACAGATGCAGACACGCCTAATGAAAATAATTGCAGACGTAAATCGACTTATTCTGAAATTCTGTGAGAAAGGATATGCAGAGAAATGGATCGTAAAAGTAGACGACGGATCAGTTGCATTTGGATCAGCATATAGAAAATGGGCAATATCCGTACCGTTCATGAAAAAGAACAACGTCACATTCAAGGATATTATAGAACTATCAAACAGCGAAAAAGAGAAGGAACTATCTAAGATGGCACCACTTCATCGAATAATTCTTGACATGGCCATAGGCCATCTTCCAAATCCCATAGATGCCCAAAAATACAGAATACCAAAAATATGGCTAGGTGAGGATGATTCACAAATAGGAAAAGATATGATCAATACGAATCCAAACGGAAAACTGGCAGCCGTGGTCACAAAAGTTATACCAGATCAACATGCAGGACTGGTAGCAACTGCACGAATTTTTTCAGGAACAATAAAAAGAGGTCAAGAGATTCATCTGGTAGGACAACATCTAAACAAAAGAGTCCAGCAGGTATGTGTCTACAAAGGACCTCAGAGAATGCAGATGGAAGAAATACCAGCAGGAAACATCATTGGTATAGTTGGTATTCAGGAAGCATTTTCTGGTGAAACTATTTGTGACGCAGATATCCAGATGCATCCATTCGAAGCAATCAAGCATCTCTTTGAACCAGTTGTTACGAAATCAATCGAACCAAAAAATCCAGCTGATCTTCCAAAACTCATACAATTCCTAAGACAAACTAGTAAAGAGGATCCAACACTCGCAGTATCGATCAATGAAGAAACCGGAGAGTATCTGGTATCAGGACTGGGGGAACTTCATATCGATGCAAAAATAGAAAGACCTCTACGAGAAAAAGGCATAGATATTGCAACATCTATACCAATAGTCGTATACCGAGAAACAATCAAGGGTAGCAGCCCTGAATGCGAAGGAGTCTCAGCAAACCGACACAACAAATTTTACATCTCAGTTGAACCACTGGAAGACACCATATATCAAGCACTTGTTGAAAATAAGATACGACAGGATAATTTCAAAAAACATCAAAAAGAGATCATAACTCAATTGATAGAAAATGGTATGGGTCGAGACGAAGCAAAAAGTGTGCAGGAAATTTACAACAGATGTATTCTCGTGGATGCAACAAAAGGTATACAATATCTTCACGAAACAATAGAACTTGTCATAGAAGCATTCAAAAACGTCGTGGATTCTGGTCCTATAGCACATGAACCATGCAACGGTGTCAAAATTATGCTACACGACTGTAAATTACATGACGATGCTATTCACAGAGGACCATCACAAGTATTGCCCGCAGTAAGCGACGCCATCAAACAGGCAATGATGAAAGCAAAACCAACACTATTCGAACCTATACAAATAATCAGAATTGACGCACCTGAAGAAATGATGGGTGCTGCCATCTCACAAGCCCAGAACAGACGTGGTCAAGTTACAGATATGCAGAATGAACTTGGTGTCGCAATAATTACAGTCAAACTTCCAGTAGCAGAGATGTTTGGATTTGAAGCAGCACTGAAATCAGCGACACAAGGAAAAGGATTCTATTCACTCATAGACGTCATATTTGAGAAAGTTCCAGAAGACATCAAAATGCAGGCAGTTATGAAAATCCGCGATCGCAAGGGTATGCCCAAGGAAGGGTTTACAATCTAGAAAAAGGACCAGAAACCCCCATACCAACGCATTTAAATATGTTAAGTATAATATTCGAATCTGATAGATACTTGAGAGGTAATTTCATGGCACAAAAACCACATTTGAATTTAGTAACAATCGGTCACGTAGACGCCGGAAAGTCTACTCTAGTAGGACGACTTCTTTTCGACACAGGATCTATAAAAGAAGATCAGATGAGAAAACTTAAGGATCTCGCTGCAGAACTTGGTAAGCAGACCTTCGAATTCGCCTTCGTCATGGATAAGTTGAAAGAAGAACGAGAACGAGGTATTACCATCGACATCATGCATCAGAGATTCGACACAAACAAATATTATTTTACTGTAATCGATGCACCTGGGCACAGGGACTTCGTTAAAAACATGATTACTGGTACAAGCCAGGCAGACGGAGCAATCTTGGTTGTATCATCTAGCAGCGGTGTTCAGGAACAAACAAAAGAACACGCATGGCTTGCAAAGATTCTCGGTGTTGGTCAACTCATCGTAGCCATCAACAAGATGGATGAGATAAAATATGATGAGAAGAAATACAATGAGATTAAGGAACAGGTTATAAAACTTCTGAAAGGTATCGGTTACAAAACTGAGGAGATATCTTTCATTGCTGTATCCGCATATATCGGAGATAATATTGCAAAGAAATCGACAAATATGGATTGGTACAAGGGTCCGACCATTCTTGAAGCACTTGATACCTTCAAGGTACCTGAGAAAAAGGCCGACAAGGCATTAAGAATGCCTATCCAGGACGTTTATTCCATCACAGGAGTTGGAACGGTTCCAGTTGGAAAAGTTGAGTCAGGAACCATGAAACCTGGAGATAAAATCATTTTCATGCCGTCAAAGGCAATAGGTGAGGTTAAGGATATTGAGATGCATCATGAGAAAATACCTCAGGCAGTTCCAGGTGACAACATAGGTTTCAACGTTCGAAACGTTGCAAAAACAGATATCCGAAGAGGAGATGTTGTATCACATGTAAACACACCACCTAAGATTGTGAAAGAATTCACTGCGCAGATAATTGTATTAAATCACCCTAGCGTTATTAGCAAAGGTTATACACCTGTATTCCATGTACACACAGCACAGGTAGCATGCACTGTACTTGAGATCGTGAAGAAAATCGATCCTAAGACAGGTGCAACATCTGCAGAAAACCCTGATTTCATCAAGACCGGTGACGCAGCCATAATCAAAGTTCGACCAACAAAACCACTTGTCATTGAAAAACAGAAAGACGTCCCAGAACTTGCAAGATTCGCAATCCGAGACATGGGAATGACAGTTGCAGCAGGAATCTGTATTGATACGGTTACAGAATAGACAAATCACATCAGTTCTTCATTTTTTAATATATACCATATCAACTTTCAATCTTCGCATACGTCAGATTATCAAGCATGTCTTTGAGCCACTCGTAATGTTCTTCTTCAAACTCAACAAGTCGCTGAAAAAAGACCTTCTCAGCAGAAATCTTCGCAAGTTTTTTGCCACGTTTGTAGAACTCAATCGACTTGCGCTCCATATTCATGCTCATTATTATGACTTCAATATCTCCAGCATCCTCCCGTAGTTTTCCCCTGAAGATCTGCGGTTTCTTCAACTTACGATATTTCTTAACCAAAATCTTAAACTTTACATCACCTGTTTTTTTCTGTTCCTCTTTCTCCAATCTCTTTAGAAATACAGAATGCTCTGCCTCTTGTTTAGCCAAGAACGTGAACAACTGTCCGACAGCAGGATTCGTAGCACGCTTCGCATGCCTCAGGTAAAACGCTCTACCACGCTTCTCAATCCCCTCGCCAATACGGATAATCTTTAATATTGAAGACGCCATAAAATGAAATTGCTTCACAAACATAAAAAGAAGTTCTCGTCCTCATCCCATGAAAAACGTCACTAGAATCTCAAACATAATCAATGCTACTATACTTGCCTCAAGAATAAGCATGTAGGCATTTGACTTCCGTGTATTAAGCAGATCATAGACATCCTCGAGATTATCAAGCTTCTCACTGATCCTAGTTTCC
>JBDRFU010000053.1:0-14926 GCA_043818435.1 Candidatus Aenigmatarchaeota archaeon
CCTACCTTTTCGATTGCTTTCTTAGCTGCCATCGAATAATCATCAACTTTAACTGTTATCTTTGTTTTTATCTCTCCCCTACTAAGTAATTTTGTAAAACCCAACCCACCAAGATCTATCTCAGTAATCTTCTGTTTATCCACGATCTTCTGAAGACCATCTAAATTGATGATTTTCTTCTTCATATATTTACCAGGAGGAACGAATCCCTTATATCCATAATGATCCGGATCAATAGCAACCACATAACTATACTTATGTTTATGATAACCTGCTCGACCCTTTCCACCCCTACTACCAGCACCTCTGTGCTTCTTTTTGCCACCCCAACCATGCCACCGCTGGCCACGCATTTGGCAAACCTTTCTTTTCTTTCGGATTTTTACAGCCATATCATCTACACCTGAAATCATATCATTTTTTTAATAAGATCGTTTATTTGCTCTCCCCTGTAACCAACATCTCCTTTAGGAAATGGCATTTTCATTGATTTCATACCACCTCTCGGAGGACGTAAGAAAATCGTCTCGCCTCCGGCTACCTTATTTTTGAACATATCAACAATTTCTTGAGAAACCTCACCCCAGGTAATAAAAGACAGTATGCTATTTATCATCCCCATAGCCTGTTGATTGGGATCAATAATACGCATCGAAAATTTTGAAGGAAGTTTCAACATCCGGAGTGTAGTCTTCAGCGGTCTAGTTGCCCCAATACTACCTCGTATCCTTACAACTGCAATCATATCTATGAACCTCCTTTAACTGCACCAACATCTGGTGTCGCATCTTCCTTCACAACATCTGGTGTCGCATCTTCATCATCTTTCTTCGGTTTATCCTCAACCAATTTGATTTCTTCGTGCTTCTCTTCGAATTCTTCTCCTTCTTTGATATCGATCCTGGTTTTGTTTATATTTTTGAAAGCATTGATAATAGCCCGCGCATAATTCAAACGTCTTCTCGTATCGCCCCTTGTTTTTGACCAGATATCTCGTATACCTACCATATTTATTAACTTCTTTTCCTCCTCACCAATTACGAGCCCTGTACCTTTCGGTGCCGGGATTAATGTAACAATTACTGAACCCTCTTTCCCAGTAATCTTTATCGGTATAGAATGATTTTTACCACAACCACATTCCCAAGAACCACACCCTCTCTTTACAGGAACGATGTTAATCTTAGCAGCATGTATAGATTTTCTTATTGCAATATCATGTTCCTTTGCAGTTGCTTTTCCTAGTCCAATAAACCCAGGACGCCCAACAATAGCGCAAGCCGAAATTCTATATCGTCTACCTGAACGATGCATCCTAACAGTTCTCCGTGTAGGAGTCCGTCGTATACCACCTCCCTTACCAGGCGAACCACCCATAAATATTATCTCGGATCTCAAATCAGGAAGAAGCTTATCAACTATCTCAGGCTCCTTAATCTTCCATCCATTTTTGAATATCTCATCCATGGATGTAATCTCTCCGGACATTATTTTTCTCCCAAGATCAGTTCGTGGTATCCATTCGGTTAAAGAAGGAGTATCATTACGTCTCTCCCGTCGCATACCTTTTCTTCCACCCTTTCTGCCTCTCATGATTTAACCTCCTTCTTAATTTTAGATCCACCAAATGCTTTAGTTATATTCATCTTTGTCTGCTCAAAATGCTCCGGATAATTCTCAGGTATCAATCCCGCCTTTAGACATGCTGAAAATTGTCTTTTGTAAAAATCATCATTGGACTTTATCTTAGATGCGAATTCAGAAATATGTTCACCACGTACTCTTTTTTCATCTGGAAGTATCGATACATCAACAGGAATACTGATACCAGCATCCATCGCACCCTTAACAGCTGCATATATAACATTACCCTTCGATGATACGCTCAAACCAATATCAACAATCGTCGAATCTATTCCCAACTGCTTCGCCTTTATTCCCATTATATAACCAACCAAATAAGACGCTGTCGTATTCCCAGTATGTCCCTTCCAACCATATTTCTTCAGGGTATTCGAACTCTCTTCGAGTAAAACCACATCCCCAGAAGGAATATATTCTATAAACTGTATCTTCACAATATTGAGACTTTTCCGTATCACCATCCTAGGTATACCTGATTTAATTAAAGCTATACGTGATTTATAATTCGTCTTCTGTTTTTTACGTCTCTTCATCATTGTTATGAACATATCATTCCCCCTTATCCCCGAGTTTTATGCCAATGACATTCTCAATATATATCATCATATGAGCCTTTCCTCGAAAAAATCCTCCACTCGCTTTTCTGTATAACATCTTGTAAGTGAATCCATCAAGTTTTCCATCAGTCTTCAATTGTTTAAGAATCCGTCGTTGTGAACGTATTCTATTTATCCATGATTTCTTTCGTGAAAATCTCGTACCCTTTGATCCCTTATTGGAACCGACACCCTTTCTTCTACCCTTCTTCCGTTGACTTATCAATTTTTTTCTTCGATAAGTACTAAGACCATCTTTCTGGTGTGCCTTCATAACACCCCTGAGAATCAACTTTCTAACATCATACGCAGTTATGGCCTGTGATACATCACCAAGTCTAGCCGGATCTATCCAGATCTTAGATACGCCACACTTCAGTATCTTCGCAGCAATTCGTTGTTGTGATCTCAATTCCATATTCTATTCACCATTACTCACTCTTTTTATTTTCTCCTACCGAATCTGCCTTTTTTTCTACTTGTTCGGTCTTCGTCTCCAATTTCTTTTCTACAACCGCTCTAATTTTTCTCTGTTCATCAATTTTCTTCGACAACTTTTTAGCACTATCGATTTTTCGTGAATTCAATATCTTCAATCCGCATTCATTTGCTTTTCCTTCCAACTCCAATGCTTTCTTTTTCCCGACACCTGTTCCAATTATGACAGCAAAACCTTGCGAAACATTTCCGATATCACGAACTGAGTTCACCAAAACCGTTCTATATCCCCGAATCAGGTATCTGAACCGTCTATCTTTGGAAAATCCTATCGAAGGGATATTATCATTACCTTTAACAGATTTTCTCTGCTTACTCTGTTTACCTCGAGGTCTTCTCCATTTAGTACCCAATCTTGGATACTTGAACCAATTCTGACGCAAAAATTTTCTTCTTCGAGTCATACACAACACCATACAATCATGACATTACCTCATGTCCCACCATGTAAATGCCATCCAAAAATGTACGTCTATCTAAACCAGAAATCTTACATGCCTTTTCTATATTAGCAGCTGTCTGACTCACAGTCCCTTTATCGATCCCCTCAATGGTAATAACATCCTTCTTAACATCAATTTTCGCAGCACCTATAATCTTCGCTCTCCGAACTCCTCTAGCACCAAGAAAATTCTTGATAATGACCTCCTTTCCTTTAACCTCGATCGTAATCGGGAAGTGAACATAGTGTATTTTCATATTATATCTAAACCCCTTCTCCACACCTACTATCATATTTTTTATGAGAGATGATATCGTACCAACGATAGCCATATTCTTTCTCCTACCTCCACTGGAGGTAATGGTTATCACATTGCCATCTTTGACAATGGTCACAAATTCTGAATATCTTGGATCCGAAAATTCCCGGGCGAGATCACCCTTCGGCCCTTTGACCGATACCAGCTTTTCAACTACGTTAACCGTAACTCCCTCCGGAATATCGATTTTTCGAATTATCGCATCATAGTTCTTTTCTTTCATCATCCATCACAACTCAATAAATAACTGCCAAAAGTCTTCCACCTAGATTCTTTTCAATTGCTTCTGTTTGAGACATAACACCCTTTGATGTAGATATAACAAGTAATCCCACATCCTTCGCAGGTAAATGTCGCTGCTCAAATTTTTCATACTCTTTTTTCATAATAGGAAATCTTGGTCGAATTCCCTTACATTCATTTATTCTACCTATAAGTTCGACTCGCGCAGTTTTCTCAGTAAGATCATATCCACCAATATATCCATATTTTTTGAACACATCAAGTACCGCTATGGTTATAGTGTTCTTACAAACACTACATTTTCTTTTTCCTATTTTCTCGGCGTTTTTTATTTTCGATAACGCATCTACCAATGAATCATGTCGCATATTTATCACCATCAACTATATTTCTTGAAACCTATATCTCTCGCTATCTCTCTGAAACATTTTCTACAATACATCAAACCATATTGTCTAACTATTGCATCCAATGTACCACATCTCACGCATTTACGCGCACCTTTCCCGAATTTTCTTTTCACTGCTTTATTCCTTACCATATTTAACAACTCCATCATTCTTCTTCCATCTTAACTCCAAACTTCTCTTGAATGTATTTTATAGCATCATTCTTGGTTATTCTATGTTTTTTTCCCAACGATGAACCCATACGTTTTTTCGATATTCTATACCCTGGTCTAACCAATCGCACACACACATCAAACCCTATGATACCCACCTTCGGATCGTACTGCATATCTGGAACATCGATATACTCTTTCACCCCAAACGACAGATTACCAGTCACGTCAAAATTATGCGATGCCAACGTATTCTCGACTGCTTTCAAAAGTCTTGAAAAAACTTCATTCGTATTTCCCCTTATCGTAACCTTGGTACCTATTGGTTTGCCCTTAGGAACACCGAACAACGATCTCTTCTTACCCTTCGTAATAACAGCTGTTCTCTCGGATATTCTTTCCAATATTGATTTCGCGTTTTCTATATTCTGCTTGGTTCCGCAACCTATGTTGAGGACAATCTTCTCGATTGATATATCTCTCATCGGATTTTGATCAGACAACAACATCACCCATATCTATGACAGGTTTATCAACACCTATCACAAAAACATAATCTTTCAATGTCTCAATTTTTTTCTCACCAGACTTAACAAGAACTCGATTTTGCTGCGTGTTTCTAACTGTAATTATCTTTTCTAACTTTCCTATGACACCCCGATTTTTACCATCTGTTATAATCACAAGAGCCCCACGCTTACACTCCACAACGTCTATTAGTTTTTTACTATTCAGATCAAAAACGACAACATCACCCGTTTTATACGAATCCTTTTCAATTATCAAATTTCTACCATCATGGAAATTCAATTGTATCTTATTTCCCCTAAGAACAGTCTTGTTCACTATCTTCAACAGTTTCTTATCCACATCATTTTCTGGAGAAAATAGACCATAACCTTTTTTCGTAGGAAGAAGCCTAAAATTCTCAGTTCCAATAGTAAGAATTCCCATTATACTGATATAATTACTATAATCTTTGACCAACTTACCATCGACTCGTATAATCTTCCTATTAATCATCGACTTTAACTCACGCACATTATCCGCATATCTAAGCATATCACGCACGGCAATGCATACTGGCAACGTACTCCTAATCGCTCCACCTTTAGGAACTACTACATACGTATCACTCTTTCGTTCTATTGGCCACGTGAATGGCGAAACCTGTCTTTTCATTACAACCATCTATCACACCTTTTTTTGAATTTTCTTCTTGATTCTACGCCCATCTATCATAACCGGTTTGGTTATCTTGATATTACTTGGATCTATCGGCGCATCCATCTCCTGTCCAGATGCTTTCTTCATCTTGACAGAATCGACATAAACCTTTCCGATACCCAAATCCACTTTCACAACCGAACCGGTTTTTCCTCTCGAACTACCACGCATCACAACCACACCATCACCCTTACGAATAGGAAGAGATCTGATACCCAATTCCTTCCGTAATTTCTTATCAAGAGTTGCCGACAACAACTTATTTTTCAAGTGTAACGGAGCATTTCGTCTAAACTTTCTCTGCTTTCTCGGCTGTATGCTCGAATTCCATGTCGATGAAAATTTCGTTTTCATAATAATATCCTCATACCACTATACTGGAAATTTTCCCAATAGGTGAAAATCTCTCAACAACTTCCTTCGCTATGACTGACCGTATTTCTGAACCAACTGGCTCGAATGTCTTCTGGTTAACTAAAACCGCTGCATTATCAGCGAATTTCACACGTGTCCCGTCCGCACGTCTGAACTCTTTTTTCTGTCTAACAATAACTGCATGAACCACGGTGTGTCGTAATTTCTCCTTCCCCCGTATTACCGAACATACAACAATATCACCTACTCCTCCTCGCGGAAGCCTTCTCCTGACTCCTTTATAATTGAGCACACTGATCACACTCAACACCTTGGCACCTGAATTGTCCGCACAAACGAGTCGTGTACGTAATTGTATACCCTTTGTTATACTCGATGAAATCGGTCTCATAATCTAAACCTCACTTTTACTATGTCCCCTAACACCAGATCCAAAACTCTCGATCACGACAAAACTCTTACTTTTCGAAATTGGTCTACACTCAGCTATTCTCACAGTATCACCTATCTTGGCATCAACACATGTCGGATTGTGTGCAAGTATACTAGTTTTTCGTCGTTCATACCGCTCGTACTTTGGTACATAATTAAAAAATTTTCTTTCTACTACAACCGTCTTCGATGCTTTATCAGACACGACAAGTGCCTCAAAAATCCTTCCGCGAACCTTCAAGTGACCATGCCATGGACAAGTATTATCATTACACGATGTCTTAGGTTTCTTGGCATCCACACCAATATCAGTTCTCTTCTTTTTTTGGTTTTTCATAATTATTCACTACCATAATCGCGATTTTTTCTTTATTCTATCTTCAGGTCTTCCAAGTATAGCATTCCCATCCATCCTGACCATCCTACCATCAAGATTTATCACAAACTCCGAACTCTTCTTTGCTATACGATAATCATTTTCACGATCTCTCAACACAATTGTTTTTTGTGTCTCATCCACAATTCTTCCATGAGTTCCAACATTACATTTATTGGATGCAGCAACTACATCACATGAAAGACCAATCAGCTCATGCTGAAGTATATTTCTAAATGTTCTTGACATCATCTAACCTCGATTATCTCTCCTGGAAATCCTTCCTTGATCAAAATATTTTTAACTCTATCTCTATGATCCCCTTGCAATTCTATTTCCTCATTTTTATATGTCCCACCACAAGCAAGTTTTGATTTCAATTTCTTCATGAGCTCCCTGATATCAATTTTTGAAGCATCTATGCCTTTTATCACCGTCATACTTTTTCCATACCTCCTTGGTACCATGAAAATCTTTATCTTATGTGCCTCTTTTGCTATCATCTCACATACACAAAGTTCTTCTGATAACCCACACTTTGGACAAACCATTATCTAACCTCTCTTATCACTAGTTTTCTTTTTCTTCTCACGTTCTACTAGAATCGTGAGTATCCTCGCTATAGTTTTTCTATTATTACGTATTCTGCCTGGACTTTTTGCAGTTCCTATCTCACTTGCAGCACGATCTTTCGATAACTCGAGTTTAGCTTCCTTCAACCGCTCCGCTATATCATTATCAGACATCTCCCTGAGTTTTTTCATACGTTTCATCATATTGATCACTTACTTCAACGGAACAAATTTACTTGATCTGGTGGCACCAAATCCAGCAGCACCATGCATTACTTTCTTTCTTGTCAATGCAAACTCACCTAAATAATGTCCCAACATATCCGGACTAATCACTATCAATTTATATTCGCGACCATCGTGAATTGCTATTTTAGCACCAACCATCTCCGGCAAAATTGGCATATCTCTGGATCTTGTCCGTATAGGTTTGTCCTTGACACCCCTAGCACCATCATGTTTTCGTACTCTCTCGAGAAACTTTTTCTGTATAACAGTAAGACCACGCCGCAATGTACGTCGTTGCCTCGAAGGCAATGTCTGGATAAATTCATCTAACGACATCTTCTGAATTTCCTCAATTGTTTTTCCTTGATATAAAAATATTTTTGCCATATCATCAACTTTTTTATCCGACGGTTTCACCTGCTATCTCGATGTGTGGATCCTCGACCTTTCCAACACCTTCGATCTCTTCCGTTCGAACTGGTTCTGTATCTTCCTCTTTATTCTTACGACCTCGTTTCTTCTTGGCCCCAACGTCGGATTCAGTAATCTCCTCCAACACAACCGGAACTTCTGGTTTTGTCACAATTATCCTTTTATCACTGTGTCTCACCATAATCTTAACAAGAATTCCTATATTACCCAATGGCGGATTCGCAACTGCAAAACCTTTCTCCACATCTCGCAATGCAGGTTCGCCACACTTTTTCAGATAACCAGCAATAAATCTTTCTTTTCTTCCTCTCTCACCTGATATCTTACCAGACATTACTATCTCACATCCAATAGCACCCGCTTTCATTGTACGCTCAAGATAATACTTTCCGAGACGTCTGAAATTCACATTCTTTTCTAGAGCAGCCGCTATACTCTGAGCAACTATAACAGGATGGATATCAGGATTCGTTATTTTTTGAACATCGATCTGCGGATTCTCTACACCATATTTTGTTTTTAGAATATCAACAACCTCCTTTATCCTACCTCCACCAGCTCCAATAACAAGACCTGGAGCCACTGTGGATATCACTACTCGCACACCTAATGGTGTATAATTCACAATAACATCACCACATTTAGCAGAAGCAAATTCTTTTCGTACAAATTCCTCTATCTGTATCTGCTCCTTCGCTTTTTTGATGAATAATCTCTCTTTCATAACATCACCGCAAAAAAATCATCCGAACGGACTTCGGATTGAACTTTTTTGATGAACAATCTTTCCTTCATAACATCACACTTTTCTCGTTTCCTCTGCAATATGCTTTTTAACTTTTTCCGCCCTCGAGTCATGCTTTTGAGTATCAATAGGTTTTTTTGTCTTATCAACCTTCACCGATCCGGTCTCCTTTCGGTCTTTCTTCGACGTAACATCAGGTGATGTACCCCTCTCAACTAGAAAAATCTCCAGATTTGTTGTCTTCATACTACTACCAAATGCAGATTTTCTTCTACGTCTTCGTAAATTCGATCCTTGTGAAGCAGATACATGAACAAACAAATTACCAATATTCATATTCATACTCTCTGCATTTTTCTCACAACTCTTCAAAAGCATAAGCACATTTTTTGCTGTTTTTGTATAATACTTACCATCAAGTGTTCTCGCCTCATTCAAAAGCCCATCGAGCAATCGTCTTGCGGAAGAAAGTTTCTTCCCTCGCATAACTCTAGATAAAACAACCGCCTTCTTTGTCGATATTCTCAGATTGCTTCCATATGCTTTGGCATATTTTTGTTTTGGTTCAAACGTGTATGTCATAACATCTACCTCTTCCTCTTACCAGTTCTCCTAGGGGAAATCGATCCAACCTTTGCTCCTGGTGAACTATCATGCGAACGTGTCTTTGCCTTACCAAAGTTACTTCCTCCGAACGGATGATCAACAGAATTCATGGCTGTTTTCGAAACATTTGGATATAGTTTTCCTGTGGATTTCATTGCAAAATATCTTTTTCCAGCTTTCAGCATAGGTTTTTCCTGCCGACCTCCTCCAGCAGGGACCCCAATCGTTGCCCTACATTGCAACGAAAGCGTTTTTTGTTTCTTCGATGGCAATACCACAACTACATTCTTTTCCGTTCGTATAGTAAGCAATCCAAAAGAACCTGGATTTCTACAAAGTTTTCCACCATCAAGTGGCCGCAACTCAATATTGAATATTTTCGTTCCTTCTGGGACTTTACCCAACTCTAGTATGTTGCCAGCTTCCGCAGACCCGTTCACTGTTATTTTCTGACCGACACTCATACCCTCAGAAGGTATCAACATCTCACGTTTCCCGCCAAAATCAACAATAGCAAATGGTAATTTTCTTCCACGAGAATGCATAATATCCTCAACAATCCCCTCGCTTCCCATCGACGAACTGTACATTGGTTTGCCTATGAATATATGTTTAGAAGAGCGATACCTAGTATTTCCCTTCCCTCTTCGCTGTTGAATCAAATTCTTTCCCATAACTCACCTATATAATTCCAAGCCGCACTGCGATATCACCAGCAGCACCGTCATCCTTCAGTTTTATGAACGCCTTCTTCCTAGACTTCTGGTCAACAACCGTATTAACAGCCAAAACCTTTGACCCAAACGCGGATTCGAAAGCACATTTGATAATATTTTTATTAGCATTTCTGTCAACTATAAAAACTAATCTATTATCTGTCTCTATCATTCTCACACATTTCTCCGTCATAAGAACGAACTTCAGTATGGAATATGGATCAGTAACTTGAAGTGTCGTTTTTTCGCCTCCCTCAATCTTTTCTTCTGATTTCTTCGTTTGCTTAGGCTGTTTCTTTGGCTTACTCTTTGTTTTGCCTTTTTCCTTATCTCGAATATCTCTAAATCTTGGCATATATCATCAACTACCTTTCTAGTTCCAAATTATCAAGATTCTCGAATGCAGACCTCGTGAATATCGTGAGTCTTCCTGCTTGTGCGCCTGGTGCAAGCAACTCTACATTTAATTTATTCATTGGAACAACATCAACACCTGCAATATTTCTACACGACTTCAATGCAGAACACTCCTTCGATGTCACTATCAAAAGACCTTTCTTTGAAGAATATTTCCTTCCTCTAGTCTTTCCACGTCCTGCCCGAATCCTCTTGGTTTTGCACCGATCTATCTCAGGCGAAAGACCAAGTTTCTCAATAACACCAGTCACCTCTTTGGTTCTGTTCATATTTTCAAAATCATCAATTACAACCACCGGGAATTCTTTTATTTTTTCAATATAAAGATCTATTTTATGACCACGATCCTTCAACATTTTTATATCAGACGTCACCGCTATCGCAGACTTGATTGCAAAAAGATGTTCTTTCCTGTTAAGCTTCTTAGCGTAGATCTTTTCTGCCTTAGGCGGATGTGCTCTGCGTCCCTTGACAGCATGTGGCGCAAATCTTGCCCTAAACGCCATCCATCCAGCACCTCTACCATGTATTCTCGGTATTCTGGAAAGTTCTTTATTCATCATGGTGAATCTATAATGTCTCGACCCATGGTAATGAGCACTAGTATGTTTTCCACCCATCGGACTTGCTCCATACGGCTGTCTTTTCTGCGACTGCAACGCAAGAACCGCACGTGTTATCACAACAGGTTTATACTTCGTACTAAATACCTTCGGCATTTTTTTGATCTCACCACAAACACTGCCATTCAGATCGTAGATTTTTACCATAATCACGCACCCTGATTCGACTTCTGTGAAACAAACTTAATATCAATCGGTATCTCACGTTTTGGTCTCACTGCCTTTTTAATCATAACAAGTCTCTTCTTATTACCAGGAACCGATCCTTCGATTAGAATATAATTCCCAGAAACTAGCCCGTAACCAACAAATCCTCCTGCAGGATTAATTTCCGACGGATCGTCTCCAAATTGAAGTATTCTTTTATTTGATTCAGTTCGCGTATGAAAACCGTGTTGTCCAGCATTTGGAACCCTCCAGTCAATCGTTCTCGGCACAGTTGGACCAATCGAACCAACATGCCTATTCATCTGTTTATCCGTTCTTCTCTGAATCTTTATACCAAACCTTTTTACAGGACCTTCGTATCCTTTTCCTTTTGTAACAGCAGAAACATCAACAGTTTCTCCAACCTTGAAGATTTCCTTAAACGCAAGTTCCTTTCCGATCATAGATTCAGCATATGATATCATTGCACCAACATCATCGCCACCAATCGGTACCTCAAAAACATCAGGCTTTTTCTTTGCCATCCCAGATTTCTTTGGTTGTGTAGCCACGATAAGACGTACTTCAGAAACACCCTCTCTCTTTACTTCAGTTTTCTTTCGCGATGGTATAGTTTTTCGACCAATATCAAGTTCCTTTGGGATAGAATCAAACCAATGCTCAGAAGCCGAAAGGAGATGCAAAGAAAAAGGGCATTTGCGATACAAACGAAAACCGCAGACAAAAAGAGAAGGAGAATCAAGAACCGTTACAGACTTTGTAATATTTTTTCCAGATGTAGGCGACTGTGCACCACGCGAATCAATATAACTAACATGCGTCATACCAGCTTTCCAAGCAGCAAAACACATCGGTTTCACATCCTTCATGATCACCGTATTAGAAATATTAGCCTTCGGATAGATACGCCTAGCTCGCACTCTCGGTCTGAACTGCATTGACCCACGTCTCGGTCTACTATGTTTTGGCATTGTATCACCATACTCCTACATCGCCATTATAAGGCAATGGTAAAATCAACCGAACGGGCTTCGGTTCGAATTCTGGAATTTATACCACCTTCAACTCTAAAATTCCGAAACCTTGGCGCTAGCCACAGGTTTTGACATAATTTGTCTCAACATCTTGACAAAAATCTATATTTACAATCTTTTGTCTTTGATTATGCACTTATTAAAAACCCTTCCGATATCTAGAACACGTAGAAACGACACTCCATAACGATATGAAAACCACGCTACAGCTTATCGACAAGTCACGAGAGTTATCTTATAATAGAAAAAGAATATTTAAGCTTAAAAATCAGGCAATCTACTCGGTATATCTGGCGGACCAAGCTCCTCAAACGCATCTCGTATAGTATCAATAAGATCAGGTGAAATTATCCGATAAACCCCGATATCAAGCCTATTGTTATTGAGAACAAACGCCTTCCGATCACTATTCACAAAATATGCATCCGACAATTTGAGTGTATTTTCAGCTGAATCTGGAATACCTAAATATATCTTTTCAGGCTGTGTGAATCGTATAGAAGTCAGATTACCTGAACGCAGTATCCCTCTTGTTTGAAAATCCTGAAACCGAATTGTTATAGGCGTATTCTTACCTGATTTATATACCCCATTCGTAATATACGCCCAGAAACCACCAAAAGGATCAACAACCGCTATCAAATCACCAAATGCCTGAATCTCATCCAACGCATTGATCCCCTGTCCATGTTGATTCAGAAACGAAATTGTTGAAGCATAGCGTTTCATTCTCTGCGCTCGTAACGTATTAGGTTCTGGAATGTAGATAAATCGATTACAATCATTCATAACAATACCTCAAGAACTATCCACGATAACAACCGTAACAACCTATGATCTTTGTAGCAATCTGACCATCATGACTAATATGAGTCTGTGCAGGATCACTAGTAATAGCTGGTGTATACTGAGAATAGCCTATATAATAACTAGGAGTTACATACTGTGCAGCGATATACTGTCCATAATAACCATATGTATATGTCGGTCTATAAAATCCATACACCGCATATGAATTGTAATATGGCGTATAATATGAATAATACGGTCCACTGTGATAACCAACATAAGCATAGCTGTTTGAACTAGAACCATAGTAACGAACGTCTACAGACGGTGCAGTACTTTGAGAAGATTGTACAGCACTAGTAGCGGTATTGCCACTAGCATCACTATTAGCCAAGACTGTATATTCTGTATAACCAGCCAAAGCAGTCATAGAGCTCACTACAAATACAACAATCAAAAGAGCTGCAATCAATATCTTTTTCATATATAACACACTACTACTAAGGAGTGACGGAAAACTACTTAAAGGTTTCCCTACCTAGCTTCCGCCTACAAACTAAACACACAAAACAATAAGAAATTACTTATCTGAACAACCAGGTATAAGAATTGTCCACCTTGCCATATCTGTTCGCAGCAATCCTTCAAGTTCGCCAACAGTCATAGGTTTATTCAAACTAAATGGAGGTATCCGTGCAGCTACCCCAGCTCTTTTTTCTGGCGACATATCATTCCCCACATCATATATAGTTCTAACATCCGAACCTGCACCAGAAACAACAACATCACCATCATCATCTACAGAAACACTACCCCTCTGGAAATACCTAGAAACATAACGATCCAATATAGCACTAAGATATCTTGTCATATCTCCAAATGTAGTTATACGAGTATCACAGGTTCCTGTACTCTCACAATATTCCTTTTCATTAGGTCGAATTCCATCAAAACAGTTTGTGTTATACTCTACTTCAGAATCAGATTCACTATTTACTTTTTTTTTACTATCATCGTTTTTATTTGCAGTCAAACCAGATCTCCTAACGGCATCTGCCTGCGCATTGTCAGAATCGTCTCCCACTACAGTTTTATCCAATAACATATTACATGTTATCTTATCATTAAGCAGATCCTGTGTATAATCCCTAACACCAGAATTCCATCTATTCTCATGCAGAGGTGTTTTTCCAAAAGCATCCCCCAATGACACTATTGTTATACCATATCTATCCTCGGCAATCTTACTAATATTATCTGTTATCATTCTCAAAACATCTTTTCTATAACCATCAGTCTTTCCATATCGATCATCACTATTCTTACGATTTGCACCATAAACGCCTCCATTATTACAAGTTATGATTGCATCAACACTAGTTTTACCTTTTTTCTCGTATACAATGTCTTCGTTCTCATCCCTTACTTCTTTACCTGTCTTCTCATCTATTTTCGGTTCTGCAAGAGTCAAATATAGTGGATGTTCAGGTGTTGCTACCTCAAAATCTTGAATCAATCCAGCTTCATCCCTAAGAACCTCATGTAAAATTGTAAAGTTATCCTTATTTTTTGTAACCTTCTCAGATCGTCTATTCTGACCAGGCACCTTTTTAGCTTTGACATTCTTTTTATCAGCAGCTATAACATATTCAGTAGAACCTTCTGGATTTTGAGCAACATCTATCACAACGTCTTTCACTTTGTTATACATATCGTCTGCTGTCTCGCTTATAGCAGGAACCCCCGAAATAAAGCACTGCTGAAGCAACTACAGGAACAGATATTCCAAGTTTACCAGCATTCTTAATAGCGAAATCTCCAACCGGTTTCAATAATCTTCCAACATATCCTTTTTGCATCTTTTACACCTCTTCTTACAATA
>JBDRFU010000054.1:0-10331 GCA_043818435.1 Candidatus Aenigmatarchaeota archaeon
AGAGATAATCTGGCAAGATTTCTGAGTTCATCACAATATCTAGACACGAATAACGGATCCGAAGAAATTTGTTCACGAATAGAATAAGAATTCTTGAGTAGTAATCTACAAAATCTCCCAATCTCTAGACTCAGAAAATCCAACTCTCCATCTTCGAATCGTATAGTTTCTGATGGTTTTGTCAAACCAAGATAATGATCTTCTGGGAAAACATGTATTCCCCTAATATCATAATCAGAATCTGCACTTGGCCAACCGAAACAATGTGAACCTGATAGACTGATATAAACTGGTGATGCTCTGGTTTCGATAATACGACTCTTTGCATCTTCTGCAAATCCTTGAATTTTTTTATCATATTTCTTCATATATATCCCCTAGAGGAGACTGTGGGCAAAACTAATTAAGCTGCTTTCTGGGCTGGTCTGATTCCACCACGTCTTATACTTCTAATAATGTGATAAAAGTCCGTGGTTCTCTCATCGTCTGGATTTGGTTTACAAATCGAACCACTAAGTGTGACTGTAAATATATCGTCACCGAAAGTTCCTTCGAATTTATGGTCACCTGATGTATATTTTGTCATTTCTCTAGTAAATTGATCTGCAAATGCTACATATTGTTCAGGAGTAAATGGTAGATTGTGCTTTTTTTGGTGACATTCTACAGATTCTACCGAGGTACAGGTACGACTACCATAGAATCTATCTTCTTTTGGATCATGCCTAACCACACCCAACATATTGACCACTTATTAGTGGTGAATATAGAGGGAATCATATATAAACCCTACTATTGTGTAATGTATATATTGTAGTATATAGAATTGATGTGCTCTATAAAAAATCGACTTCTCACACAACCGTTGTTTTTATTCGTATAATACCAAATAGTTTTGGTTTTTATGAAACATCCGAATGGAATAATAGTGAAATTGAACGGAAAATCAATCAGTGCCCTAGCAGATGTAGATTGGGAAGCCGATCACGAAAATAGTAGATCTTGGTATCCAACGAAATCTTCGATGAAAAAAGATATCACCAATAGATTCAAAACTGGACATGAAATATTCTTCGGGTGTAAACTGAATGGTAAGATAGTTGGATATATTACTCTAAAACCATTCTTTCCTGGATACAAACACTGTGAGGTTTACTGGTTGAATGTTAAAAAAAGTACTCAGGGACATGGTATAGGAACTTGTCTATTGAAATTTATTGAGAACTATGCCAAGAAGAAAGGATTTAGAAAAATATTCACATATACTGGAAGGAGTATGAAGAGAACTAGGAAATTCTATGAAAAGAATGGATATAAATTAGTGAATGAGTTTCCAAATTATTACAGTTCTGGAAAGGATATGACTGCTGTATTATATGGAAAGAAATTGAGGTAATTATTTCTTCGAACAACTCTGGGATATGACCGAAGAATGAGAATCGTCTTCTAGATTCCAATATGTTACAAAATTGTACTACATGTTACAAAATGGTAACACAAAAAGACTTATAAAGATGTGTTACAAAAATATAGTATATGTTACAAAATTGTACTACAATGCTAGTTGCTAACGTTTTCTTTAGGGAGCCGATGGCGATGCATTACTTGAGAGAGATATCAAAAAAAGCAGGTATTGCACACACCTCCGTGAAAAGAGAGTTGGAATCATTGAAATCAGCTGGCATTATTGAAGAAAGAGTGGACAAGAAAGGAGAAAGGATATTCCCAATTTTTTTTGCAAATATCGGGGATGGACGATATCTGAAATATAAGAAACTGAGTAATATCATAAATCTGATCGAATCCGGGTTGCTAGAATATCTGAAAGATGAAATAATGCCTTCTGCTATCATTCTGTTTGGTTCATATCTGAGAGGGGAAGACACTGAAGATAGTGATATTGATTTATTTGTATCATCAAAAAAGCAGAAAATCACATTATCAAAGTTTGAGAAACTGCTTGGAAGAAATATACAGTTACATTTCAATGATGAATTTGATAAATCCACAAGAGAACTGAAAAATAATATTCTGAATGGGATGATGATTAGTGGGTATCTGGAGGTTTACAAATGAAAATCAATATACAGTCTGACA
The DNA here is from genome assembly GCA_043818435.1 of Candidatus Aenigmatarchaeota archaeon. Taxonomy (GTDB): domain Archaea; phylum Aenigmatarchaeota; class Aenigmatarchaeia; order GW2011-AR5; family JACRAC01; genus JBDRFU01. The sequence goes on from JBDRFU010000054.1 coordinate 2,098, forward strand.
AAAGAAAAGCGGAATCGTTGTTGAGAATGGCTAAAATGACATTACAACGTCTGAATAAGACTGATAAATTAGAATATCCATCCAATACGCTTGATGATTATTACGACATAATACATCAATTGCTCGAGGCAATTGCTCTATCCAATGGCATCAAAATAAAAGGCGAGAGTGCGCATTATGAATTAATAAATTACATATTTGATAATTTCATCAGGGATCCATTGAAAAAAGGATTTCTTCAGGAATTGAGAGAGTATAGAAACAAAATATCTTATGAGGGATTTCAGATCAATAAGAATTATATAGAACAGAATGATGAAAAAATACTTGAAATAATAAGCATTCTTGAGAAGTTTGCTGAGAAGGATATATCAATGAGGTAATTTTATGTCACACGATCATTCGCATGAACATAATAAGAAACTGCCGAACTTAGCTGATAATACGTGGGCTGATAAAAAAATGGTTGAGAAGGCTGCGAATGATGGAGCGAAGTTGGTGTTTACGCGGTTTGATGAACAGCAACCACAGTGCATGTTTGGGATGGCTCCGCGCGGGGATGTTTGTTGTAAGAATTGTGCTATGGGTCCGTGTAGAATAATACCTGGGAAACAGGAACGCGGGATATGCGGTGCAAATGTTGATACGATTGTAGCACGGAATCTCTTGAGACACACAGCTGCTGGTGCTAGTTCACATGGTGATCATGCACGTGAGTGTGCTATATTATTGCTGAAGATTGCTACTGGTAGAACCAAGGGATATGAAATTAAGAATGAGGAAAAAGTTAGATCATTTGCAATGATGCTTGGAAAAAAAGCAACTGGCAATATCAAGAATGTTGCGCGCGAGGTTGCGCTGGAAGCTCTTGAGGATTTTAGACGACAGGAAGGTTTGTTCCGAGAACATGAAGGTGAATACCTCAACTGGCTGCGAATACTTGCTCCAAAGGAAAGGATCAAGACATGGGAACAATTGGGTGTTCTACCGATTAATGTTGATATGGAGACGTCGCACGTTTTACACCAAACAACAATGGGATGCGATGCGGATTACAAGGATCTGTTGATTGGAGTTATCAGAAATGGTATTGCAGATGGATATGCTGGGTTGCATATGTCCACTGATATTCAGGATATGATTTTTGGCACGCCGTCTGTTACAAAATCTGTTGCTAACCTGGGTGTTTTGAAAGAGGATCATATTAATATTGCTGTCCATGGTCACACGCCAATTATGTCTGGTAAGATTGTGGAATGTGCGCAAAAGATGACTGAGAAGGCGCAGAAGGTTGGCGCAAAAGGAATTAATGTTGTAGGTGTTTGCTGTGCTGGGAATGAGGTTCTGATGAGATATGGAATTCCATTAGCTGCACATGAGATGCAGCAGGAGATGGCAATTACAACAGGTGCGTTGGAAGCGATTGTTGTGGATATTCAATGCATCTATCCATCATTGGAAGAGGTTGCATCATGCTATCATACAAAGGTTATCACTACAATTGATTATGTTAGAATTCCTGGAGCAGTTCACATACCATTTAGTCTTGAAGAACCTGATAGGGATGCACAAAAAATCATAGAGCTTGCTATTGATAATTTCAAAAATCGAAATAAGTCCAAGGTTTATATTCCGCAGGAAAAAACAGAGCTCTATGCGGGTTTCTCTACTGAAACTATAATAAAAGCACTTGCTAAGGTTAACCCAAAAGACCCATTACAACCTTTGGTTGCAAATCTCAGGAATGGAAACATTCAGGGTATTGTTGCAATTGTTGGTTGTAGAAATCCGAAATTACGCGGATCGAAATTTATAGAAGACTTGGGTAGAAAATTAATTCAAAATAACATTCTTGTTGTTTCTACTGGTTGTGCGAGTCATGCACTTGCTCAGGAAGGATTGATGACACCAGAAGCAGGACTCAATGTTGCTGGAACATCATTAGCAACGGTGTTACAACAGATTGGAAAAGCAAATGATATGCCATCGCTACCACCATGTCTTCACATGGGATCATGCGTTGACAATTCTAGAATTGGATCATTACTGTATGCACTTTCTGATAAGATGAACGTGTCTATTCATAAATTACCTGTGGTTGGTTCAGCACCTGAGTATGCTACTGAGAAAGCTATCTCGATTGCATCCTGGTTTCTTGCACTTGGTTTGCCTGTTCATATAAATCCTGTTCTTCCGGTAACTGGATCAAAAAATGTTTCAGATTTCTTAACAGGTCCTGGACTCGAGGATATGACTGGAGGGAAGGTTCTCATTGGTGAGACGGTTGAGAAAGCTGCTGAGATTATAATTGAAACGATAAAGGAAAAGAGAAGACATCTGATTTAGAAATATTTTAACTGAATCTATAAATTAGTTCTCCAAATCCACTTTTTATCACTGCTTTTCACTACCAAAACCTTTATTTAGCCGGATTCTAAGTCATAGACAGTGATATAACATGGTAGGAATAGAACCTCTGGTCGCGTCATTGTCCGGAGCGGTAGGTCAGACAGTAGCATATCTGCCTTGGCTTGTCATAACGATCGTCATCCTTGTGATCGGTCTTGTGATAGGAAAAATCGTTGGCAGACTAATAAAAGAAGTACTGACCAAGTTAAAGGTCGACTACTATGTCACGGAAGAGAAGAAGCCTGCGATAAGCTTGTCAGTAATAATAGCCACCATTTCTAGGTGGGTTATCTATATAGGAGCTATTCGCGCGGCATTCGGTCTAACGTTCCAAGACGGAACTGCGGTCTATGGGCCGGTAAGTGATTGGGTCATAATGGGATTCAATTTCATACCTGCAATAATAGGTGCTGCAGTGGTACTCTTGGTTGGTTATGTGCTCGGTGAGTACATCAAGAACCAGTTTGCAAAGACCGGAAAGCCTTATTCAGTACTAACTGGAAAGATAGTACTGTTCTTCACGCTCTACGTGTCCATAGCAATTGCCTTACCTTTGCTGTTCGCACCAATGGCAGGAATACAGCCATTGATATACGCACAGTATATGGGACTAATAGGACAGATACTGCTAGTAATAATAATTGCAGTAGCAGCAGCATTTGCCCTTGCGGTAGGACTTGGTGGAAGAGAAGCTGTCGGCGCAATGATGAAGAAATGGGCCAAGAAAAATAAGTACGCTTGATTTTTCTTTTTTTCTTTTAGCTCTTTTTAAGAGCTAAAGATCTCGAAATCGATTAGTTAATAATATCGATTTCAAGATTCTACTTTCTCTTTTATTACTTTTAGTTCTGTGTTTTTGTTAGTTTTGTTGTTTTATAATTGTTTATATTATATCAATATGAGAACTAGCACCCATAGTCTAATGGCTAGGACGCCGCCTTGCCAAACCACCGATGTGATATAGAAGTCACACATCGGATTTGCGATGAGGCGGTGATTCGGGTTCGAAACAGCCCTTTTCTGGGAAGCGCTTGTAAAAAGCGCTGGCGGAAAACGGAGAAGGATGCGAATATCCCGATGGGTGCATTTCTCTTTTTTATAAACTCTTGCTTCATTTCTGGTATGGGATACTTACAAGACTTGGGTCGTGAACGAGAAGGACGGATAACTAAAATTGAGAGAATAGGAAGCGATCCTGTAAAAGTGTCTTGTTCTAAGAGATTGTTCTGTATTTTTGATCATGTTTCTCATTGGTTGAATGCCTATCAGGAGTTTCATGAAGCGCTCTATGGCCCTGGATATGAACTCGAGTATATAAGATTCACGCCGTGGCAGATGCCCAGTGATGAGGTAATTTCCCGACTATACAGATTTGATCGTTTTAGATCAACTCCGCCTGTTAAAAGCCTGAAAGAGGATACAAAAAAAATAGGATTATGGCGCGTATTTGTGACTAATAAGGATACTTATGTTCCAAGCCGAAGATTTCTAGTAAATCAACAGAATAGGAAACTCGTATTCGATAGAGAGATATGGCGTATTGGGCTAATGAACGATGATCAAAAATTATTCAATGCCGAGGTTGATGGATTTCTTGATATTATTCGAGGGGCTGGAAGTCCTGAGGAAAGTATTGAGCATGTGAAAAACTCTTTTATATATCCCAGAATAATATATGAGATATAGGAGATTTTATGTTCTTTGGAAAGAAAAAACATAAGGAGCCGGATTTTTCTAGAGAGGATGTTACAGGAGAATTGGAAGAACCGCAATATGAGCCAACGCCTGAGACAATTGGTATTCCTGATGCACCTATTCAAGAACCTCAGCCTGCTTATACGCAGTCGCGTTTCCCTTCGAAACGGGAGATGATGGGCGTTGCACCTATGTTTATCAAAGTAGAGAAATACAAGGAAATAATAGATGCTCTACAGGAGATCAAGAATTTTTCTAATGGAATAAAACAACTTTTTGTTGCTCTGACTGAAATTGAAAGTATCAGAAATGATGCGATGAAAATGTTGCGCGTGAGTGTGCAGAGAATGGAGAAAGCAACTGTTGACATTGATCAAGAATTACTCAAACCAATCGGTGTGGATATCTATCCACACGGGGAAGCTGAACGCGGGTATCTTGAATCATCAATGGTGGAATTACAAGAACAGATTGCAAAGCTGAGATCTGAATTGCAGGCTTATAGAGGATAAGATAAGTTTCTTAAATTGTTTTGAAATGTGAATCGAATCAACCATATAATTCAACAATCTTTTTATTAGGTTCTCGAATTTCAAATTCTCTGGTATCAGGATTGTATATTGTTAAATCTGATACTGTTCTATATATTCTCGTAGAACGATCTAATCGTGGTTCAGACTCCATACCTGTCCTGAAAGCAACTATTTCCTTATCTGTGAGAACTGCTTTAATATTTTTTCCATCACGTACTGCTTTATTTGCTCTCCACAATGTTTCCTCATCTGGTAAGTCTACCATTACGCTACCTGATATAGAAGTAAGATATCTATTCAACATATCTCCTGCCATTTGTCTACGTCTAGATGTAGGGGTTAAAATTGGATATAACGTATCATCACCATATTCTCTATTCGTAGTTCTTTTCAGTTTACCCAGATGGCTAGAAACTGTTCCCATTCTGTAACCAAAACTCAGATCATTAACAAAATTACCTACAGAAGTTTTCGCTCTCCTCAGTGCATCCATAGCACGACTGACATATCCTTTTGTTTCATCCTGCATAATATCACATATTGTTACCACTTATTAGTGGTCTAGTTGTATATATACTTTTCTACAAATCCGATATATATAATGGAGAATATAGATCAGCTCATTATCTCAACCTAGATATCCTGTTTGCTTTTTAATTAGTATTATCACTTATTTCTATGATGAGATCGGATACGATCTCATATATCACAGAATCTTCCTTATATTAATCACGGACTTTAGTCCGTGATGCATCCGGAAGTTCTGTAGATATTACGCCGGGGTAGCCAAGTCTGGTCTGACCCTTTTCCGTAAAATCTCACAAAGAATGATATCGGAAAACGGTTTCAGAAAAAGGCGCAAGAGCTCTTTGAGTTAAGAGGGTTTTTAACTCAGTGATTGCGATACTCAAGATCTTGTCGGTTAGTCCGTCCGCAGGTTCAAATCCTGCCCCCGGCATAATGTGAGAGATTTGAACCTCTAGGTTCATATACAAAGAGCTACGCTCTTTGACAGCTCAAAGACCTTCGGTCTTTGAAGTAATCCTGCCTCGGCATACACAATCGAAACCCTTAAATAGATTTCTATGGTAGTTACCTCAAGGTAGTGATGATATGGAACCTCCTATGAATAATTCTGGACGAGATGTACCTATGGGATCTACATATGATCCTGGTGCGACATTCGCTGGTACAGTGATTCTATCACAAGCATGGGCAATCCCGATAGGTTATCATATTGGGAGATACTGGACTGGTGATTCTACTTTTTCAACTAAACTCGCAGTAGGTGCGCTTGCATGGGCTGCTATATCAGCTGTAAGTGGACTGGTTCTTGAACGAGTAGCGTATGCTCTTACTAATTACTGGGATAGACGACATGGGTATGATGGTGGAGATAATATTTGTGAAGATGGTGATCCTGTTGAAAACGGAGAAGATGTAGAAGATCAGCCGAGATATCGCGGTCGTGGTGCTGGTATTTTTAACCAAAGACGCGAAGTTCCTAATAACGTAAGACAAGATCAGCAAGCTGGTTATGAGCGTGGTGGACCTTTTGCCCGAAGACGAAGAGTACCTGATGCAAGGAGAGCATGGGAAGCTGGATTCGCAGCAGGTGGTGGAGATATTGATAATGTCTCATAGCAGTTTTATTCAGAAATTCTAAAAATTCATCCTTTGTGTGTATCTATCAGCCATATAATTGAACTTATTATGAAAAATACTCCGATATACATGAGTGTTGTTGATTGTGATATCACTGGCAGAACTGTTTGTGTGATGAATGGAATTGCTACATTGAGATATTTTGAAACCATTGCAAGTTCTACAATGAAATAGATTATACTGCTCACGAATATGCATGCCAGGAGTATTTTGTGCATGTCATGGAAATCTTTAACACACATTACTACATCAATAATCGTGGTTACTGCGGATACTATGAAAAAGATGCCCCACAGAATAGGGATATTTGGTAATGCGAAGAAAACTCCTGCGAGTCCTATTAGAACGATTCCAACAAGTATGCCCCAGATACAATCAAAGGTCTCGAAGTGGATCCTCATGATCTGATATTGGATTTTCTGGAATATAAAGAATCCGATGATGTAGATATAGGCGAATTTGTATTATTTCAGTTTTATGCCATGCTGCAGGATCTCTTTCACAAGCGGATCTCTTTTGTTCTTGTAGAATTTCTTTTTCTCGAAGAAATGTATCTCAATCTTCTTTTTGTAATGCCCTTCCAATTTTCTGATGGTTTTCTTTAGTGTATCTTTCCGAAATTCTTCTGAAGCCAGTACTGCAATATCGATATCAGATTTATCGTTGTAGATAAGTTTGGAATATGATCCAAACAACCACATCTCAATCTCGATTGATAAATGAGTATCATATATCAAATCGATGAGTATGAAATAAACACCAAGTGGAAGTTTCTTCATTTCATTATGCTGTGAAGAAACTACATCGATGATTCGTTCTGTGTATTTGTTATCAAAATTTATTGAATAAAAACCGCTGTCGCGTTTTATTAATTCAGACATCAAGAGCTTTGATAGTGCTTCATCCAAAGGAATATTATGCATCATAGTTCTGTTCTTAATTTCTTGTCTTCTGAACCTTGATCCAGGCGATAATGCAAATAATGATAGTACTTTGAATGAATTCCTGTCGAATATCTGACTAATCATACATCATCACCAATCAATTTTTTAATTTTTTCAATATATGGTATAACAGTATCTGATAGAAATTCTTTTGACATTTTCTGAAATTGTTCTTTCATAAAAGAACTCCCAGTATAATATTGGGCTTTGGTTCTCTCTTTCTTTGCTTCTGCCAGATCATTTGCCAGTGTAATGAATTCTCTATAACCGTCTTCCATCATTTTCAGTATTGTCTTATCATTTATAAGAATTTTGAGAACCTTTATCGTGGTAGCATGCACCTCGAACTCGATTTTTAATCTGAATCTTTTGGCTATCAGAAGTTTTGTGATATCATGCATAGCATAGTATCCAGATATTATGCTCCAGCGAGGAAAATTGTTCATATTTGCCTCACAGTGTTCCAGATTGTCCCTATATGAGTTCTTGAAGAAATTGATATAGCGTTCAATCTCGAGTTCTCTTATCCTGCTCACTTTTCCTTCCGTGATGAGGATCTCAATAGATACCATTTTATACCACTTTACTGGTATTTTACATAGAAAACCTTAAATAGATATACCAATATTTTGGTATTTATAGTACCAAGATTCCTAGTTTGGCTATTCCTCGATTTATCAACTTCAGCAGATATCATGATCCCTGGCACATTTGTATTATGTCGGTGATTTTTATTCTCAGAAAACATCTAATAATATGAGCTACGACCGAATGATTCCAGCTGTGATAGAGATGCACAGGGTAAAGGAGGAGTATATGGATTATAAGATAGATCTACATACAGCGAAAAAGAAAATCAGGAGTATTGCTGAAATGGGGTGCGTAGAACCAAAGATCACAATGGGAATTCTGAGGGAGATTGAGAATTGAGAGTGTAAATAATTTACAACATAGTAAATGATTTACTATATATATCAAACGTTTCCAA
>JBDRFU010000055.1:0-5019 GCA_043818435.1 Candidatus Aenigmatarchaeota archaeon
GCAAGCATTGCATTACCAGAATTAGGACCATACACAACAATAATCGTATAAGCATCCTCTGTCATGAAAGTATCGAGTATCGGTATCGTTCTCTTAAACTTCTTTTTCCATTTCTCACTAAAATCAGTCAAAACTTTTCGCGAGTAATCAATCGTCTTCTGTAACTGAACCTTCCCATTCAAATCATTGTCAAGTCGCATCTTGACATGCTTATCAGGCTTCTCCATCCTGAGTTCACCTATCATGTTATCAATCATCTTCGGTGTCGGAATATCTACAGACTCGTATGTCGAATTCAAAAGTGGATCGGATTTCACAACAACTGGAATAGAAACCTTTCTATCCTCTGCAATAGCATAAGCAGCTACCAGATCATCAAAAACCTCCTGCGAACTCTGTGGAAGAAACACAATCGAGTAGTTTTTTATATTGTGATAAAATAAAACCAATGGAACACGCATGAATGCGGCCTTTCTGATATCATTGCTCATGCTAGTAAGCAAAACACGTTTATCATACATCACAGATCCTATTCCTGCACTGACAGCAGAATCCCCTCTAAAATCTAGTAGAGCTGGATTATAATCAGCTACCCAACTAACCGCATCAAAAATACCATCATTATTTCCTATTATCGACGCTACCTTACACACCCTTGCGGCCTGCACAGCAGCCTCAACACCATTCAAGATTTCCATATCATAAACACCTTATCTAAAACATACCATACATCATTCTCGCTGCTCACTTATAGCACCCTCGGGACATTGACGTAGACATATCAAACATCCATCACACTTTGAAAAATCTATCTTCACGGAAGATCCTATCACAATAGCTTCATGTGGACACACCACAACGCACCTACCACAATTATTACATTTTTTTCTATCAACAATCGGTCTAAAGACCCTCCAAAAAGTCTGTTGACCAATTTCTTTACTTTCGGTTCTCTGTTTGATTTCATCTTCAGTTTTCATGGACATCACCCACCTATTTCACATTCTTATATCCTTCATCAACACACATCTGATTTTCTTTTACCCGTACTCTAATATCATTCTCTATAGCAAATTTGATATTTTTCATTGATACCTTATTGAAAGATTTCAGCAGTGCTCCAAGCAAAGCAGAGTTCGGATAAGGCTGCTTGATCATGGTCTGCCCTATACCAGTAGCATCGACCCAGTATACCTTTAGCTTTTTCTTCTTAATCCACGAATCAGACGGTTTTTCAGTAGTGTTTACAACCACTATCTTCCCATCCAATGTCTCCTTGAAAGAAAAAACATCATCATCGAAAACCACATAATACTCCGGATCAACCAACGATCCCCTTTCCAGTATCTGACCCTTTGAAAACCGTACATAACCCCGGACAATACCACCTGATATCTCCGAATATGACTGGGTATTGAATCCAGAAGTAGCCCCTGCCTTAGCCAAGACCCTAGCAAACGTCGAGACCCCCTGACCAGAACGTCCTATAATAACAAACTTCATATTATCAGACTACTTTATGTATAGAATTCGATTTAAAGGGTACATATTCGTATGCGACAAACTTATAAAATAAACCTAACATCAGCCGCAACTACCCGATCTTCTGAGATGAACACTGGATTCACATCAATTTCTTTGATTTTTGGGTCATCTTCCATGATATCGGCAACAGAACTAATAATAGAGGAAACTGATCCGAGGACCTTCTTGGAACTCAGTTCCTCAAAGGCTAGATATGCCTTTGTCTCCGTCACCATACCTTCAACATCATTCTTGCTGAGTGGGCTCATCCTAAAAGCAACATCCTTGAGAACATTAGCAGTGACACCACCTGTACCAAACATGATAATCGTCCCAAACTGCGGATCCCTTTTAGCACCAACTATAACCTCCTTTCCCTCAATCAACTCTTGCACAATAACACCGTTTATCTTGTTAGTGACCTTCCTAGCATTTTCCATAATATCATAATATGCCTTCTCCACCGTCTTTGCATTGCATACCCTCCTCACACAACCAAACTTCGCCTTATGGACAATCTGAGCATCTATCTTAAGAAAAATCGGATACCCAGTTTTCTCAGCAAAACTGACAGCATCATCCGCATTCTTTGCTAGTATGAAACTAGCTAGAGGTATACCATACTCTTTCAGAATCCCGTATGCATCCGAATCATCCAACTTATTCATCAAATCACATAATCTTATTATCATTCAAACCATAATAAACTTATGAGAAAAACCAAGGAAGCCTATACAGATCTCTATGACAAGGTCAACACCCTAAAAAAGCAGGGAAAAACCGCACCTGAAATAGCCAAGATTCTGGGCGTATCATACTCATCAGCAAATCGATGGGTTAAGGGAACGAAACGAGAACAAAGTACTATCACGACATTTGTGGAACATATACGCAAGAATGGCCCAACCCCTATCCAAGATATTCAGAAGATGTTCAAGAAACATAATGAATTATATCTCGTAGCCAGAAATCGCGGCCTTGGAATCAGACGCTATACTACATCATCCCCCAGAAGACTCGGTAACCTATCAACCTGGTATTATCTAAAGGGTCAAGAATCCGAGCTGAAAATACGCGTAATTGGTATGCTGAAGAGCTTTAAACAATTTACCAACAAATAACGTATGATAAATGCATGCTCTATAGCAAGAAGACATAGTAGACGTGACTTGAGGTTTAGAATATTATGACATGCCGTGGATGCGGAGCCCAGCTCTGCTTAAAGTTCCTCCAAGAGGTAACTGAGAAACAGATAGTATTTACTACCGAGAAATGCGTTGAGATAAATCAACCGTCCATAACCGTATCTGATCCAGTGGTAGCTGCACAGGAAAATAGCATAGTTTTCGTTGACGATCAAACCCTTGACACTAACCTGACATCCTTAATGAAAGCTAACAATATGATGATCGTATGCTACAACCTTGACGGTACCAAGCAGAAATTCGCAAAGCTCATGGGTATATATGGATACTCAGCAACCGCCTCCATATCAAATCACGATGACCTCATAAGCAAACTCAAGAAAGCATACCAAATGCAAGGGTTAAGATTCATAGAAATAATAGCACCATGTCCAGAAATCTGGCTATCTGAGCCGTCTAATACCATAGAACTCGCTAGACTGGCAGTCGAGAGTAGTATCTGGCCATTGTTCGAGATCGATAACAAGAGATTCGCCTTTACGTATAAACCAAACAAACTAGAACCAATAGATACGTTCCTAAACCTCCAGGGTAGGAAACTCCAAATCAGCCAGGAAACCGTAGACACCAACTGGCGAGCTCTCCTAAGCGGGAAGCTGGTATAGATAACACACATACCAATGGGATATATAGAAAACATCACACAAAAAAGCCACCCTTTTCCTCAGAAATTATATAAGCACATCCATGTATAGTTAATATAGGATGATCGGGTGTCATCCGTAAAAAGATCAACTAGAGGGTTTCAGATGGCAAAGAAAAAAAGAAAATCTAAGAAAGCTATAAAAGATGATGAAGAATAAATTATATTTAACCTTTTTTCTTTTTTTCTTTATATTTCTAGAGAAAAAATCCGAACATTTACACATATAGATATTGATTTTTCTGATAACAACTACTTTCATGTTGTTTATTTGTTCAACAATAGATATACTATTGATGATTATATGAAACATGAACTCGATACATTCTTCAATCCGAAATCTGTGGCCATAATAGGAGCATCTAGGCATCCAAAAAAATTCGGTCGAGTAATTTTCGAGAATTTTTTAAGAACAGAATTCAAAGGAAAAGTTTTTGCAGTCAACCCAAAAGGAGAGTCGATACTAGGAGAAAGGTGTTACAAAACTCTATCAGAAATAAAAGAAAATATAGATCTAGCGGTAGTAGTAATCCCCGCTGAACATGTACCACAATCAATAAAGGAATGTACAAAAAAAGGGGTCCGATCATGCATAGTAATATCAGCTGGCTTCAGCGAAATTGGAAATTTGAAAGGAGAGGAAGAAATTCTTAAAGCAAAAGGTAAGATGAGAATAATCGGACCGAACGTAATCGGAATCTATGATGCCTACTCAAAAGTTGATACGATATTCAATCCTCCACATCGACAAAGCAGACCTGAAAAAGGATCTATTGGATTCATCTCCCAATCAGGTGCATTTGGTGCATCCATGATGGATTGGGCATCGGCAGAAGGAATAGGTCTATCGAGATTCATTTCAATCGGCAACCGTATAGACGTCGATGAAATTGATCTTCTGGATTATCTGATGAAAGACAACCAAACAAAAGCAATAGCAATCTATCTCGAGGGCACCAGACGCGGTAGTGAACTATTCAAAAAACTTAAGGAAGCTGTTAAGAAAAAACCAGTCATAATCATCAAAGCCGGCCAGACCACTGAAGGTTCACATGCAGCATCATCACATACAGGTTCGTTGGCAGGCGAAGCTGAAGTCTACAGTGGCGTATTCAAACAAGCCGGAGCAATCGAAGTTAAAGAAATCGAAGACCTGTTCAACATCTCGAAAGCACTGGCATTCCAACCATTACCAAAAGGTAACCGAATCCACGTAATCACAAACGGCGGAGGTTTCGGTGTGCTAGCAACAGATGCTCTCATAAAAAATAAGTTGAAGTTATCAGAACTTAGTCAAGACACGATTGAAAAAATAAAAGATAGTAAAGATGTGCCTAACTATGCTGTTATTAAAAATCCGATGGATCTTGTTGGCGATGCAACAAGTGCACGATACAAAGCCGCCATCGGAGCCGTATTGGAAGATAAAAATGTCGATGGAATAATAGTTACGGTACTCTTTCAACTGGCACTCATGGAATCGAATGTAGTTGATGTCATAATAAACGCCGACAGAAAGAGTGACAAACCGATTATAATATGTTCAGCTGGCGGAGCCTATACCTCAGTACATAAAAAAATACTCGAAGAATCAGGCATCCCAACATACAACACACCAGAACAAGCTGCAAAAGCCATGAAAGCATT
>JBDRFU010000056.1:0-2617 GCA_043818435.1 Candidatus Aenigmatarchaeota archaeon
AAACAAACGTATGAAAGAGATAACCTGGAAAATCGAGGATGCCCAAAAAGGGAAATATCCACACTTCTTAATCAAGGAAATCATGGACCAGAAGCAGACAATAAAAGCAGCTGCCACGCAAAACGACGAAGAGTTATTAAAAATATCAGAAATCGTCAACAAATCGTTTGGATCATTTGTAATCGCTTGTGGCACAGCTGGTTACGCAGCTCTCGAAGCATCATATCTATTCTCAAAAATCGCTCATAAACACATAAATCACATGGTAGCTTCTGAATTTCCAAGTCAGTCACACTTTCTCACAGACAAAAGTCTCATACTTGCTATATCTCAAAGCGGGGAAACAGCTGATTTACTAGAAGCACTGAAATACGCGAAACAAAAAAATAGTAAGATCATAAGTATTGTGAACGTACCAGGTTCATCATTGATGCGATATTCAGACCATTCATTCCTAACAAATGCAGGACCAGAAATAGCAGTAGCATCAACAAAAGCATTCACATCACAGCTTAGCGTCGCCCTACTCCTAGCATATGCAACAGCTGGAAAATTGGAAGAAGGGAAAACATTACTGAAGACAACTGCAGAAAAAGTTGACCAAATGCTTAACGATGGTATCATAAAAAAGGTTCAGGAACTTGCAAAGAAACTCGCACAAAAAGATCATATTTATATCATAGGAAAAGGTGCAAATTATCCAATTGCACTTGAAGCCGCATTAAAAATCAAAGAGGTCTCGTATATCCATGCAGAAGGTCTTGCTTCAGGTGAACTCAAACACGGTACCCTAGCACTAATAGATCGAGACACACACACATCATGTATTGCAATAGTTGCAAATGACGAAACCAAGAATGACGTTCTCACAGGTGCATCAGAAATAAAATCACGGGGTGGATACATAATCGGCATCGCCCCAGAAAACAACGAAGTCTTTGACTTCTGGATCCCAGTACCAGACGTCGGCAACGCCTCACCAATAGTCAACGTCATCCCAGCACAACTATTAGCATATTATCTAGCACTCGAACGCGGTTGTGATCCAGATTACTGTAGAAATTTAGCAAAATCCGTGACAGTATTGTAGAATCACGAATGAAATAAAATTATGCAATTAGCTTTTTTTTGACCAAGAAGTATTTGATGATTCTATACATTTCATCATATCCTCGTTTATTCGGATGAAGACCATCTATCAACAGCTTCCTATATTCTAACTTGATAAACGACCTGTGAATATCAATAAAATATGTCTTGTTGACCTTAGTAGAAGTTTTCAGAATTTCATCATATTGCACAATCCTATCATTTATAAGATATCTGTCTTCCAATGGATTAGTTTTATTTTCATCAACAGGAGTCAATCCTACAACAATCACATTTTTTGTATATTTTCTTGCGATTCGAATAAGTTTATTAATATTTCTCTTGAACTCTGCTGGAGATGTTTTTATTTTATCTGGCAATCTTATAGCTTTTGAATCATTCGTCCCAATTGCAATCATTATCACAAATTTATCCACACGATGAATATATCTCACTCTCGATTTAACTTCCGTTTCAAATCTCTCCAACAAACATGTGCTAGTATCTCCAGGTACTCCGAGATTGAACACACAATTATTGAATCCTTGCGGTTCGATATAATTTTTCAATCTTCCAACCCAACCAATATTAGGAGATTCTCCTCTACCAAGAGATATACTATCTCCGCAGACTAATATTCCAAATGTCATATCACTTCCCTCCTTTCTTTATCTTCTTCTGCTGTCCAAAAAGTTTTTCTATATCCGCAGTCGTGTTGGCATCATGCGGTAATTTATCATCTCTAATCCGTAACAGACGCGGAAATCTTAATGCATAACCAGTCGAATATTTGGGAGATCGCTGGATTTCCTCATATGCAATCTCGATAACAATTCTAGGTTTTATCTTAATCGACTTACCATGTTCCTCTTCAATAAAATCTTTGAGACGCTTGGTTAGATCTTCAAGCTGCTCCTCGTTCAAACCCGAACCCATCATCCCAGTTGGTATAAATTTATCGCCCTTCTTTGCACCAAGCACAAGAGTCCCTATCCATTTTGTTCGTTTTCCCTTACCCCATTCCCCACCAACAATAACAAGATCAAGAGGCTCCATGATTGGTTTAACCTTCAACCAGAAACCCACACGTCGACCAGGTCGATACTTCGCTTCCATATTCTTCACAATGACGCCTTCCTCACCCATGGCAAGCGCTTTCTTGTAAAATTTCTCAGCCTCAGTAATATTTTTCGTCTCAATATGACCAATGATCTCAAATTTACTCTTCAATGGTCTCACGATCCTATTCAACAATCTGAATCTCTCATGTAGCAAACTATCCATCCATCCCTCGCCATCATAGTAAATCAAATCAAACAAATCAATACGCACAGGTATCTCCTTCACCATCCTATCGATATCATACTTTCTTTGTATCCGACGCGAGAGATGTTGAAACGGCTGAGGTGATCCAGTCTTCGGATCAACAGCAACAATCTCACCCTCAACAATACAATCCCTAGCATGAAGACACTCCTTTGACCATCTCACAACCTCTGGAAACTGTTTAGTAACCTCATCAAGTCTA
>JBDRFU010000057.1:0-7623 GCA_043818435.1 Candidatus Aenigmatarchaeota archaeon
CCCGATCGCTCCCCTAGCTTTCATCCCTCACTGTCAGATCTGTTCTAGTCTGGCGCCTTCGCCACAGGTAGTCCCTCGGAGATTAAAGGATTTTACCCCTACCTCCGAAGTACTCCAGACCTCTCCCAGTCTCTAGTTAGATAGTATCTTCGGCACGCCCGACAGTTTACTGCCGGATTTCACCGAGGACTTGTCAAACCAGCTACGGATGCTTTAGACCCAATAATCGCGACTACCACTCGTGGCGCGGTTATTACCGCGGCGGCTGGCAACCGTCTTGCCCACCACTTATTCCTCTACCTGTTTACAGTAAAGAAAAGATATCGGCTTAGCCGATATCACTCAAGGTTCCCTCTTCAGGCTTTCGCCCATTGAGAAGTTTTCGCGCCTGCTGCGCCCCGTAGGGCCTGGATTCATGTTTTCTGTTCGCAGAACAGAAAGTATAGAGCGTTGATATCATCGATGCATTTCTACATCATTGGTTTACTCATCAGTAAACTGCTCTACGAATCTCAGAATCCATCTCCGGGCAATCACTCTCATGACCCGTACCCGTCATAGCTTTGTTGGGCTTTTACCCCAACAACAGGCTGATAGGTCGCAGCCCCATCCTAAAGCGATAAATCTTTCAACGAAAGCGCCTTCCAGCATCAATCGCCTATGGAGTATTAGTCCCAGTTTCCCAGGTTTATCCTCCACTTTAGGTTAGGTTAGCTACGTGTTACTGAGCAGTACGCCGAGGGCTTAACCCCTCTCGACTCGCATGGCTTAACCGAACCCTGATAGCAGTAGTCTCCGGCGGGATCAACCAGAATAAACGAGGTCGATCTCGGAAACTCTTTCCGAAATATATAGCACTACTTAATATTATTATTCCCTGCTTTTGTTTCACCATTCATGCTTCTATCGTATTCGAAAAAATCGAATACTCATCTTTGACTGTAGCGGGTCCGTGCACGTATCATAGCAAGTCATCCGACAAAAATTGTCAGATTTCTCATGACTTATACTCCTGGCACACCGGTAGCCACAGCCGTCATCGCACGAAAAATCATGCTCGACAAACATGAAAAAATCTACGAAGATCTTATCATGAAAAAAGCCAGCAATATGTCTAGAAATGAATACTCTGGTAAATCTCGAAGAATACCGCATTCAATATGATACACAAGCATCACATGTCACATTGATACTCTTCGGACGTTAAAGATGTGCCAACATCTTTATACCCAGACAGTAAATTTCAATCAACCCTTTCAGAGTTTTCTCTCTGAATATGCCAGCCAACGGATCATTGAATTCTCGAAGACCTATATCTTCAAGAAAATATTCTATCCGTATCACATCTATTAACTTACAGATAAAGTATATAAATCCGAACAAAACCTTCAACTATTACCCTTGCAGAATAAAACCGCAACCAGTGCATTTCCAAACGAAAATCGCCGAATCCTTGGCTTCAGCCCCAGTATCAGAAGAAACGGCAGTCATAGAAGTAAAGCTTGATGCCTTTTCCTTCGTCGTTACTTCTATTTCAATCACCTTAACAAATACCATATCCTTCCCGCATTTTCCGCACGTTGGAAAACTTCCAATAGTCACATGAAGATCGAATACCATAATCATAAAATAACACAAAAACATAAAAACCCAGAACGATCTCAAGATATCTTATAATCTGCATATTTTGTTTCCAAGAATAACCAGACAAACATGAAAATTGCCAACAATAAAAATGCTAGCGATATTCTGATTTCTCCAAAGATCACCCAAACCGGGAGAAAAACGACAGAAAAAGTTAAAAATATCACACCTACAAAAAATTTATGAATAGGATCGTCTAAAATCATGTCTAATCGATCGGATTCTATAGAACTTAAACACGGTGTCCCACAAAGTGAAGAAAGTGTACACTAATAACGAATTTCAAACCCATCAAAAAGTTGATCATTCAAAAGTTTCTTTTCAACAGAATCAACTCTGGACGAAGGCGAACCTCTTTGAACAGCATCCTCAAACATCTTCAAGGAATTTTCATCGCCTCGCGCAAAAATCTCAACATCACCATTCGCGAGATTTCTAACATACCCAGTTATATTAAATTTCGCGGCCATCTGCTTCGTGAAATCTCTAAAGAAAACTCCTTGGACTTTGCCTTTTACAATTAAGCAGATCATAAAAATCACATTTTTCGCATTAAAACCGATAACATATATTCTTTGCCATATTTCTTACTTATCACGATCTTACGGGCAACCTTCAAGATTTTTAAACCAAGTTTACCAAATATTTTTCTTATATCCGATTCATCATAAGGTCTGCTGTATATTATCTGATTCATGATTTTGACATAACTGGCTTTTTCTGTGTGCCCTTGTGGAGGAGTTTCATTCAATACAAGAAGAAAATAACCACCATTCTTCAATGCTCTAACAATACGCTTCGCTGTAGAATTGAACAATCTCTTATTAAGACATAGCATGGAGAAATTCGATAAAACCCCATCAAATTCTTTCTTGAATGTTATATCAGTCATTGAAATCTTAGTAAACGTTGCCTCTGGTACATTCTTCTTAGCTAATTCAATCATGGTCTCAGATAAATCAATACCAACAACATCGAACCCGCTATCAACCAATCGTTTAGTTATAGGAACACCGCCTCCACATCCCAGATCTAGGATTCTGGAACCTTTTGATAATTTCCTGAGAAATAGATCTATCATTTTATTTTTATAATATTTTGCAACAGTATGTCTTTTACCGATTTTATCCCAAGCTTTCCTATTGAGTTTAATTATGTCCATATGTATCACACCAAAATCATGAATGTCATCTGGTAAATTATCTATACCATTGAATTCTTTTACAATCATAGATACGATCTTTTTCTTAATATTGGATCTAACATATGTGATAGACATCTCCTTCACTCCACCAATACTTTTGCAATCATCCTCTATCAGAACATCAGGGATTGCTTTTTCGACTATATCCTTATATTGCTCTCCTGTCTTGCGATGATATAATCTACCCTTAGGAAACCCGTATCTTAGTAGAACACTCTTTTCTCCATCAAAATCCTTTTCAGATGCTCTTTCATCCACTCTTACGCTTTTTGATTTTGTAAGAGGACTCAAATATAATATATCCGCCCCTTGAGCTTTCCATTTTTTTAGTTTTTTAATCACATTGCCAATAGGGACATAAGAACTCTGGTCGCATACAGATTTGTCACCTCTGGCCACCTGTTTAAGGCGTTCCTTTGCTGAAACACCAAAAGCGGTTTTGTGCATTATTGTGGTTCCATGAAGAAAAACCATTATTTTTATTTTATTCATACCATCACCAAAAATATTTTATGCCGGAGACGAGATTTGAACTCGCGGACGCACTAAGCGACAAGGCCCTCAACCTTGCTCCTTTGACCACTCGGACACCCCGGCGCTGTTGATAAGATAACAAAGGCTAAAAGAGATATAAAAGAGTTTCTCGTTCAATAATCTTATGTTGAGAAATATCTCCAAACAAGAGATACTCGAACAATATAAAAACGGTGTCAGAGATTTCCGAAAAATAAGATGCATCTGTCAGGATTTTTACGACCTGTGTCTCAAAGAGATAGATTTCTCTGGGAGTGATCTGGAATTCTGTGGATTCGCGGGATCTAACCTCAGCAAAACTAATTTTTCTAATTGCAACCTAGTCTGGTCAGGATTTGATAGAGCGAATCTCACTGAAACAAATTTTAAAAACGCGAAACTTAATTGGTCATCATTGAATAGAGCTACATTCAAAAATACAATCATGATCAATGCGGACCTCTCATGGTCAATAATATTCGAGACTAATCGTGGAGAACTGAATCTCAGTGGTGCAATCATAGATACTGTCGCATGGAACCTAAATGAAATAACCGAAAGTGGAATCTCTTTTGCTAGAGAAAATCTTGCTAGATTGAAGGATTTCATCCCATACGATTTATGGTTACAGTTAAAATTTGAAGTAGAAAACACATCAGACAAATCTAAAAAGCAACAGAAAATAAACAACCGTGTCTCAGACTATCAACAAAAAACCAAAACCCCATATGATACTGAAATCAAGAAAATACTACAAATCATGGGTCTCGGAGCATACGGAAACAGCAAAAATAGAGAATATGGAACAAAACCAGTATACAAACCAAGAGACACCTATGGAAAAAAATGATCCATAGGGAATGATAGGATTTAATGATTTCTATAACATATTGTTACCATGAACAATGATAAAGAAATATTCGAAAAAGTATATGAAACGCCTGGTGCAATATGGACACATACAGAACCTCCAGAAGAATTAGTTGGATTGGTTGAAACAAAAAAGATTGAACCCTGTAAGGTTATTGACGTTGGTTGTGGAGAAGGGAGTTACTCTATTTATCTAGCTAAAAAAGGTTTTGATGTACTAGGAATTGATATATCAGAACAAGCCATTGAATATGCAAAACAAAATGCAAAAAATGCAGGAGTTAAGATCAGATTCATAGTAATGGATTTAAATGATCTAGCAGAATTAAAAGAAAAATTTGACTTCGTCCTTGAGTGGGCAATTCTTCACTGTATACCATTTGAAAAAAGAAAAAAATATATAGAAAGTATAAGTAAATTACTAAATGATGATGGAAACTATCTCTCTCTTTGTTTTAATGAACAGGACGCTAAGTTTGATGTACCTGGAAAAAAAATAAGAACAGTTCCAGAAGAAGCAAGAGCAATTACTGGAGGTACCTTATATTTCTCATCACTAGTTGAACTAAAAGAATTATTCGAACCTCACTTTAAAATAATTGAGAATAAGGTATTTGAAAAGATTGGGGCAGCCAACAGACTAAATGTCTGGAATTATTTCTTCATGAAAAAAATATAATGCTCCCGAGGGGATTTGAACCCCTGTAACCGCCGTTCTTTGTCATAGCGCAGTTGCGCTCAAATCTTTCATGACCTGAAAGGGCGGGATCCTTGACCGGGCTAGACGACGGGAGCCTAACTAAACATAAGCTATGAAAAAAATATAAAAACCGATAAAATTCCGAATATGGGCCGAGGCGGATTCGAACCGCCGATATCCACCTTTCAAACCATTCTTCCTAATCAATCGGAAAAAGGCTGTAAGGGTGGCGTGTTCTATCAAATATCAAAAGATATTTAATCATAGCCGCTAGACCACCGGCCCATTCTATTTAGTTATCATATACTTCTTTATCTCTTTCTCATTAGCCTTTTGAATCTTAATTACACGCTTGAAACCCGACCCATAGACAACCGGAGTCATCTTCAACATCGAATCAGAATATCTAGCAGTTAATGCAGCAACGAATTTAATTGACTTCGCTGTTTTAGGTCCTTGGAGTAGAGAAGTAGGTCCCATGATATTCTTTGCCTCGAACAACATATCTCCGGATTTCTTGAGTCTCATGATCTTCAGATTTTCAGCGTGATTCCTACCAACAATGATCTTATTCTTCCCGAAACGAAAATGTCTACCAATCTTGAGCAATACTGCATCATCCTTTGTGAATTTTTTATTATGTTTCAAAAAATCCCGGACCTTCTTAGCGAACTCTTCATATGTAAGCAGACAACCACCAGACGGGCAAGGAAAATCTATCTTCATTTTATGCGCCAGAGAAATCTGTTGTTCTCGTCGTCGGCCTCTTATACCAAGAAGTTTCTTGCGATCGACCCATCTCATCTTTTCTGGAATAGTTTCTGGTAAAAGTTTCGCTGACAATGGTCGTAATACCAATCCGTCAACACCTGCCTTTCTATCTATCAAAAACATTGCATTCTTGTGCTGTGACATTGGCCGTTGATCTAAAACTTCCCCAGTAACTATAAATTTCGCACCAAGTTTCTTCATCATTTTCTTAGCCAGCTTGAATAGATATATTCTACAATCAATACACGGATTCATATTCTTACCATAACCATGTTTTGGTTTCTGAATTATTTTGAAATAATCATCTTTTTTTTCAACAATAATTATGGATATTCCTATTTCTTTAGCAAACTTCGCTGCAGTACATCCCTTCGATCCACATGTGCAGAAAATGGAAATTGTATTGAGAGCTATCAATTCTATACCCTGTTTCTGCATGATTTTAACCGCAAGTCTGCTATCAAGACCGCCTGATAACAAAGCAATAGCTCTGACTCGTTTTTTTCTCATGAAATAATAAACAGAACCAAGTTATTAGAATCGATCTACCGCGCACCAAACCCGCCCTTTGCGACCCTCTCATTAACTTTTTCAAACTTATCTAGGATAACCTTCTCAGGATCTACACCAAGCGCAGACAACAACAAGAATCCATATGTTATAACATCTGCTGTCTCTTCTGCAATATCATCCTTATTCAAAGAAAAATCTCCGCGTTTTATTTTTTTAAGCTTGTTCAACAATTCTCCGCATTCTCCAGACATTCCTATCAATAGATATTCCCAGTCGAATCTACCATCTTTATCATTCTTGATCTGACGTTCATGATTCATTCTAGCAAATTCGTTGATCTCCATTTTTCACCTCAAAAACGCTGGGACTGGGATTTGAACCCAGATATCCTTGCGGAAACAGGATTAGCAATCCTGCGCCATACCAGACTAGGCGATCCCAGCATACTGTCTAATACAATAGCTATTCTTTTTAAGTGATATTTTACAAAGCATCAAGCTTAAATTCTTCCAAGATTATATATCATGTAGAGGTTTGATGAACATGGCAGTAAGTGTAAAGAGTTTTTCTGAAATGGTTAGAAAAGATGTGTTTACAACAAAAGGAGCATACTGTGGTCGTGTCACTGATATAGGTCTAGATCTTGAAAAATTCAGGACCAAGACGCTTGTCGTAGACGCAGTGAAAGGTTCTTTTCTGGCTTCTCTGGTAGGAGATAAGAAAGGTGTGATAGTGCCATTCCAAATGGTACAATCCATAGGCGACATCGTAATAATAAAACACGTGATGCCTGCAACTGTTGAGGATGGCGGAAGATCAGAAGCCGCACCAGACATAGAAGCTACACCAGCAGCAGACAAACGAGGATTCTCAATATTTGGGAAGAAGTAGAAACGAGATAACAAAATAATATTCAAGCAACTACCGCATCTTCCAGGGATGCACCAGAAATGTATAATCTACATCTATATGTCATACCATCCAGATCCTTTCTTCTTTTTCACTGGATTTGATTCTGTTATAAATATCTATAAATTCCTTCACAGAAACAACCTTGTCGAATATAAAATTACTACATGCAGCAGATGTAGATGATTTTATCTGTGGATATAGTGCACTCCATGCACCAATCGATACCTGATTATCAACAACAGCTACTTTCTTGGCAGTTTTCAACGACATCTCTATATCCAACTGCGGCCAAGGTCTGAACAGATGTATTCTGACCAAACCAACCTTTTCGCCCTTTTGTCTCAATTCATTCACAGCAAGCATTGCATTACCAGAATTAGGACCATACACAACAATAATCGTATAAGCATCCTCTGTCATGAAAGTATCGAGTATCGGTATCGTTCTCTTAAACTTCTTTTTCCATTTCTCACTAAAATCAGTCAAAACTTTTCGC
>JBDRFU010000058.1:0-3198 GCA_043818435.1 Candidatus Aenigmatarchaeota archaeon
CATTCTTAGGTGGGATAGCGTATCTGCATCCTGTCTCAGCTTTGCGTAGACAGTATAGAGCAAAATCGCATGACGTACCAAGTTTTTCAGAGGCGCTGAAGGTTTATCGAGATTGGCGAAAAAGTCGTCGTGGAGAAGAATTTTCATTGACTGGTTGTAATGATTTTCGGACCTATGCTGCAGATCATTTGTGACTGTCCATATAACGTCGTCTGTGCCGTTGGATTCTTCCACTCCCGATACCTATAAATCTATATTAACGGATTCTTGTGAATTCATCGTAATCCAACAAACCTACAGAAAGATTTCTACAGTTACCACAGCTTATCTCTCCATCGTCAAAAGTCTTTTCTCGGTTTCTACACTCTGCGTATTTTCTGTGATTTTCATATATATTGCAATTTTCGCAGACATCACGTTGATCAAAGTATTGTATTCTTTTTAGTGATTCAGTCATGATTATCATGTAAGAATTAATAGAAGACTTCTTAATGTTTAGATCCTTTTAGACTTTTCTATATAAATTGAATCATGAAGCTCATATTAATCAATCCCCGTTACCCATTCTATCGAGGCAAAGATCTCTTTCCGATTGGATTGGGGTATATTGCTGCGATTTCTGAGCGATGTGGTTGTGAAACGAAAGTTCTGGATATGAATGTTGATACAAAAATCGACCTCAAACATACTGTTGAACAATTCAAGCCTGATATTGTTGGAATAACGTGTACTTCACCAGTATTCGACGAAGTGAAAAAACTAACCAAGCAGATCAAGCTCATATCGTCTGCGAAAATTATTATTGGAGGAGTTCATGCCACGTTCAGGCCTGATGAATGTCTTGAGATCGCTGATATTGTGGTTCGTGGTGAAGGCGAACAGACGTTCGAAGATATACTCAAAGGAAATAAACAGGAAGATATTGCAGGCATTTCGTTTAAACATGATGGTAAGATTGTTCACAATCCGGATCGTGAGTTCATGTCTGATTTAGATTCAATACCTTCTCCGGCTTATCACCTGTTTCCGATGAAAAAATACAGAATACATTCGGCAATTAGTAGTCGTGGATGTCCGTTTAGTTGTATATACTGTTGTTCCACGAATTTCTGGAAAAACAAGGTGAGATATCGATCGATTGACAAGTTTTTTGATGAATTGAAGATGCTAGTTGATAAACATGGCACTC
Organism: Candidatus Aenigmatarchaeota archaeon; assembly: GCA_043818435.1. Taxonomy (GTDB): domain Archaea; phylum Aenigmatarchaeota; class Aenigmatarchaeia; order GW2011-AR5; family JACRAC01; genus JBDRFU01. The sequence goes on from JBDRFU010000058.1 coordinate 1,190, forward strand.
GTACGCTCAAAATTCATGACAGTACTTTCACAATAAACAAAGAGAGGGTATTGGAATTTTGCAAACGAATGATTGAAACAAAATTGGATTTATTCTGGTCATGCGAAACGCGACCAGATACACTAGATAATGAGATGTTGGAAAAAATGAAACAGGCTGGTTGTATCTTGCTTTGCATTGGCGTGGATTCTGCCGCAGAATCAGTGTTGAAGAAAGCTAATAGAAACATGAAAACTGAGAACATTGAGATGATCTTCAAAAAGGCAAATGAATTGGGAATTCGAACACGAGCGTATATCACATTTGGATTACCTAGTGAGAACAGAGAAAGTGTGGAAGAAACTATTGATCTGTTACGGAAGATTCGAGCTGATCAAGTTATGCTGTCGTTAGCAACACGATATCCTGGCACCAAACTTGATGAACGACTTGCTATAACCAGGGCTGGGAAAAAAATATCATTTCATCCTGACTGGCTTGGAAAGTTTGAAGGCCACGATGCCCGTTTCACGGATCTTTACATTCCAGAAGGCATGCACAAGAAGAAATATCAGGAACTAGCTGATTTGATGATGATGGAGATCAAGAGAATTGAGAAAAATTAAATTATCTTCGTCTTGCTTGAGGTATTTTTCTTAGATGCTTCTGAACAAATGCTGTGTCACATTTGTTTCCTTTTTCCTCCTTCGGAGATCGGAAAGGACTGTATACAATTTTTCTGCCGACTGATCCAGTACCATCGTGAGCGAAGTAATATTTAGTGCCCCATCTGTATAAAGTGACCTGTTTTATATCAAATCCTTCTGGACCTTTTTTTACATCAACATGAGAAAATGGTCCAGGTGTAAATCTACAACTAAGATGCTGGCCATCACTATAACAAGTATCATTCCGTGAATCTGCTAAATTCTTTGTTGCATATGCGCCCAACCCACCTGCTATGAAGCTTCCGATAGCAGTCAGTGTAATTATGGCTGGCACTTTAATGGACCATCCTGAATATGACATAGTTCATATATGAAAAGAACGGTTTTTATATGTTCAGTGGACTTGGTGTCACTCGTTCCCGAATCCACTCAATTGTGTGATCTTTTGCTTGGGACGGGCGCATTTCTGGCAGAACCAATGACCCTCTAGTCTGTAAGCGAATGCTACCTTTTCCTTACATTCAAAACATTTCTTAAGCACCATCTGATCACCTCGATCAAAAGAAAAATGATCTAGTAATATTTGATTAGAAAATGATATAAAATGATACTTTAGCTGATCACGAAATCTATTCTATATTTGTAGATACCTGGACCATATGGTAAAACACGCTGGATATTGGTAAACTTTACATCACGACTATATGGATCGATCCTTTTCTTGATCCTTGCTTTCATTTTCCTGATACCATCGTCCTTCAGGAAGCAATATAAATGGCAGGTGCCGCTTTTTCCAAGACATTTTATAGCTTCATCCAAGAATTCAATTGAGGTTTCTGGAAGAGGCATTATCACGCGATCACATTTATCATAATATTTTGCCGCGACTCTACCAACATCCCCTTGCATAACTTCAACATTTTGAAGTTTGTTGATTTCAATATTCTTTCTGAAATATTCACAAGCCTTTGGGTTAATCTCGATTCCTACTATCTTTTTAGCTTCTGTATGTTTCCCCATAACAATTGCGAAAGAACCAGCACCTGCAAAAAATATCATCACAGTTTCATCTGGTTTTACAAGTTTTGCGATTCTCATTCGCTCGGTACCTTCTCGCGGTGAGAAATATACCCTTCGTGGATTGAGCAGAAACCTACAACCACTTTCTTTGTGAATAACTTTGGTATTCTTATCGCCAGCAATAATCTTATAGTCCCGTAAACGAAACTCGCCTTTGCGTGGAGAACCTTTATCGATAACTGTTTTAACGCTCTTGTTCTGTGATAGGATCTCTTTGGCAACAGATTTCTTGTTCTTGATGTTCTTGAAGTCTACGATTGCAACTGCCCTATCTCGGCTACC
>JBDRFU010000059.1:0-2187 GCA_043818435.1 Candidatus Aenigmatarchaeota archaeon
GTCTCCTTCAGGATGACCAAATGAGTCATTATATTTTTTGAAATGATCGATATCCAACAGAATTAATGAAAGTGGACGTCCATGTCTATCAGAACGTTTCATCTCCTTATCTAGTTGTGATCTGAAATATCTTTTATTATATAATCCTGTTAAGAAATCAGTAACACTTCTGGTCTTATATTTCTCAATGACAGTTTCATACTCTTGAAAATCTGGTATGATCTCATCAAATATGGCTTCTATTAGTTTACGATATTTGGTATTTTTGATACCTCGAAGCAACTCTTCGCGTCTTGCTACATATTTATCAGAACGATCGTATATTTCTACCATAGTACTACTTGAAAGTGGCAGTATTTAAGGATTTCTATGGTCTCATAATTACAGGAATGCGGCGTTAGAAAATATATGTTGTGGAGTATATGTCATCTACCCAACAGCACAACTCTGCTCTCCTTTTTCTCATTTATGATCTTATAGCCGCTTTCAGTTGCAATCTTTTCGGCGAATTCTTTAATTTCCGGATGTAGTGGCATGTTTTCATATGGAATACGTTCTCTTGCGCCGCCCACTGACATCACACTTTTGACCTCAACGAAAACTGGGTTTGCTTTATCGATGATTTTTGCATATTGTTCTGGGTGTACGAAATTCAGATCTTTTGATAGGGTGAGTCTAATTACTGTCTTACATGAGAAGTTTACTAGGAATGATAAGGATTCCATAAGTTCTTTCCATAAATTCGCTTTGCATACTTTTCTATATATTTCTTCGTTTGGTGCAGGAAGTGTGATATATAGCTGGGTTGGTTCTTCGAGATCAGCCAGTACGTCTGGTAATGTTCCGTTTGTAACTAGGAATGCAGTCATTCCGTGCTGTTTTATCTCTTTGATCAATTCGTTGATTCTCGGATAGAGCAATGGTTCGCCATCTAGTGATATTGCCACGTGCTTTGGATTGAGTGCTTCCTGAAATCTTCGTTTATCATGCCATTCTGCGCCAAATCCTTTGAGCAGTTCCTTATGCGATTCGATTGCTTCGTTTAGTATGACTACAGGATCGTCAACCGGTCCTTCCCAAATCGGATTAGCGTTCCCTCGTATTCTCCAGCAGAATTCACAGTTATGATTACAGAACGGTACGCTTGGAGACATCTGGATACATCTGTGAGATTCTATTCCGTAAAACTTCTGTTTGTAGCAGAAGTTTTCTCCGGTCGCATGCGCTCTTTTTTCACCCCGGATCGCATGCTTACACCAGGTGCAGATCTTGACAGCGCTATGCTTGGACGGACCCACGAAGCGATAGCCGATTTTCTGCATCTTTGTGATTTCGGATTGGTTTAGCATGATGAAGATTAGCGTAGAAGATATTTTATACCTTCTGGGAAGTGGTGTGTATCATACTAGTATATTATGGATGTATCTTCTATATTCTGATACGCTCAATCCCTTCTCATCTGCGCGTCGCTGTTCGCTTTCATCGGCGCCTCGATTCGCCAATCTCACGCCTTCTATGTATGCCATGTTGTTATAGTAACTTGCTTTTGAATCCAGATAGTTTGATAGTGCATCCACTACGCTTCTTGGAAGTTGTCCGCGATTCCTCAGTGCTTTTATCAGTGCATCTTCAATCATCATCATTCACCCCCGCGATTTTTTATCGATAATTTCATATACTATTATCCGAGTAGGAGTTAATTGGAATCTTAAGAAAAACAGAAATCTGTGAAATATAATGCGTATTTGATAGTTTTTACCTAAACTTAAGATTATTATTAGAAATAATCCTATTTTATTCTAAGATATGACCAGATTTTGGGTGATTTTCGAGTCCTTTAAAGCATTGCTGATCTTATTTTTATTGGGTATTGTAGTTTTTTACCGTCTAGGTGTGCAGAACGGTGATAAAAATTAGAACATTTTTATAAAAAATGCAATGAAAATAGGGTGAATTTATGTCAATAAGTGATAAAAAACTCGAAGAGGCTATGCGATTTTCTGATAAGGTGAAGGCATGCGGGCTGTTTGATAGTGTGGGAATAAAGCAGATCGCAGATAGGACCGGATGTTCTAGAAAGTACGTTAAGAGAATGCTTGATATATTTAAAAAAACTGGAACCGTCAGGTTCGAATGTTCATTAAATCTATCCAAAATTCCAATTTATCCAATTTTTATAGGAATCCG
>JBDRFU010000060.1:0-4627 GCA_043818435.1 Candidatus Aenigmatarchaeota archaeon
TTCAAATTCATCCCTGATTGGAAAAGTTTCGGAAAGTGTGTATTAGCCGGACCGCTCGACCAGCACGCGGTATTCAATCTAACAGGCCCTCCTGGATGTGCCGCAAAGGTATACTACGGTTTTCTATTCCAATTGAGAAAATGGGAATACAATGAAGTTAAGGCAGACGAATGGATAGAAGTTTCGCCCACACACGCACAATACTACCAACTTACAATGAAACAAAAAGAAGATCTGGAAAATAAAATAAAAGCTGGACTTGCAAGCGCGTCACAATCAATCGCAGATTTCGAACTGCTGAGACACGACCAAAGAAAATATCAGGAGTTCAAGGACTACATCGATAGTAAAGACGAACACTCTCTGAGAGCTGTGTTCATCGATCAGGTAGATGTCCATACCGGAGATACCGCCATAAGAAACATTGTTACACGATGGCCAACACTTATAGTAGATTTTATGCGCATGGCAGAAACCGATCTAGATCCAGGAAAAGTCATGGACAGATTAGGAGTATCAAAAGCCGAAGCCGTGGTACTAATAACGAAAAATAAACTATACAATGAATGGAAAAAAATATTCATACCAGAAATCGAGAAACGATTAAATAGTATAAAGGAACTCATCCAGAGCAGAGAAATGTCCGTCAAGCAATATCGAGAATGGCTCAAACCTTACATCACAAGACACAAACTTCTAAAAGAAACTCTAGGAACAGCAGCAATGCGAAAAGATCAGACAACACAATTCGTCCCAGCATCTGGTCAGGCATCTTCATCATCAACTGTGAATATATGTGCCTGGAAGTGGTTTCCAAAGGCAGAATTTAAGAAAAGATCCGGTGAAACCGATGCACTACACCCAATAGATCCATATGATAACTGGATGAAAGAAGAACTAATATATAACAAAAAACATGGCTTGATAGCAGATTTTCCATGGATAACTCCCGATTGGGTAGATGCAACAGTCAAGGATATAAAATCCGGTCCGTTCCTCAAACCAAACAAACTTTACTACTCATTTTTTGACATACATTTCATGAGAAACACCCTAAGACAAGCTGACGGATCAGAAGTAGAAGACGCTCTATATTTCATCAATAATATGCTGATGAGCCAGAACATTTTACTTGCAAAAATCCTCGAGATCAAAGCAAAGGAAGAGGAAACCGAGAGATATGTCGATGAACTCATTGGAACCAGCATTCTCAGGGACGAGGAGAAGAAAAAGAAGGAAGAAGCAAAGAAAAAAGAAGATGAAAAGAAATGGTGGAAAAAATACAACACCGCATCAACAGTATTTGAGAAAATAAAAAAAATTGAAAAACCAAAAAGTCTCAAATGGTTTAAATTATTCAAATCAGGTCCATATGAATCGCATTTCGATGATCGGGTAGTTGCAGACCTTAGACGTATTGGACAGTATAGATACGCCCCTGCTGTTGCCCTGATAAAAGAACGGTTTGGATTCGGGCAGGTCTGATAGATCAGTTAAACTCATTACAAATAATATTTGAAAAACGGTGATTCATTTTATGGGATATGATATAGGCATCTCAACTGGTTGGTATAATCTAGCAAAACAAACAGGTGGAGGAGGAGATCTCCTGGGTATGGCAGCAAAGGTAGCATATGGTGCAACAGCTGGAATACGCTTTACTCAGATCGATCTGGAAACAATCACCGAGTTTCTCGAACCAGATGTTCAAAGGAAACTGAAGCAAATCATGGATGGTCTTGGTATGAAAGTCGGTCTGCATGCCGAAGTTAGCAGCATGGCACTGGAATCAGCAGACCGCGTTGAATGGGAATCTTCACACAGACGTCTTGTAGAATCAGTTCATTACGCAAAAAAATTCGGATTCGTATATATCAACATACATACATGCGAAAAACCCCAGCTCTGGATGGAAGAAGCTCAGATTCGTCCATTCGGTCACCAGCACCAAACAATTGACCCGGAAGGAAAACCATTTTCCAATCTATGTGACAAATCAAAGGCAGCCAAAGATCACTTCTACCGGTCATTCCTAGAACATATGAAGAGATACGGACTGGTAGATGACGAACAACAGGATGAGATAGATAAAAAACGAGATGAAAGAATAATAAAAGCTACTGAAGAAAACCTAGATAAAAGTGTAGCCAACTATATGAAAACCGAAGAATATAGAGAAATTATATCATCAATAGAAGCTGATGTAGTAGCAGGAAGAAAAACCAGAGAACAGGCTGATAAGTCAATAAACAAACAGATAACTTTAGCCAGAAACCAACTCTATGAAGGCGCCAGACAAAAAGCTATTGCAGACTTCCGTGAACCACCACCTGATGATGTATATGAAGGTTGGAAAAAATCAAAATTCGGCAGATACTTCATATGGAGCGGTGAGATCGGAGCCTACCTACTTGTTGCATGGCACATGTACAAAAACAATCATCCACTTTGGAAACAACTTGCTAACAATAAAAATCCAGACGACTGCTATCATAGTAATCAGCACGGATTCAATGCAGCAGTAGCATCGTACTACATCTACAATCATCTTACACTGAAAGATCATCAACACAACAGAGACTATCTGGGTGGTATGAGTGTATTGGAATTCCTAAACAAAAACGGATTATACGTACTATTTGAAACACCAGAATCAAAAGGCGCTAGAACAGGTGGTTCAACAGAAGGTCTCCTAAGATTTTACGACCCAGTTGATACATACTACTTTCTAAAATACGTCAACTCATCATTTGTCAAGATGTGCATCGATTTCGAGCACGTACTATCCCAGAAAGTAGAAATTGAAGATATGATGAACAGACTTCCAAAAGACGGTGGCAGCATGGTATATCTCTTCCACCTAACAAAACCCGTGCCATATGGAGGCGGTGCACATGCCCATCTCATGCGAGGTAGCAGATCGCAGGAACTGGTCTACAAATGGCTTTATGACCTAAGACAACGTGGCTTCAAAAACGGTATAATGATATACGAAAGAGGTGGTGGTCAACATCCACAAGACGTTATAAAAGAAAGCGTTTTGGTCCTAAGACTCCTTAAAGAATATCTGGAAAAAGATATCCCACCAAACGAGCTTCCGCTAAGTTTCTACGGCGTCAGTGAACAAAACGAAGCTACCTGGAAGCGCCAACTCGTTATGATTAGGGATCACGCATGGGATCCACTCGTAGGTATGCTATCGATACCAGAAGAAACGCACACCTTCTTCAGCAAGGCAGCCGTAGAGAAGGGTAAAGCCGAGGAATGGAAAAAAGGAAAATTTAGATAATATAATGAGCGAAGCGAACAAGATACAAGAAATTCTTTTATATAGTTTCTCCCAGAGACAGACTATCGACGTACGCGAGAGTACTCTCAAACAACTTATTTAAGAGGGTATTACAGAGTATTAACGAAGGAGATATTTATGGCAAAAAGGAGTATAAAAACAGCTGAAAAACCACAGAAAACGGCAAAAAAACAGACAGCTGATTCCAGTCCTGAAGTCACACAAAATGTTAAAAAATTCGATGAAAAAAAGGAAAAGATAAGAAAACATAAACTAGCTGTTGCCGAGAAATTTAAAGAAGAGGTTCTTAAGAAATATGCTAAAATCATCAAAGCTGTAGTTCTGTTTGGATCCGTTGTAAGAGGCGATTTCACAGAGAAATCTGATGTAGATATGCTCGTAGTTATAGACGATGTAATGGCACGGATGACAGATGATCAAAAAGATCGTCTTGATGATGATCTCAGAGTAATTGGGAAGAAGATCCACGAAGACATTGTGGTTCAGCCTGCATGGACACTTTCAGAATTCTGGGACATGGCAAGAATAGGACACCCTCTTCTCTTTACCATAGTCAGAGACGGATGGGCACTCTACGACACTGGTTTCTTCATCCCTGTCAGAAAACTACTCGAACTGGGAAAAATACCAACAACCCTAGAAGCAGTTGAGAAATTCATGGAGGGTTGTCCACAGAAGATAAACCGCGTGGAAAATGCCAAACTCTACATGATCGCAGAAGATCTTTACTATGCAATGCTCAACAGCTCTCAGGCAGTTCTGATGTTTCTAGGAGAAAATCCACCTGCACCAAAACACACAGCAGACATGGTCAAAGAGCATCTTGTAGATCACAAAATGCTGGAACAGGAATATCACAATCATCTAAAGGAAGTTGTAGAATTTAGAAAAGGCGTTGAACATAAAGATATCAAAACTGTCACAGGACAAGATCTTGACCGATTCATAGACAACACTAAACGATTTGTAGAAAGAATGGAACAATTGCTTCATCAACTACAACGAAGAAGAAAAGAGAATATCGTGGAAAAGAATTATGAAGTAATGATAAAAGCTGCTGTCGCGGCATTGAAAAGAATAGAAAAGTTACCACCAGATCCAAAGGATCTGCCAGTAGCAATAAAAGAGGAGCTGGTTGATGCTGGTAGGATTGACCCATACTACCAGGACATCTTCAAACGAGTCGTTGCCATGAGAAAAATGCTTGATGACAAAAAACTCGAGGAAGTTCCACAGAAAGAAATTGAACTAACCCGAGAATACGTTCGACGCTTCGTCCGCGACCTCTCACCGATTATAGAAGGTCGAAGTGACGAA
>JBDRFU010000061.1:0-3240 GCA_043818435.1 Candidatus Aenigmatarchaeota archaeon
TGTTCACTGGATCCGATCCTATTACTATGAGTATGGGATGTGGAACATATATACCGAATTCTAAAGGTGAATCATACGATTGGATCGAATTCGAGAAAGATGTAGACAATGCGTTATACGTGGCCAAAAGGAAGAGGAATACCATAATTATGGCTACGCTCGATTAAAATCCCACTTTTAGGACACTTAACGATATTAAACTTTTTTTCACTCTTATATATCATGACAAATGGTACAGCACCAACAGAAGTCGATGGAACTATTTTCACTGGATGCATCTATCAAATAGGTTTTATACACGAGTTGTTTTCAGAATCTAGACAGGAAGATCTTCCAAGAGACAGGATACGATTCAGATCCAGTGGAAAATCATACTATTTCAAGAAAACAGCTGAGAATGGAGAGATAAAATATATCGGACAATGGTAAACACGACCATCACAGTTTTTCATGATAATGACTACCGTTTTCCAACGTTTTTAACTTTCTTCCCAACCGCCATTGGGATGATTCTTAACTTCGCTTTCTTGAACTTCTTAGTCAACTCCCGTCCTTTCTGAATTTCATGAAGAAATATGGCTAAAGAAGCGACTTCACTATGTGGTTGGTTCGCAACTGCGATATTATAATCAGCAAGTCGATAAACTTCGCCAGGAACCTTTTCAGCACCGATTATTATGAGAACGCCTTTTTTGCTTTTCTTTCGTATTCTATCAATTTCTTTCTGGATCGGCAATCCGTACATGGTCAGATGTACCACAAGAGATCTCTTCTTCGTATATTGTCTTATTATCTTCCGCCAGCTCTCAGCATATTCCACCTTAAACGGTCCGCCCCAGTTTTTTGCAACGTTTTTCACAGACCCTAACAGCGATTCGTCTTTTTCACCACCATATATTATTTTATCCGCTCCCAATGCTCGTGCAACAAGCCCGCAATGCGTTGATATGCGCGCATCACGGTCGTGGCGATGGCCGATGCGAAGGATTGTGATTGACATAATGAGAGATAATAACAATTCCTTTTAAGGTTGTGTCACATTCTTGAGGAAGTTGAAATCACCGCCTTGGTAACAACCGAGACAGAGATTCTCACGTTTAAGTTTATCTGATATTGTCAGAACACGAACAAAATCATCCAAAGATATGAAACTTACTGTAGAAACTCCAAAATGTGTAGCAAGTTTTTCATCTGTTGGAAAAAGATTCGCTGCAAGTAGATCGTCTCTATATGTCCCTTCCTGAGGCGGTTGCATCCTGCAATATTTATCGTTCCTCGTGGAACCGAATCTTACGTGAAGTCCTTTCGGATTATATTGCTGTATGGTCCTAATAGGACCCTGTTTCCCAGCTGTCTGCGAACCACGTCTAAGAGAGTCATCAACAATAACGATTGTTTTACCACGTATTCTCCATATCAGAGGACTAATTTTTTTACCGGCAACAATATCTCTTAATGTCTGAGTTGCCTTATCATAACTTCGCTCCGCATACTGGTCCTTATAGAGAGCGGTGTAATGGTCGCATCCAAATCCACGTGCATAACCCGCTGCATGAAATATCCCAGATGCTGGAATTTCGGATACTGCATCGGCTTCAAGCCCGGTTTTTTTATCATTCTCACCAAGCACAAAACCGAATCCTTCTCGTATCTCACCTGCATAGAGACCCTCTATCATAGAATCAGGTGATGCATAATAAGGAAACTCAAACGAACAGAGATGAAGATTTGAAGACAATTGTTTAATAGTTTCGACTCCACTAGGAGTCAACTCAACAATTTCTCCAGCATTTATATCACGTAGAATTACTGCACCAGTTTTGAGGAAAGTTCTGGATTCTTTGGATATGATATATGAACTATCATTTGTACCAACAACCATTGGTTTAATCCCAAGTGGGCATCTTGCCGCATACATCCCACCACCTTCAGTGAGAATATGAATATTCCAACAGCCACGACCTTCGGTTGCGTTTGCAAAATTTTCTATACCGTTTTCAACATTATTAGCATCTGCGATAAATCGTGCTGCTACATCACCATCATTTCTACCGCCATATTGCTGTCTCAGATTGTCCCCATCTAACAGATACCCATCGAATGCGACTGAAAACTTTCTTAGCGAGCGTGAGTATGCTTCTGATAATCTAGTAATAGGAGAAGACGAATTTTGTGATATACCAAATGGTCCAGAAAGAATATCACCACTACTAGTGATACTTCTGCTACCCTCACCTCGGGTATATGTCAATGATCTACCATTAGATACACCCAAAGCATTACTGTCCTGACCTCTATGATTGAGACTCCAGATGGCATCATTTAATATAGAAAAACAATCTCCTCCTCTATTTTTATTATAAACGAGTGCAATTGCCACAGTATCTCCATGTTAACTAGTAAGTGATAAATTTATAATAGGAATGTGGGAATAATCAGAAAAAAAAGGATATATAGCCCCGGGAGGATTCGAACCTCCGTCCCCGGCTGTCTTCTCTTTCATCGAGATGAAAACATCTCTCAAATCTTTAGTATTCCCGTTTTCCGTCAGCACTTTTACAAGCGCTTCCCAGAAAAGGGCTGATCCAAAGGCCGGTATACTTGGCCACTGTACTACGGGGCTATGTGAAAAAACTTTTGATATTAGTAATATTAGTATATCCAAGACTTGTCAACGGAGAGATTTAAATAAACTGTTACTATCATATTACTTGAGTGATATGATCGCTGGTGGCCGACCCACAGTCGGATGTCCCAAGGGCCAATGCCCAACATTTTGATTCTATTAGTGTTTATGGTAAAAAACCAGGCGGAAGCTTTCTTGCTAATGCTGATAAATTTGATAGCGTGATTGAAGGGGCCAGAAGCAAACTCAAGGAAGGATATGACCGTGTTCCTATACTGAATTCCGCCATGGCTGGATGTACAAACATTGCAAAACGTGGATATATTCATGCTGATGGTAGTATATTGTCTTATGATGAAAAAAGAGTGGATGCTGCTATTGAAGAACTAAGGGAGAAGTACTTTGCTGTTGCTGGAACCCTCAAAAGAAATCGTAAAACCGCTGAAAAGTTTATTCTATATAATCTTGCTAATATGAGAAAAGCATATGAAGATGAAAATTTTGACGTGATTGATTTTAGCCCAGAAAGAGCAGCCGGAGGATTGCTTTATTTTAAGGGGCGGGAAAGAAAACTCGATGTTAGTATGGTGTATGGTTCTGACGCTGGATTTGTT
>JBDRFU010000062.1:0-2480 GCA_043818435.1 Candidatus Aenigmatarchaeota archaeon
TATACAATTACCTCCCATGGTCAAAATGTCTGAACTGAGCACATAGTCTCCTCGCGTTGTAATATTCGTACATCCTGTCAGATTAATTACGCCGCTACCTTCACCAGAACATACACCACAATCAGCTTCGCATGTAGAACAGTTTTCTGACGCATCACAAATGCCGTCACCACAATTCTGCGGCGATGATAATGGTGTGATGTCTCTGGTCACTCCTTGATACATCAGATAATTTTCACTCTCGGTTGTAGGTGGAAGTGGCTTATTTGTTATTATATTAGCACGAAGGTCAATGCCTTCAAACAACTGACTAGAGTAAACATTCAATTTCATCATAAGATTCTCAGATTCTGTCTGTTCTGGCAGAAAGAATTTTCCATATGGTGCTGCTAGTTGTTCTGATGGAATTAAAAAAATCATGACTGAAATTACGACTGCTAGAAGAAGAATTCCGCACAGAAACATTGTCTTCTTGGAGAAAATACTGTAAAAAGTTTGCTTATCTGAGTAAGGTTTCTCATCGAATCTTCTATGCTGTTTTTTTTTCATGCATATTCACTCACTCAAAAATTAGATCAGTTCAATAACACCCAAGTATATCCGTCGCAACCATAGAAATTCCCATTTGTTACATATATCATTGATCCTTCGGTTTGGTAATCGCATGTAACTGATGATGGTAATGTATACTTTGGTAGTTTTAGTGGAGCGCTAACAGAAATAATATCACCACTCGGTGAGACACCCAATGTCATAATGGGACCGTTGGTGACCCCTACTTTAAGGATGGATCCAGTTCGTGATTCGACATGTGTTATAACGTCATTGTCAGTTGAAAACACCGTAAGTGCAGTCTGATCGTTGCGAGAAAAGCGTGCTAGTGTATTGGTACTCGTATTCACGTCCAATCCATAACTTGGGGTTGCTGTCCCTAAACCAAGGAACTTTCCTTGTGTATAATAAATATATGAACCGGATACCCCAGCAACTGTCCATGGGCTTGTTCCTGCTGGCCATGAAGATTTGCAGTTGGTACCAATACATACCTGTGAACATGTTCCTGAGGTGTCGCAGCGGGTGTCAGCAGTTCCGCCACTCGGCCACGTTGATTGACAAACGCCGTTGAGACAAATATCTCCTACTACATCTAGAGTCCCTTGAGGATCCGTTGTCCCAATGCCGACGTTATTATTAACTATATTCACACCTTCTCCCGCCCCTGTATTTATTGACACTGGTTGATCTACAGTAGATATGAATAACGGACTCCATGACTGAATATTCGCATACTCACTTCCCTGAAACATCAGCTCAACACCACCATGCGTTGTGTTTATCACCAAACCATTAGCCTGATTACCGCCTACTCCTACTATATGCAATCTTCCATCAGGATCATCTGTACCAATTCCTACACCACTAGTAATTTCATTGTAAGTTATCCCAGCAACCTTATTCGCATACAATGCATACGGTGCTGGTGATATTTTTTGCCGAGCGAATGTTTCTGACCCTATTTTTGTTACAATCCAGAGATCCTGATCAAATGATATTGGTACAGATAAATTTTGATAAAAAGATCCTGATGTCACTTGAACACTCATTACTGAACTGGTCCATAATGGATTGGTTCCAGTAGAACTATTGTAGAAAATGAATTGCATGTTCTGTGGCCCATTCAGTGGCTGCTGGGATATCTTGTCTACTACATATCCTTGAATATTTATCTCATTGCTTACTGTCGCAAAAGACAGAGAAGCAAGTAGCATACACACAAATAGGGATAACGCAATATACCTCATGAACATATATTCTCTATGGGTGATATATAAAAGTTTTTTTATGAACGAGTATCAGATCAGAGCATCCTTATGTTCCCTTTTATACATTAGAATATCGGCAGCCTTTGTCAACGGTATTCTGTGTATAAAAGAGCTCTACAAACAGCCGATCATAGACTCTTTTATATTTTTACAGAGCTAATATCTTCTGGTATTCTTATGGCGAGAAAGAGGGGAAGACGACCTGATTATAGTGGGATTGATCTGACAAAGGGTCATGGGCATGCACACTTGGTTAGAAAAACTAGTTCTCTGTGCCCGAAGTGTCTCAAGATTATAGAGGCTGATATTTTCAAACGTAATGGAATGATCTGGATTGCGAAGAAGTGTCCGAAGCATGGAGAGATTGAGGATCTGTACTTTGGAGACGCTGAGATGTATGAGAAGTTTGAGAGATGGGCTCATATTGGAAAAGGTATTCAAAATCCGACTGTGAATAAAGATGATCCGGTGTGTCCGAAGGACTGTGGGTTGTGTAAGATACATGATTCTCATACTGCACTTGCGAATGTTGTGGTTACAAATCGTTGTGATTTGACTTGCTGGTATTGTTTCTTTTATGCGAAAGCTATGGGTTATGTTTATGAGCCAACGTTAATGCAGTTGAGACAGATGTTCAAAAATCTCAGAGCAGAAAAA
>JBDRFU010000063.1:0-5759 GCA_043818435.1 Candidatus Aenigmatarchaeota archaeon
CGGACTCTGCGCATGTACGGAAACCAACACACCAACATCATCTGCATTATATCCATACTCAGGCTTATCGTAGCCGATCTCCTTTATTGTATTTCTGACAATATTTTGTATATCAATCCCAGCCTTTGTAGTAACCTCACCAGCAACAACAACAAGACCAGTCGTGACAAGTGTCTCAATAGCAACTCTTGATTCCTTATCCTGTTTATACAATTCATCCAGAATCGCATCAGAAATCTGGTCACACACTCAAGACACCTTTGAATGATCATTCAAAGATTTTGTCCGGGTGACCTTCTGTAACACTCTCTGATGTAAACAGAAAATTTCCACGCCGCATCATATATTCTCTTGCACCTCCATTTTATTCAAATTATTACTGAAATTTGCAAACTTTCTTTTCAAATAAATGCGGGAATCTTTATAAATCCAATGGGCCAAACACTTACCTCTGGTACAAGAAAACTGCAGACCAAAGGTATTAGAATGTATTCTTCTACACCTAGATTTCACGCCAATATGATTGAAAATCACCTTGCTCAATTTCTTCAAAAATCTTTCTGAACCAGAACATATGGAAATCTCAAAATACGGACTCCTTCGTCTATTAACATACCGAACAGTACCATCGCCATCAATAATACCACGAATGAAATGCCTGACATGATCACTCCTAGTTATATTTTCAGGAAACCTCACAATCATCGATTTTCTAGGAACAACACCTAAATCTATTAACTTCCGACACAATATCTTGCTTGCAACAATAAGACGATAAGAATTGGTATTCTTAGAATATAATAAAGGTTTTGTACTTCCCATGAGTCCTCTTATTTTTTCCAGGTGAGCTTTGTCCTTGGATGAAGCAGTTATCGTGAGAGACCAATATGACCTACTAGGATTCCAAGTCACATTACCATCAGCGAAGATGAAACCTAAGATATAAGATGATTCTTCATTGGGATTATCAAAGAACTCTTCATTTACAATATGTTTAATTGGATGAAAACCAAACTCATCAACACACCACCTGTTCACTGCTGTCTTACCAATACCAAGTTTTCGCGCCATTTCTCGTTGGGATAGTTTGCCCATGTTAGATTCTAAGAATTTCAACATTTCTTTCTTTTTATCAGAACTTATTATTATTCCCATAGTATTATTTATATTATGATCACTTAAATATGATGGATGGCCCTCAAGAAACTCATTCAGCATAAACTCACCTACAACACAATATCATATACCCGATCTCTCTTAACAAGTATCTCACTTTCACCAAATATCTCAGGATATATTTCTTTCAACAACTCCACGGCAATAGTTCCATGATTATCCGAATAAGAACACGATTTAAACTCGATCCCACTTATTTTTCCTCCACTATTCGGTCTCCATGTTTGAAACCCATCAAAACCCGAGTTTACTCCGCCAGGATGATACATTACTTTTTTATTACTTCTCATACTATCACTCACCATATTTACCAACAATACTATAAGAAGACTAGTCATATCCATATGCAGATATTCATAAAAATATGCGTATATTAATAGTTTTCTACGATAAGGAATTAGGGTAAACAATGTTTGATATTAGAAAACTGAAAGAGATACGAAAAAAACAAGGGATAACTCAGAATGAACTAGCCAAACGCTCAGAAGTCAGTCAATCTCTCATAACCAGGATAGAAAATGGTGAAGTTGACCCATGTTATAGCAAGGTCCAACGCATAATAAACGCACTAGAACAGACATCTAAAGGAAAGATCGAAGAAATCATGACAAAAAAAATCATCGCTGTAAAACCTTCTGATGAAATAAAAAAGGCCATACGCATAATGAGGAAACGAGGAATATCTCAATTACCTGTCATAGAAAACGATAAAATTATAGGAACTGTATCCGAGACCGGAGCATCTACCATAATTCAACACAGATCATTAAAATACGTCAGAGAAATAATAGAACCCTCATTACCTACAATGGACAAGAATAGTTCGATCCAATCGTGCAACGAGCTTCTCAAACACTGTCCAGCTATCATAATCACAAACAATGGCAAGCTATGCGGCATAGTAACAAAAGCCAATCTATTGAAGTTGATCTAATGAAATTCCTCACAGATTATCCAGCAATGATCATCAAAGATTATCTCGTCGTCTCAGACCTACATATAGGCATAACCAAAGGGTTGTATGACAAAGGCATATCGATACCGAGCCAGGTTAAAGGAATGATAACCAGAATTCACAAATTAAAGAAAATCGGCAACGCAAAGAACCTAGTCATTCTAGGTGACCTCAAACATAGGGTACCTGGGATATCATGGCAGGAAAAGAAAGAAATACCAGAATTTCTATCAAACCTAAAATTCAATAAGATTATACTAATCAAGGGCAACCATGATGGAAATATAGAAGATCTGATACCAACGAACAAGAAAATCCAAGTCAAGAAGAATCTCATCATCGGAGACTGCTACCTAACACACGGTCATATGAATATTGACAAAGATAAGGCCACCCAGATCCAATTTGTCATCATTGGACACAATCAACCACGAATAGCCTTTCAGGATGACATGAAAGCAAAGTATTTCGAAACTGTATGGATACAAGGATACCTAAAAAACGAAAGAAGAGTAATAATCATACCAGCCTTCAACGAACTCTGTGGCTCAACATTATTCAATAAAAACAAGCCAATCGGCCCAATTGCAAAGAATTTGAACTATAAAAAGTCTCATGCATATCTCTTGGACGGAACAGATCTTGGGAAGTTAAACGATTTAAAAAAGGTGTGAACATTTATGGTGATACTTTATGAAATTCACAATATTCTCAAAAAAAATGCAGGAACTTATCAAGGAAAAGGGATTCGCTGAACCAACACTAGCCCAGAAAATGGGAATACCCGAGATCATGAAAGGTAGTGATGTTTTAATAATAGCACCCACCGGCATTGGAAAAACCGAAACCGCCATGCTAGGGTTATTCGATAAGATACATCAGGAAAAAACCAAACCAATATCGATTCTATACTTAACACCAATGCGATCATTGAACAGAGATCTTCTATCAAGACTGCATTGGTGGGCTAAGAAACTGGATCTAGAAATAAGCATTCGGCATGGAGACACCACACAAACAGAAAGGACTTCCCAAAGGGAGTGTCCACCAAACATATTGATATCAACTCCCGAGAGTCTACAGGCCCTTCTCGTCGGAAAGAGGATGCGAGAGCATATGAAAAACGTCAGGCATGTTGTCATTGACGAAATTCATGAACTAGTTCCAAGCAAAAGAGGAATCCAACTAGCAGTTGCCCTAGAACGACTTCAAGAACTGACAGGACCACTTCAAAGAATAGGATTGTCAGCAACTATCGGAAACCCTGAGATGGTAGCGAAGTTTCTTGGAAAAGCCACAAAGATAATAAGAGCTGATGCAGAAAAAAAATACAATATAAAAATTGAGAATCCAAAACCAAACACAAACGACATTCAACTATCCGAGGAGTTGTTTACGAAACCTAACACGATTGCAAGATTAAAAAAACTTCATGAATTGATTCTATCACATAAAAGCGTGCTTATATTTTCCAATACACGAGAAACTGCAGAGATTCTTTCCTCGAGAATGAGAAGAATTGATAAAGAACTTCGACAGGAAGTCCATCACGGATCTCTCTCGAAAGAAAAACGCATCACAAGCGAACAGAAGTTCAAAACCGAAGAACTGAAATCTCTGATAGCTACATCATCATTAGAACTTGGTATAGATATAGGCTCAATAGATCTGGTAATCCAATACCTTTCCCCAAGACAGGTATCTAGAATCGTTCAGAGAGTTGGTCGCTCTGGGCATGGTGTAGGTCTAACCAGTAAGGGAATAATAATATCCGGAGAGGAAGATCTGTTCGAATCATCTGCAATCGCAAAAAATGCAAGAGAAAAGAAAATAGAACAAATACATATCCACGATTCCGCCCTTGATGTTCTAGCAACACAGGTAATAGGTCTCTGTATGGAATATTATGACATCACTGATGATAAAATCTATCAGATAATAAAACGTGCATACCCGTTCAGAGAATTGAAACGAAAGGAATTCGATGAAGTGATACGATTCTTAGAATTGTTGAGAATCATATGGATAAACGAATCCACAACCGGGCTTATAATATCAAAACGGAAGAAAGCCTGGGAGTATTACTTCGAAAACATGAGCATGATTCCTGACTCCAAGAGCTATAGGGTGGTGTCCATAATACAGGGAGAACCCATAGGAACACTGGACGCAGAATTCATCTCAGAACACGGTAAACCTGGAGAGAAATTTGTGGTATCAGGCAGAGCCTGGAAGATAATTCAGATCGATGGAGACAAAGTCATAGTCGAACCCACAGATGATATAGAATCCGCCATACCTGCATGGGAAGGAGAACTCATTCCAGTCCCGTTTGACATAGCCCAGGAAGTTGGTAGAATACGGAAGGAACTATCAAAGATCAAGAATGAAGATGAAGAAAAGAAAATAAAAGAGAAATATCAACTAGATAAAAATTCCATAAAAGAAATGATGGAGATAATCGAAAAACAAACCAAAAAATCCATTCTACCAACCGATGACACATTCCTAGTAGAATCCTACAAGGACTTCGTAATAATACACTCTTGTTGTGGCTCGCTAATAAACGATACCATAGGACGATATCTAGCAGCCATGATAACAGCAAAAACAGGAGTAGCGGTCAACCTGAAAATAGATCCATACAGAATAATGATTCAGACAACTGCCACACTAGATGATATAGTAAAAGAACTGAAAGAAATCGACGACATGAAAAAGGTTCTTGAGATCGCTCTTGAACGATCATCATTATTCAAACATAGATTCATGCAAGTCGCTAAGAGATTTGGTATAGTCTCAAGGAGAACACAATTCGAAAGGATAGGTGTTGGTAAGATAATATCACAATATGAAAATTCTCCTGTCTTCAAAGAAACCCTCAAAGAGATATTTGTAAATAAAATGGATATAACTGGGGCCAATAGAGTCATGAAAATGATAAAGAACGGTGATATCAAACTCAAGATAAAAACCGGTGGGGATGTGAGCTATCTAGGAGAACTCGGACTCATCCACCAGTTCTCAGAAGTTATGAAACCAAAGATACCAAACCAGGAGATATTCAATGCATTCAAAAAGAGATTGCTATGCACGCGTGTCAGACTGTTATGTATCCATTGCGCTGATTATAATCTTGTAAAGGAAGTACGCGATATTGAAGAACAACCCGAATGCCCAAAATGCGGTTCTCGTCTAATAGGTATCGCACACAAGAACCAAGACATCACACGTATTCTTAAGAAACGTATCAAGAAAAAAGAACTTACACCAGAAGAACTCAGGGAATTCGAGAATCTAACCCGCTCTGCAGATCTTGTTATGGTGTATGGAAAAAAATGTATCATGGTTTTAGCAGGACGTGGCATCGGTCCAGAAACCGCAGCGCGAATCCTTTCGCACCTTCATCCAGACCAAGAAAAACTTCTGCGCGACGTACTTGAGGCAGAGAAAACGTTTGCGAGAACAAGTGTGTACTGGAAATAGCCTTTTAAAACCTCATCACAATTTCTAATCATGGACAAACAAATCCTAGATCAATACATCCGCGCAGGCAAGATAGCATCCGAGGTACGCAAAGAGAGTAAAAAGATGATAACAGTAGGTGCACCGCTACTAGATATTGCAG
>JBDRFU010000064.1:0-5434 GCA_043818435.1 Candidatus Aenigmatarchaeota archaeon
CCGATAACAGCTGGGAACTTTGAGAAATTGGTGAACCAAGGATTCTATGACGGAACTATATTTCATAGGGTTATCGATGATTTTATGATTCAGGGCGGTGATCCACTTGGTACTGGTATGGGAGGACCAGGATATACTATAAAGGATGAGTTTAGACCGAATAATAAGAATAGCAGAGGAACGATTTCAATGGCAAATGCAGGTCCGAATACAGGTGGGAGTCAGTTTTTCATAAATCTCGTGGATAATAATTTTCTAGATCAGAAACATCCAACATTTGGAAAGGTTGTGAACGGCATGGATGTTGTTGACGCTATTGCGAAGGTAAAGACTGGTGCCAATGATAGACCGGTGTCAGATGTTAAGATAATAAAAGCTCAGATGGTGGAATGAAATCTCGTATTGTTGTGCACTGTTTCGGAGAATGGGATGGTTGTAGGTTAAAAAAATCTTTATATCAGGGTATTCTAACTAATAATTTATGTCGAAGATGTCTTTGGTTGTACTCATACTTTCTCTAGGGATATTGTTCTCGATTGTTCAGGTGCCGGGGTTGGCGATTGATATATCTGATTGTTTGAGGATAACGTCACCAGGAGATTATTTGCTAACATCAGATATCGTCATTCCAAATAATAGATATGCTTGTTTGGATATTAATGCAGACGATGTTACGCTTGATTGTCAGGGTAAGACAATCACAGGCGGTCCGGTTTATGCCGTTGGGATATTTGTGGCTAATAATAGAAATGTTTTGATAAAGAATTGTAATATAATCGGGTTGGACGGTTATGGTATCCTAATCAATTCTTCTGATAGTACTGTGATGTTGGATAAGAATACTTTTTGTTCCAATGGCTTGGATATCAATAATCATGGAATTCAATCCACAGGAGTCGAAAATAAGTGCGATAAGTCCACAAATTGGGATGATGCTGGCGTTAGTGGTTGCACATATATCTGTTCAGGTTGTGGTGACGGTTCATGTGATACTGGGGAGGATTGTTCAATCTGTCCAGTTGATTGTGGTAGTTGCTCGACTTGTGGTGATGGAACTTGTCAAACAGGCGAAACCTGTACATCATGTCAGTTTGATTGTGGTGTTTGTACGCCTGTTTGTGGAAACCATAATATAGAGTTAGGTGAGACGTGTGATGTAGATCAATTCGGTGGCAAAGATTGTATTTCAGAGGGGTTTAGCGGAGGAAATATAAAATGTACGTGGGTTACATGTAAACTTGATATATCCGGTTGTTGGAAATGTGGTGATGGTAAGTGCAATGAGCAATATGAAGATTATACAACATGTTCTGCGGATTGTCCGTCGCCATACTGTGGTGATTCTAAGTGCCAACCATCAGAAGATTATTTATCGTGTAGTTTAGATTGTCCTGTTCCTAATCTTAGGATACTGCAAGATCATAATTTACGGTATCTTCATGATGGTGATACTGTAGTTTTTGAGATTAGATATATGGCTGACCAGGTGTTAGTCGAGCCCGTGTCTGTAACGCATATTTTACCGATTGAATTTGAATATGTCAGCGACACAAGTGGGTCAGTTGTTTCAGTTCAGACCAATGGAAACAACAAGGAATATACGTGGGAGCTTGATATGTCTGGATGTGGTGGGTATGGATTTTATCCATGTATGAAATCATTCTCAATTACATATGATTTTCAGACAACGCTAAATCATCCCCGGAATTTTATATCGTCGGTGTCTTTATCTTCAGGTATACAGGAAACCAATCCTAAAGACAATAAAGCTGGTAGATATTTGGCATTCGTTCCTTCATTGAAAGATATAGGTGTTCATAAGAGCTGTCCGAGATTCGTGGAGTCTGGTGAAAAATTTTCGTATTATGTCAACATTTTCCAAAATGCCTACAAGGATCCTATATCAGATATGGTAAAAGTTATTGAGGTACTGCCAGAGTATGTTACGTATCTCTCAGATACTAGTGGTGTTACGCCAACCGTGACCGTGGCGGGAGGACAACAGATACTTGAGTGGACTTTGCCTCCATCATTGTTTCAGTGTTCCAATCCAGTCGATCCGCGGGATTATTACTGTTGGAATTCAATCCAGGTATTTGTAGAGACTAGTAGTACTGCTTTGTCTGGGGCATTACTTGTAGCCAGAACAGATGTTGATTATTTTGGGACGGTATATCCAGCAGAAGAATATTTTTATAATAATAAGGCAGTCTGTAATATGAATGTGAAGGAAAAATATTCGATGTCTATTTCTAAATATAGCGGTGATGTGAGGCCTGGGTTCGATTCGAATTATGGAATATACATAAGAAATTATGGAACGGAGCCACTAACAGATATTCAGATTGTGGATACTTTACCTCCTGTTTCATATATTCATTTGAGAAGTGGTTATACTGGTACATATGATTCTGTTACCAATACCTTAACAGAGATGATCACTAAGATAGAACCAG
This sequence comes from Candidatus Aenigmatarchaeota archaeon, assembly GCA_043818435.1. Taxonomy (GTDB): domain Archaea; phylum Aenigmatarchaeota; class Aenigmatarchaeia; order GW2011-AR5; family JACRAC01; genus JBDRFU01. The sequence goes on from JBDRFU010000064.1 coordinate 2,457, forward strand.
GAAAAGAGAAATATTTGAGGATCCCAATTACAATAGATGCGGCAACACCTTTGGGTACACTGATACGGAATTGTGTTGATGCTGACTCACCTCAGACGTCAGCAAGAAACTGTGTATCATTCCAGGTAGCTGGTTCATATGATCCAAATGAGAAATATGCAGATCCTTATAATGAGACACTGTTAGGACAGCCGATATATTACACAATTTCATTTGAGAATATTGGAACTGCTGAGACAGTCTTTATTAATGTTTATGATAAACTTGATGAGAATCTTGATGATTCGACGTTTCAACTAGATCAGCCAGAGTTTGATGTTTTCATGAATTATGATGAAGAAGAAAGAATGATACATTGGTATATGCCAATCGCTTTACAACCAAATGAAACCAAATCTGTTGTATATACAATAACTCCGAAGCAAGGTTTGCCATTCGGAACAGTGATTAAAAATGATGCCACAATTGTATTCGATTACAATGAAGCGATAGTTACTAACACTGTAGAAAATACAATTGTACAGTGTCTTTCCGAAGAAGATTGTGCCATATCCAATATTTTATACTACGTCATCATCATAATAATCATATTGGCTATTGCCGGATATTTTGCGTTTAAGAAGAAAGGATCAAGAAAAACAAGGACACGAGTTGTGAAAAAAGCTGTTTCTAAATCAAAGAAGAGACGATAAAAACTTTTTATATCACCAGAGGTAATATGATCATTATGTCAGGGAATAGTTCTAGTAGAAAACCAGTGATGGTGACACTATTAGTATTTGCGTTGGTTTTGTTGATGGTAGCTGTGCAGACGCCAGCAATGGCAGATGCGACGAATCTCTCTAGTTGTCAGGAGATAAATGTCTCTGGGGATTATGTTGTGACTAGTAATATTTTCTTTATAGCAACTGAAGAAAACTCAACGTGTTTCAATATAAGTGTGGATAACGTGAATCTAGATTGTCAGAATATGACGATTCTTGGAACTAATATGGCTACTGGAATTACGGTGAATGCAAATAATGGAGTGACTATAAAGAATTGCTTTATAGAAAACTGGACAACTGGGATATTTCTTTCAGAGAGTAATGCTACATTGTCATATAATGAGATATGTAATAATACTCTGGATATTAACAGATCTGGGATAGATTCTATAGGATACAACAATACTTGTGTTGTCACAGAGCGTTGGAATGATGTTGATTCGATCAACTGTAGCTATGTCTGTGGTGTTGCTAAATGCTATACTAATTGGACTTGTGGCGAATGGTCGACTTGTGTGAATAGTACACAAAATCGTACATGTGCGGATCAGAATGCTTGTGGTAAGGAGAGCGGGAGACCAGTGGAGACACAGAGTTGTAATATGAGTGCTGAGTGTGGTAACAGTATATGTGATTCTAATGAGACGTGTTCAATCTGCGAAGCTGACTGTGGTGTTTGTTCATTCTGTGGTGATGGTATCTGCGATGCTAATGAATCATGTGAGCTTTGTTCTTCAGACTGTGGTGAATGCCCTGTTCCGATCTGTGGTGACGGGGTGCTGGATGAGAGCGAGGTATGTGACAGTAATATTTTTGGTGACAGAACATGTGTGACAGAGGGTTTCACCAATGGTACACTGACTTGCGATTCTAATTGTACTATACTCTTTGCAGGATGCTGGAATTGTGGTGATGGGGTATGTGGTTCTCAGGAAACTAGTGATAACTGTCCCGTGGATTGTTCTGTGAGCGACATGACGATATATTATTATGTTATTATAATTATTATTGTAGTTGTAATTGTAGGTTATATTTTACTCAGAAAGAAGCCTAATATTGCTGGAAAATTCCAATATCATTATAGGCCGCGATGAAGTTTTATTATTATTAGAATGCCATTATAGCCAATCTAGAATGGATGATAGATTGTCATTTTTTTGCATAAATCGGGGTTTCCACAAATCTTATATACCCCTGGCAACCAAATTATAGATATCTGCGAAACCATGAAGGCCGTTTTCCGTCAACGCTTTTTGCGATACATACGGAAAAGGGTTGTGTGGATGTTTCGTAGTCATGTTCAGGGTGAATCATATAGCTGGAATTGAAGCGATTTTAGGTGTGTTGCCGCTTTCTGTAGGTAGTGCGCTTGGACTTCTCATTAACACACTTGTAGTGTTCGTAGTATTGATAATTGTGAACAAACTGATAGAGCATGATATGGAACCAAAACAATCTTTTATCATGGCGTTCCTGGCTATGTTTATCACGCCTATTGTGATGTTGGCGATTGGTCTATCGGGTGTTGCATCGGTCATACCTTTCTTTGGTGTTATCGTATTATTATTGATACCACTCATAGTTTGGATTGTACTCGGTGAGGTATTGTTGAAAGGTGATATGAAAGAGAAACTCAAGGTGATAGTTGTTGCGTTTCTAGTTTATACGATCCTGAATTTTATTGGCGTTCCTTATATTATTAGTGGTGCTATTCCTTTCTAAATTTGAAATGTTTGCTCTAAAAATCTTTTTATTGCACGGGATTGAATGTTATTCTTAATGAAGAGGAGATCAGTTAAACAAAGTAGGCCAGAGAAGGTCAAGATAGCTAGTGCTCGCGAGATTGCAGTACTGCTTATGCTCCTAGCAGCGATTATATCGATAATTTTTGTTGTCTCTCCTGATACGATCTTTTATGGTAGGTTTCCTGCTGTGGAAGATGTAAATAATCCTCCGATACATGATTTACCAATTCTAAATAGCACGTTGGGTATGAATACGATATTGGAGAATCTGACAGTTTATAATCAGTCAACAACTGATGTGGATGGTGATGCGGTCACGAATATAATAAACTGGTACAAAAATGGTGTACCGTTAACAGTTCTTAACATGCCGTTTGAATTGAATGATTCAACAACAGCAAAAGATTATTCTGGTTATGGAAATGATGGTGATGTGGTTGCTGCTGTATGGAATCCAACTGGTGGT
>JBDRFU010000065.1:0-6611 GCA_043818435.1 Candidatus Aenigmatarchaeota archaeon
GCCAACGGCAATTCATCAGAATCGGATGAAGAAAAAACAAGAGGATCATCACAAATACCATCATAATTTACATCAGCACACGTATCACTAAATCCAGTGTTCTGGTTATCACCCCAATAATTACCACCCATACATCTGCCACCAAGAATATTCGACATAGTACAATCTTTGATACCACCATAATAATTGTCTCCAGTTCCTAGCGTCAAATCAATAGTATTATTAAAAATGTTATCAGTAATCTTATTTGAGTATGAACCTGTCAACCATAAACCACTCTCAGAATTTCTACTAACATCATTAGTGAACACCTGATTTAAATTGGATGAGACTATCATGATTCCGTACCTGTTATCAGTCATATTATTCTTGTGGATAGTATTCATCTCCGATGAAGACAAAAGTAAACCATACGCATTACCGGACAAACTATTTCCAGTCAAAATTGTACCACTAGATAACACTAGGAGCAACCCATTGTTATCCAATGAATCCGATCCAGATATATTAACATTACGTATCTCAGAACCTTGTGAACCACATAAAATGATTTCTGAAGCTGTGATATCATGAATCAGGAATGAAGATATAACACCTCCTCCACCTCCACCGCAACTAGGATTATTGTTGGTACACGAAACACTACAGCAGGCAGGAGATGGTCCATTATTGACGCCATCATCACATTCCTCACCAACCTCTACAGCTCCATTACCACAAACCGGTGGCCACCCACCACCATAACTATATCCAGTTCCTGAGTAAAACAATATCGGTCTATTCCCAGAACCTACGTTATCCTTAATATTATTCCGACATTCAACACCAGTATCACCGACATACAGATCAAACAAACCACTTTCCTGTATAACATTATTTGTTATCGTATTACTTTTGGAATCTATGATATACAATCCAATATTACCACTATTACTTATAGTATTGTCACTCATCGTACCTTTAGCCAAATCCTGCAATTGAACACCTCTATCGGATCCAATTATCTTATTCTGTGTAATAGTGAAATTCGAACGAGATACAACAATACCCCGATCTGTATTATCATATAAAGAATTATTTTTGATCAATGTATTAGAAGAATCCGACCGAATACCAGACACTATGTTTTCATGAATCGTATTATTTCTGAACACACCTCCTAGAGAAAATTCAGAAAATATCCCATCCTCAAAGTTCTGAATATTACAATCCACCACCAAAACATTCGATCTTGAACTAATATGAATACCATGTGTACCTATCACATTATTACCGATGATCGAATGACCATTACAATCAAGAGTAACGTCATCACCACCAATAATAAGACCATGACCAGAGCAAATCTTGATATCACCAGTAAGTGTTGTATCGACTGTTATGGTTGATCCGCATTCCAGTTCTCTTGGAACACTCAACGGCATCTCATCAATCTCACCTGCCGGGAGAGTTAACGGATCATTGCATATTCCATCCCGATCAGAATCCTTGCACATATCGCTGAAACCAGTGCCCTTTGTATCGCCCCAGAAGTTTCCACCAATACATTTGCCACCAACAATATTCGGCACAATACAATCTTTTCCAACATTAAACGCATCATCACCCTGATCAGTGTTCAAATTATTTGTGTTGTTGATGATATTATTCCAGATAACATTATTGTTGGAATTGTCCATGATACGAAAACCAATAACAGAGTTCCAAGCCACATTATTCCTCATTATGCTGTTGGAAATAGAATCCACAATCACAACCCCGTCACCATTATTTTCAACGCTGCTCGAGTGAAACTGGTTGCCATTGGCTCCATTCAAAAACATCACACCCTGTTCATTGCCAGACAATGTATTCCAGTACAACTCATTCCCAGCAGAGAATTCGAACCGCATACCGGACTCGGAATCAACTACAACAGTATTGAATACCTGATTCTGATGAGAATATCCAAAAAGGGATCCAAACTTATTCCCAGCCAATTCACTGTTTGATATGTTATTTTCCCTCGAATCATACAACCGGACACCAGCATAATTCTCAGCAGAATACAATCCATCAACCACAGTTCTGTCAGTAGACAAAAGCACCATACCATTGTTCTTCAGTTTATCTGATCCCATGACATTAAAGTCTGTAAACTTTGAATCATCGGCATTACATAAAATGACTTCGGATGCTGTAAGACCACTAAGATCATACTTTCCACCACAGATGTAACATCTGCTGATGTAAGAAATTCCAGTACCTTTCACAGACACCTGAGCAGTCATTCGCTCATCAGGATACGAAATGCCAACATCTCCCTGTCCCGACCCATCGTGTGTTAGCAAAGTTCCGTATGTATCCAGAGCCTTATCAGCAAATGGTGTACCTGTCACATACCAATCAAATGATATTCGCTCTCCATTGCTATCAGTCTTGAACGGTGTCATTATATTAATCCTCTTATCGCTCGTAACATCGATTGGTATCATTATAACATCACGCTGTTGAGGATCACCTTCCTCCTCAATTATCATCAAACCAGTTTGATTTCTTCCATTTATCACATTCGTTTGCAACCCGTACGGATACAACCAACCCCAGCTAGGAGAAGCAACATGATCATCCACAAAAGTATAGTTTATTTTTCCACATTGTGTATTAGTCGTAGTTCCTCCACCAGCATTCTCAATCTTTATAGTACAAAGTCCTTCGCCACCAGAAATCGTTCCCTTCCCAGGAACCTGATAATAACCACCTTCCATCACACGAACAGGTTGTACCAACACCAACTCCTCTCCATTCTTCAATCGAAGTGGCGTCCACAATGCAAGTGGTGATGTTATAGTTCCCAGCCTCTGAGAAGATCCCCTAGCCATTATCACTGAATATTTACCCATACCGCTAGAAGTAACCGAAACATAATACTGCTTACCGTCGACAAACAAAGACCCTATCCACTTATTGTCAAGTAGTACATTATAATCAACTGCTGAAATTATATCACGAAACGTTACAGATTGCACAGTTGATGTCATATCTATATCCGTAATCTGCAAGATATGAGAAAACCCATTCTGATTGATGATCGTGTAATTGTATTTGTACAACTCCACTCCTTCCTCAACATTGTAATCGTAAGGTGAGGTATCCTGTAGCAACGTATAATCAACTGATTGTCCTCCGACATAATTAGAAGCAAACGTCAATGTCTTATGTAGACCACGGTAATCCATGAATGAAACAGTTGCATAATTATCACCAGACGTACTCACATGAATCATATCCCTACTCGGATCGTCCAAAGAAGGTTGCGCAGATTTGAAATCAAGCGCAAATGTCTTGAAAACCTGATCAAGTCTTGTCATACCGACAGGTATATTATTACTCGCAAAATCAGGACCATAGATATCAACATCAATAGAAGCTATTGTTGTAGAACCAGCAGAAACCACCTTTCCCCATGTTCCCTTGACGATATCAAGATTCGTACCCATTCTTACATAATCATTGTTTGAAATCTCTAACTTATCAGCATAAAACGAAAACACAACTCGACCAGAACCACCAGTAGCGTAGAGTAAGATCGATTTAACATATACTCTAATACCCGATGGCAATGAAATAAATGTACCTGTTGTAGCAGTATTCGAAAACCCATCTATTGTAAAATCAGCAGAATTGCCATTAGAATTTATACCATCAACAGTCACTGATATGGTCTTTCCACCAACACACACAGTCTGCGTTGATGGAGTTCCAGGTACACCCCAATCAATGCCAACTTCTGAACCTCCACCATAAAGTGTTATCTTTGAGTTGGACAACTCTGATCCATAACCAAGATAATAAGTTTGTCCGAAAAGCTTGATTGTTCTTCCCTGCACCAAACTAACATCCAAAGGTCTCTGGAACACGATTCTCGTGTTATAGAAATTCGAGGTAAGAGGACGATCTCCAGCAAGTATAACAAGACCCGGATCACCCGAACCACTATATCTCGAATAAGTCAAATTCGCCTGACCAGGTTCGATGTAGACATTATATCTATATTCTGTTCCAGAATTATCAATAACTGATCCAGATTCCAGTAATGTCGGCAACTCAGAAGATGACAACGATGATCGTGCTGATGCCAGATTATCACGCTGGAAGTATAATTTCTTGGTATTTGTATCCAACAACACCTCATCATTAATAGCAGTTGTGGAACCAGATGTAACCCAACCACATCCATTATAAAACAAAATATCCCGATCACCAGAACCAATATTATCCACCACATCATTCACACAACTATCAGAGGTCACATCCAGATCATATTGCCCATTCTCCTGGATTATATTATTCTTGACAATATTTCCGGATGAAGCATACAAACCAACCCCAATCTCAGTATTGTTGTATACTTCATTATCAGAGACATTACTATCCCTGATATTAAGCAAGTCAACACCATGCCATGAATTATTGTATACCAAATTACCAGTCATATTGATCTTGGATTCACGAATCTGCACACCAACATATGAATGATTATAGACCGTGTTATTAACAAAAGTAGAAGTTATCCCAGTCGCCTCAACCCCTACCTGAGAATTGTTGTAAATGACATTATCCGTAATAACAACATCAGAACCCCCCACATTAATACCATACCACATATTATCTCGTATCGTGTTATTGATAATCGAAGAATTCGACTGCCAATTGTATATACCACCGTTCTCATTATTATAAACCGAGTTGTTGGTGATATTAGCTATAGATGTTTCAACAATAACCCCACGGTCATTATTATTATAAACCGTATTATTTACGACATCTGACAACGACTCGAGAACAACAATACCCACTATGTTATTATCATAGACTTTGTTATTAGTTACAGTGAAATTAGAACGTTGTGGGTAGATTCCATTATGCGAATTATTATGAACTGTGTTATTAGCAATCTCAAGAACGGAAATAAATGAATAGACTCCGCTGTAAGTATTATTATAAATCTCATTATTGATAATCGAAGAATTCGAATACATCATAAAAATACCTTCGCCACTATTGTTGTGGACTGTGTTGTTTGTTATCATAGAACTTGTTGTATCGGTAGCAATGCCACTCTCTCTGTTATCGTAAATCGTGTTATTGTCTACTTTTATGAAGGAGTTAGCATAAGCATTGATTCCTCTCGAGTTATTACGAATCGTGTTATTAGTTATCGTGGAATTGGAGTAAATTCCATTATTAATACCACTCAACACGTTACTATAAATCGAGTTGTTGGATATATTAGAATTTGAAGAAAGTGTGCTTATTCCACCACCACTGTTGTTCCAAATCGAGTTGTTGGCGATTGTGGAATTTGAGGATTGTGTATAAATGCCGTTCCTTGTATTGTTCCAGATAGTATTATTCCACACATTATTACTGATGTCCCTGGAAAGCGAACGATCTATATGAATCCCATGATTAGAATTATTATAAACCGAGTTGTTTGAAATATTGGAATTTGTATTCATTAAATATATTCCAGTATTTGAGTTTCTATAAACCGTATTGTTTATAAGAGAAACATTCGAAAGTTCTATCTGAAACCCATACCCACTATCCCATCCACGTTCTGTATTATTATAAACCGTGTTGTTGGATATTGTCGCATTTGAACCAAGAACATATACACCTCTTATCGGATTGTTGTATACGATATTATTTGCAACATCCACCACTGACAAGCCACTAACCGTGATCCCACCATTAGAATTATTGCGAAGCGTATTATTGGTAATGTTGGATCTGGAACCAGTTACCCAAAGACCATTCCAACCATTATCGTATGCAGTATTGTTGATAATATTACTTTTCTGGGAACCCCTCACTCCAATACCATGTTGTGTATTATCATATACCGAATTATTGACAACCGTAACATTGGAGGTATCCACAAACATACCGCTCTGTAAATTATTGCGAAACGTATTATTAGTGATATTGGAGCTGGACATAGTCAAACGGACCCCGCATAACTCATTCATATAAATCGTATTGTTGGTGATGTTAGAATTGGAATCGAATATATGAATACCGTCCCAGCTATTGTTGTAGATCGTGTTATTGGAAAATGTAGAATTGGTTGTTTGCGCATCTATAGCATAGACCGAATTGTTGTAGATTTTATTTCTAAAAAACTGCACATTTGAAGATGATACATATACTCCAGTACCCGATGTATTATATATTGTATTATTAGTAAATGTCGAATCAGATTCCATTATATTCACAGACTGCCATCTATTGGAATGTAATGTATTGTTCTCAATGTTCACAGTAGAAAACGATGTAAAAATACCATTCCCGAAATTATTATGTATTTTATTATTAACTATCGTACTAGAATCCGACGATTCTAACCAGATACCCTCAATCGTATTACCGCGTATGGTATTATTCATAATAGTTGAATCTGAAAACTGCAGAAGAATACCCCTAATCATATTATCATAAATTGTGTTATTAATTATAGTGGAACTGGAAAAAAACGTAAACACCCCTTGCCTCAAATTGGTGAACAACGTATTGTTCTTTATTCGAACATCATCTGAAAATATAGCCCCTACACCATTCTCATACCT
>JBDRFU010000066.1:0-11189 GCA_043818435.1 Candidatus Aenigmatarchaeota archaeon
CGCACCTTTCCTAGATCAGTCTCGATTATCGCGCCTTTTGTTATGATATTTCTTCGGACATAATGAGGATCAGCTGGATTCTCCGTAACACTGATTATTTTCGCTTTCTTGGCTTTACCACCCATAATAACATTTGCAATCTCGGTCCTGAAAACTATCAATTTCTGGTTACCGCCTCGGGCGCGTTTCTTCGAAACCTTGGATCCGCCTATCGTAGCTGGCACGAAATCTCTACCACGCTGGTATTTCTTTTTCTTACTCTTTTTACTATACTTGCTTCCGCTGGGCTTTCTAACAGATCTTTTCATCCATTGAACCATAATATCACTTTACTTAATCAGTAGATATGAATATAAATACCTTACTTCATATTGTAATAGAGAAGATTTTGAAATTTTGTATTTTGAGGAATCATAATGGATAGACCAATAGACGTCTTGAACAACGCGAAGGGACGCAGAGTTCTTATCCGCCTAAAAAGAGGGACCGAGATATCAGGGATTCTTCAGGCCATGGATTTGCATCTGAATATGTGGCTTGAGACTGCAGAACTGATAAACGAAGAAGGAACAACAAAACTCGGTACCATTCTGGTTAGGGGCGATAATATACTCTATGTCTCACCGGAAAAGTAGTTGTTTTACGTTTTTTAATAGAACAGGTAATCTTGGTAATGAGGGTTAGTTATCGTGTAGGCCCGGGAGGTCTGTGGGATGACGCAACCATTCGTAGTGGTATAGAGGTTTCATCATGACCAAAGGAACACCCAGCATGGGAAAACATAATAAAATATCCCATATACGATGCAGAAGGTGTGGTAGACATAGTTATCATATTAGAAAAAAGAAATGCGGGGCATGCGGTTTCGGAGCATCGAAAAAACTATACGATATGGCATGGAAAACAAAGCCGATCAACAGAATCAAGAGAAAGGTACGAACTCCTGGTCACAAGAAGCCTGTTGGTATACACACAAAACCAAAGAAAGGAAGAAGATAAGACCTCTTTAAAGTTTTCTGCGATCAAATTCTTTGATGTATCATGGCAAACCATGAAGAAAAATATGTCTTTACTAAACGCGCACTTGAGTTTCTCGTAGGTATGTATATTTCACTTTTTCTCATATCGGCATGTGTTGTTGCTAAACATGAGGTCTATCGTAATTACATCAACCCGCCAGAAATATCAAGAGAATTTAGGAGAGATTGTCAACACTCAGATTCTTCCAGATGTAAAGACATGAAGTTGAAGGTAGATAATATTATTCATTCCATGGACAAGAATGATACATTATTGATGATATGTGGACCACTATATGGTGGCTTGGCTAGTTTGGGATTGGGTGAATATATAAGACGGAGAAAAAGAATGTAGTTACCGTCTTCTGCGTTTTTTTCTGGCTCTTTTTCTTTTTGGTTCAGGATATCGTATTCTGCGATGGATTTTCAGTTTAGCAGACTCCTTCTCCTGTTTTCTCAAATCAACTTTAATCTCTGATTTCTTGTTTATGTAGAACGTAGTACACGAGAGTATAAACAACGGGAATATCATAAACCAGACCATGAGAAATCCTATGATCGGCAGGAAACTTATCAAAAACGCTGCGACAAAGAAAAACAGTGTCAGAGCAAGAAAATCTATATAATTTCTTTTCACAATGTTTATGCTAATCTTAATACTGTCCAGCACAGGAATATTGCTGCAGACCAATGCATGTGTCCCGAGCATAAAAAGCAATCCTATCATGACGGTCACAATTATACCGATGGAGAACAATATGATACCAGTAATAATGCCAGCAAATATATAGAGGAAGAACGACGCTATTGAAAAAACCCCAAAGATAGCAAAAAGCAGAACAGTAACAGCTAGATTGAGACCGAGTATAGACAAGAAATTCTTTTTTATTGTTCTTGAGATAACTGTGAAATCTGAACGTCGATCAAGACTATTTCTAGATAGACCAATCATCCCTGCATATATCTCGATTGCCACAATCCCCATTATTACGAATGTTATTATAAAACCAACTGCGAATATGGGATTCGTTATCAGACCTAGAGCAGTATACCCCGGAGATGCTGGCCACGCATTGATTATATAGATGCCAAAAATCATACCAATTGGTATCACGAATGCTAAAATTATAACTAGGTATATCAGGAAAGCTCCGACAAATGTCCAGAAGTTCTCAACGTATGTATTCCATGCCTGACGCATACTTTCAATAGCCATAATATATCGTTATTTTCATGTGATATATATACGTTTCTCGGATGCAGTATGTTACTTAAATTTTTCAGGCCATTATTATGGTTGATAGATATGATTGTTCATGACAAAATAGGACCTGGAAAACTCTTGGAGTTTTACGATCCTAAAAATAACTTTCATGGATTTCTTGTTATAGACAATACTGTACTAGGTCCAGGTAAAGGAGGACTTAGAATCACAAAAACAGTTTCCCTCGAGGAAGTCTTCAGACTAGCGCGCATCATGACATACAAATGCACAATGGCAGATCTTCCGCTCGGTGGAGCAAAATCTGGTATAGCGCTTGATACAAAGACTCAGGATAAGACCAAAGCAATACAATGGTTCGCAAAACAAATCAAGCCGTATGTATCAGATCAGTACATTCCAGGACCTGACATGAGTACAACCGAGAAAGATATGGATATTATCTGCAATGAGATCGGTTCGAACAATGCAGCAACAGGTAAAACACTCGATCGTGGTGGACTTCCTCATGAACTAGGATCAACTGGTTTTGGAGTAGTAAAATCCGCGCTAGCAGCAGCAGAACACCTGGGCATTGATATATCAGAAACCACAATAGCAATCGAAGGATTTGGTGTTGTAGGTATCGCAACAGCAAAATTTGCATCAGAAAATGGTGCAAAAATTGTAGCAGTCAGCGACAGTAAAGGTACAATCCACAATCCAAAAGGAATCAATGTCGATGATTTGATCAAAATAAAAAAAGAAACCGGATCTGTAACAAACTATCATGAGAGCAGAATTCTAAAAACAACTGATCTTTTCACTCTTCCAGTAGATGTACTCATACCAGGAGCAGTTCCTGATGTTATCAATGAAAATAATGTAAACGAAATCAAAACAAAGATCATTGTAGAAGCTGCCAATATCCCAATGTCCCTTAAAACCGAGGCTTTGCTTCACAAACGAGGTATCCTAGTAATTCCAGATTTCGTAGCAAATGCCGGTGGCGTGATATCATCATATTGTGAAATGAAGAACATAACCAAACCAACTCCGCAGTCGGTCATCGACAACATGTTCAAAATTGTAGACGAAACAATAACCAAGAATACAAAAGAAATACTCAAACACATAACAGAAACCAAATCACCACGGAATTTTGCTATGGAGATCGTGAAAAAGAAATTGGGGATATGATATGACTAACTGCAAAAACAAAGAAAAAAATGAAAACGATTGTCCCTGTTCAGAAACTGATTGCCCAAGACACGGTATTTGTTGTGAGTGTATTCTTTATCACAGAAATTCTAAGACAAATCCCAGACCTGCGTGTGTGAGGTAGTGTCTACATTTTTTTAATCTTCTCCACAGAAAGCTCACTGAAATCATGTATGATAAAATCTGCAGTTGATAGATCTTGGTCATCGTTGAAACCATTTCTCATACCAATACATTTCATACCAGCGCCTTTCGCTGACAATACTCCGTTCCTGGAATCCTCAATAGCAATGCAATCTACAGAAGGAATTCCCAATTTCTTGGCAGTGATGAGATAGACATCTGGAGCCGGTTTCCCCTTGATATCCAGATCAGTTGCACTTACGATCACATCAAAGAATTTGGTCAAATCAAAGCGTTTCATTGCCATATCTATCCAGCTCATTGGAGAAGAGGACGCAAGACCAATTTTAAGACTTGATTTTCGCATAGCTTTTAGGAATTCCAGACAGTGAGGAAGCATTGACGATTTACACATATAGACATCCTCCGCTACACTGTCAAATTCATTGATGAAGTCTTCTTTCTTTGTGGGAATATTAAAATCGGTCTTCAGAATATCATAGATATCAGCAGTAACCAGACCTACGAATCGCTTGCGATAATTTGCCAATTGTTCTGACGGAATAAAATCATAGACAAATTTCTTTTCTCTGGCTCTCCAATGTCTCTCAGAATCGACTATCACACCATCCATGTCAAAAATAATTGCTTCTACCATGCAGATCACTTTTTAATATTTGAAATTATACATCTAATTAGTGATATTCATGTCAAAGCTTAAATCATTCGCAGAATTTTGTAGATTGTTCTTCGCAGGCATAAAGGAAGATTGGATTATGATGGATCGTAAACTATTACGCATCGCTGCATTTGTTATAACATTCGTACTCGCTGGTCTGTTCTATCTGTACTTCTTCCAGAACACCTCACCGTTTGGTTTTGGGTTCGGGTGAAGATTAAATCCCTTCTTTGATATACATTTCGAATGGTGTCAAAATTCCACGATAACATAATAATCTACGCAGATACTCGTGAGTTAAGTTCGCGAATAGCAAAAATCCTCAGTAAGCATTGTGTTGTGAATGAAAAACAGCTTCCAGTAGCAGACTATCTTCTCAGTGAGCGAGTTGCTGTCGAAAGAAAACGTATCCCTGATTTCCTTCAGAGTATTGTGGATGGTCGTTTATTTGAGCAACTTTGTAGGATGAAAGATCAGTTCGAGAAACCAGTGCTGATAATTGAAGGAAATGAGAATATGTATGATGAACGTAAAATTCATCCCAATGCAATAAACGGTGCGCTAGCAGCAATAACCATAGACATGAGCATATCCATTATTTGGACAAAAAACAACCTAGAAACAGCTAGGATGCTTTTTACAATCGCAAAACGCGAGCAACTTGATATAAAATCATCGAACTGCATTCGCGGAAAGATTAAACCAAAATCCCTAAATCAGGAACAGGAGTTTCTATTAGCAGGGCTACCAAAGATAAACAGCGTTTTAGCCAGGCGCTTGCTCAAGCATTTCAGATCCCCAGAAAAGGTGTTTTTAGCATCAGAAGATGATCTCCAAGAAGTCGAAGGCATCGGAGAGAAGCTTGCTAAGAAGATTAAAAGAATATTAGGAAGTAAATACGAAAGAAGTGTATTGGAGGGCTAGATAATGTCAGCATCAAGCGTTAGAAATGCAATACTAGGAGCATTCATACTAGCCGGATTTTTCTTTTTATTTATGCACTACAGTCAGAGTTTCATATTATCACAGGCCGGGCAGACTCCAGATAGTGTTCAGGTGCTTGGTTTGAGTCAATTCTTTGAGATGTTTGCCAAATTCGGGCAATATATAACATTGGGATCCCTTGGTCTAGTTGTACTTGGCATCATACTCATACCAGTATACGCTAGTCAGAGAAAGAAAGAAAAACAAGGCAGGGCAACTGGTGGTCAACCACAGATGAAGAAATGATACATTATATCAAACTCAATAGAGCTGGTGTCCTGAGAGCTATGGGCTTTTTTTAATAATAACATTTATATGTGAAATGATAGTTGTTATATTATGAAAACATTAGGAATAATTGGAGGTCTTGGACCGGAAACAACCTCGGAATTTTACTTAGACCTAGTTTTCTCATGTCAGAAAAAGGATATAATCCACAGGCCTTCTATATTAATTTCCAGCGTCCCTTTACCATATGCTATTGAAGAAGATGCAATCTCAAAAAATGTCGGAATTGAAAGATGTTTACCTTTTTTAATAGATGAAGCAGAAAGGCTAGAAAAATCAGGCGCAGATTTTATAGTAATGCCTTGCAATTCACTTCATATTTTTATCAAAGAAATTAGGAACGCTGTCAAAATTCCTGTTCTGAGTATTGTTGAAGAAACAATAAAATTCCTCAAGAAAAATAAATTCAACAACGTTGGAATTGTTTCCACTTCTGCTACGATTAAGAATAGATTATATGAAAATGCATTTGAAGAAAACACTATTAGCTATGAGACTCCTGATAGTTTTCAACAAGCCAAACTGGGAAAAATCATTCTTAATCTGGTCATAGGAATGCAGAACAACAAAGATAGAGAAGAATTAATTAAAATAATCAGTGATTTTGAAAAGAAAGATGTAGATTGCGTTGTTCTTGCATGTACAGATCTCCAATTATTGATTCCAAACCACCCAACTTTGCGAATATTCGATACTATGAAAATATTTGCTGATGCAACTGTTGAAAAGATTTTAGAATGATCAATTGTCATTTATCTCCACCAACCAACTCGTTCTCCCAATTCCAATATACTCCATGCCCATATCACTGCCTCAAATGCTTCAATCAATTTACCTTCTTTGGTGAAATGTTTGCAATCAGATGTGTAGGCATCCATGTTGACGATCAGATCTTTTCGCGAATCATCGAGTAATTGGAGTATTTTGCGTTTTTCTTCTATCCTCTTGAGCCATTTATCAGTTTCAGCCTTGAGTTTTTCTTCTATCATGTCAACCTCTCCAGAAATTCCTCTTCCTTGAAATTCAATTTTCCAGGTACAATGGTACACGCTGGAACCTCTTTC
The DNA here is from genome assembly GCA_043818435.1 of Candidatus Aenigmatarchaeota archaeon. Lineage (GTDB taxonomy): Archaea > Aenigmatarchaeota > Aenigmatarchaeia > GW2011-AR5 > JACRAC01 > JBDRFU01. The sequence continues at coordinate 6,580 of JBDRFU010000066.1, forward strand.
GGATCCATCTTAATTATATTTTCAACAGAATCGTATATTATCTTTTGATCTTTTCCACCAAGCTTGCAGCATGCAATAACTTTCGTAGTTAGTGACAAAATCAATCCATTTTTCTTGTTTTCAAGATCAAGTAAAATATTCAGACCCTCTTTTACTGTCATCCATCTATCAGTTTTTACATCCAGTAAAATCAAACTGTGGAGACCAATCTTTCTATTTTCAACAATCGTATCATATGGACTATCTGGCTCAAAACCAGGTTCAGGATAGCATAGCGTGGTTGTACGACCAAATTTGTACAACTGGAGTCCACTCTCTGCAACAGCCGTATAGACCGAAGAAGAATGTATCACACTTACACCAATCCCCTCAAGTTTTGCCATCTGCACAAGTTCCAGGTGTGTTGTTGCAGACAATGGATCCCCTGACACAAGCAAAGCAATATTGTTATTCTTAGCCAATTTTATCAAGAACTCAGATTCTACCTTTTCTCGCGGCAGGACCTCAATAGATTTTTTTACAATCTTCTCAAGAGCATTGATATCCCCATGCCATTTGTTCGTATAAAATTCCACATAGATATCATCACATGCTTTCAGTGCCTCAACTGCCTTAAGTGAGAGATCTTTCTCATCGTTCAAACCTAGCCCAATTATGTATAACATAATAGAAAGTGCATCGAAAAAGACTTAAAAACTGTTTAGATTCTTTCCTTGCATATCCTTGAGTATACCGAGCATCTTCTTCTCGCGGTGATGACTAGCCCAGTAGTTTGCTTCGTCGCGCGTGCCTTTTGTTATTAAAAATAAAACCTTTCCTGGTCGCGTACGAGCAGTTCTTCCCATACGCTGGATGCGCCTGACCTCTGAGGGGATTGGCTCATAGAAAACCACCCCATCGGTTTCTGCTATGTCAAGGCCCTCTTCTGCAATCGATGTGCAGACAAGAATATTGTAAAATCCCAGTTTGAATTCATTAACTGTCTGTATCTGCTCCTTCTGATTCATTCCCCTACCAGTAACATTCTTCGCATCACCTGATCGTTTTGCCTGGCCAATAAAATGTACTGGATTGGCGCCAGGTACATTTTTCAGTACCCTTAGGATCTTCTCGATCGTATCTCTATATTGCGTGAATATGATTATACGCTTCCCTTTTAATATCTCGTCGGCAACAACCTCCTTCAGCTTATTCATCTTCGGATGTTCCATACCTTTACTGAGCATATCTTCAACATCCCTTCTAACTGCGATAAAAATCGGATCAAGCAAAAGTCTCTGTGTAGCTTTTGTTTCATGCGCCTTCTCATCCAATGATTCAGCATATCTATTGAATGAATATAGTGATTGGGTTTCGAGAAGTATCTGAGCATGCTCAAGTTTCATAATCTCGGCAAGTATTGACATCGCAGCAAAACTGGAACCAGTCTTTTTTCGTGCAAGTTCCTGTTGAAGCTTTATTATCTGCACTTTGTTTATCTTCGGATAATTTATGATCCGCCACTCAATGAGTTTCTGTATTTTTTCGTCCCTACACTTATCAAGAAGTATGATAGATTTTCTGAGAGCATCATCGAGTTTTACTTCGATCCATGTTTGATCAAGTGGCTGAATATATTCCTCCATTTCACGATCATTGCGTGTGCGGACTTCGATATTTCTTATGAACAGCCTTTTTTTCACATCATCAATCTTGTATTTGTATCCTCCTGGTGAGGCAGTAAGAGCAAGAATCAATGGGTCGGCCGACTGTTCTACATATGCCTTCGCAACTGCAACGTATGCATAGTTCCCAACACATCGATGCGCCTCGTCCACGATCAAGAGAGAAAAATCCTTGAGATTTAATACATGATTCTCAAGGTCATTCTCAATGGTCTGCGGCGTGGCAAAAATAATATCTGCCGATTTATACAATGCCCCGCGACTCTCAGGTTTCTCGGATCCTGTAACAACAACGAGTTCACTCGGACCGATTTTCAAAAACTTCTCGAATGTGCTTCTGTGTTGATTGACAAGCGGTTTGGTCGGGGCTACCATAAGAATTTTTTTACTCATATCCTTCTGTAGTCTATTTGCCGAAACAAGTACGGCAATATTAGTTTTTCCCGTGCCAGTTGGTAGCACACACAACGTATTCGCGGTGCATGCTGATCTGACTATAGATTCCTGATAGGATCGCTTCTCAATTGTGCCAGGGTTTATCCAAGGATGCTCTACATATTCAGACATAATATGTCATATACCAAGTAAACCTTAATATTCAAACGAATGTATGTATTATTAGATTATTATGGAAGGAGTTCTGAAAACTGTCATTAGGAAGATCAAACCCTCGGAAAAAGAAGCTGCAGATATTGGCAATTTCTGTACGTCACTGGAAAAATTAATCAAGGACGATTTCGGTTATGATGCAGTTGTTGTCGGATCACTTGGAAAGAAGACATGGATTAGCGGGGATCATGATATCGATCTCTTTGCGTTTTTCGAGAAGGGTGTTTCAAAGGATCAGTTGAAAAAAGACGGTCTTGAGATCGGAAAGAGACTGGCCGATAAACTAAAGTCCAATTTCGTTGTAAAATATGCCGAACATCCATATACGCAAATCAGCTATAAACATGGTAAAAACGTTTTCAAAATCGATGTAGTTCCTTGTTACCGGATAGTCAAGGGTGAAAGAATAGTTTCTGCAGTGGATAGATCACCGCTACATCTGAGATTCGTTTTGGATCATCTAAAACCGGAATTCCGGGATGATGTTCGGATGCTCAAGAGATTCATGAAAGGCGTGGATGTCTATGGTTCTGATGTTAAAAATCAAGGATTCTCAGGTTACATCGCAGAGTTGTTGATTATAGAATATGGTAAATTTGAGAATGCTATAAAGAATATAGCATCATGGAACCCACCAGTAAGGCTAGATCTAAGTAACAAATCCCAAAGAAAATTCAATGCACCTATTACAATAATAGATCCTGTAGATATCGACAGAAACGCAGCAGCAGCTATAAGTCCTGAAAATCTACAGAGACTAATTTTTTACGCGGGGTTATTCCTAAAAAAACCATCAGTGAAGTTTTTCTACAATAAACCAGAGAAACTGACATCACCAGATATAACGAAAATCAAGAAAAGAGGAACTAAATTCATTGCAATGGTTATGCAAAGACCAGATGAGATAGATGATATTATCTGGCCACAGTTGAAAAGAGCGCTTTATAGATTGGGAGGAGCACTTGGGCATCAGGAGTTTGTTGTAAAAAGAGCATACGAGTTCGCAGACGACAAGAATACTTTACTCATCTTTGAACTAAGCGTTTGGAAGTTGCCGGCAATTAAACGGATGATAGGACCTGTCATATATGCGAAGCATCATGTAAACGAATTCTTATCAAAATACAACAATGCGCTTTTTGGTCCGTTTGTAGATGGAGAAGTTTGGGTTGCTGAGAAGGATCGGGAATTCCAGAATGTGCGTGACCTTCTGGAAGCATTTGCTAAATCAAAACCAGCTAAGTTGATAGAATCAGGCATACCAGATCACCTAGCCAAAGTCATGGGAAAAGTAAGAATCCTGGAAGATGATTCATTTTGGTCATTTGTAAGAAAAAACAAGTTACTCTCAGAATATCTGAAAAAGAAATATAGTGAGAAGCTGTGTTGAATTTATAACCTTTTCTGCATGAAAAAAAGCAGTGAAGACCATATGAAAGGCTATCAGACTTTCGATCTCAAAATAGGGATCCGGGAAGATCCGACACAGATCCCTAATGATGCAAGAGTTGCTTACATGAATATGAGAAGAACAATGGGTCGACAAGGCGATGCTATTTTGGATTGCGGTCAAACCATCTGTGGTCTGCCAGTTAGTTTTCTTGCCCCAATCAATTCGGGGGATTTGAATGCAGAAGAAGTCGTGCGCAGGGCATTCGCCAATGATGAAGTTGCCAATCTCTATGAAAAAGGCATATTTTATATTTAAGAAATTAGTTGACGTGCTCATACAATACTGAGATATCTTCTTTCACTCTTTCGCAACAGCACGTTCAATTCTCGCAGAACCAGGGGTTACAATTACCCAATCTTCACCAGCACCAGCGATGTCACCATTCAGTGAATCACAGATCTTTTTGATCTTCTCAAGTGCACGCTTAAGCTCATCAACATTCTTCTCGCGCAGAACCTTAACATTAATAAGCATTATTGCGCCTTCTCTAACCTTTTTCTGAATTCTGTCAGAATCCATAAAATCCGTTAATTTCTCTACATGAATAGGGATCTTAGAATGTGAAGATTTCTCTTCCGTTCCAGTCAGTTCTATATAGTCCTCATCGGTTTCTTCAGACGACTTGTCCCAGAATGGCATTGACATGTATATCAACCTATCACAATATATAGAACCTCTAAATTTTAAATACGCGAATTAGCGTTTTTATAAATTTCTGGTGGGATCATTCCCTTTTCAGTGATCTTGAGGAACAGAGTTCTCAAAGAGAAGATCTCAAAGAGAAGATCTCAAAGAGAAGATCTCAAAGAGAAGATCTCAAAGAGAAGATCTCAAAGAGAAGATCTCAAAGAGAAGATCTCAAAGAGAAGATCTCAAAGAGAATA
>JBDRFU010000067.1:0-2968 GCA_043818435.1 Candidatus Aenigmatarchaeota archaeon
AGTTCATTGCTATTGTTGCCATTCGTTATCAAGATGCTTGAACCGGATGATGATAATGAGATTAATACAAATGTCCGGTCATGGGATAAATTTACGCTAAAGAATATTGGGAACATCTTCAAGAAAAATGAAAAGCTCATAATATTCTATCTCTTTTTGTTCTTTGGTATGGCTGTCGAATTCATGTTTTTGTTTGCGTTTCTTCCACCTAGCATAAGCGATCCTGCGTTCTCGCATCAGGCAGCGCTTCTGTCTACGGGAGGATCGAGTATTCCTATGATGGATATTTTGGTGAATAATGCCCAGATTTTGATTGTGGCTTTTGTGTTGTCCATTTTCTTCGGTGTCGGATCGATCTTTCTCCTAACTTATAACGCGTCTCTTGTGGGTGCGATGTATGGATCGCCGTTACGTACAATACTATGGGGTACGGCTCCAGCGTTTGCAGCGAATATGATGTTATATTTGCCACACACTATTCTAGAAATTCTAGCGTATCTCTTTGCTGCTGTAGCTGGTGGGATACTGGCAAAGGAGGTAAGTTCTTCTAGGAACAAATCAAGACTTGGTTCTGAATCGAGTTTTCCGATATCGAAGAAAAATATTGTGGATGCAGTGGTCATACTTCTTATCGCTTTTGTTGTCGTAGTAATTGCAGCATATGTCGAGGTCTATGCAATAGCTGCGGCTGCACTGGTATAGATTACTTTTTAATCTTTCTTTGCGATATTAGATTAGATGGATATGCTAGAAATGCCTTTTAAGGAATTTCAGAAACTTGACCTGAGGGTTGGAAGGATTGAGGAAGCTGAAAGAGTCCCAGAAACAGACAAACTTGTAAAAATGTCTGTCAACATAGGAGACGAGACCCGCACACTTGCAGCAGGTATAGCAGATGTCTATGATGTCAAGGATCTTGTTGGAAAAAGCGTAATAGTGTTAGTGAACCTTGAGCCAAAAACTTTGCGAGGTATAGAATCAAAAGGAATGATTTTGGCAGCTGTTATTGACGGTAAGCCGGTTTTGCTAACTACTGATAGTGATGTCGAACCTGGAGCAAAAGTGATGTAAATAGATGATTCCTAGGATCTATTACAATCCCTTTTTATAGGTTTAATCTTGAAGATGTTAAGTGATAAGATATGGTATCTGCACGAGATGTTTCGATAAGTGAACTAATAATAAAAGCAGCTGGAGAGCTTGAGAACAAAATCACTATGCCTGATTGGGCAAAATTCGTTAAGACAGGCGTAAATAGGGAAAGACCACCTGAACAGAAAAATTGGTGGTATCTTAGATCAGCTGCTGTTTTGAGAAAGGTATATATGGAAGGTCCTGTTGGTGTTTCTCGTTTGCGAACTTTTTACGGTGGTTTACATAGAAGAGGTCACAAGCCAGCGCATTATGCAAAGGGGAGTGGGAAAGTAATTCGTGTTGTTTTACAGGATCTTGAGCGTGCTGGGTTGTTAGAAAAAGTGAATAAACCTAAGAAAGGTCGTGTTGTAACGCGAGAAGGTCAGAAATTCTTGGATAAGGTTGCTAAATCGTGTAAATGATTCTTCTATTCTTGTATATACATATTCTATTATGATATGTGTTTATATACTAATATCACCTTAGAGTAGTAACAATATGGTGAATTAATGGATCTAAAAAAACTAGGAACAACGTTAATATCGGATCTTACTAGAACGACTTATTTTTTCCCTGCTGTGATAGATGCTTGCGACACACTTGGACGTGAAGATAAACTTTTGCCATACGAAGAAAAGGCGTTACTGATTTATAACACTATTCGTTCATGTCTGCGAGGCAATTGACCGTTGTAGTGAGGGAATGGGTGAATTAATATGCCGCCATTTAGAAGAATTCCGTTTTTCTATTGCTCGAATGAAAATCTTAATGCTATGACAGAAGGGCTGAGTGTAAATTCTGATGATCGAGTACTGGCTATAGGAGGGTCAGGCGATCAGGCATTTGCGTTGTTGGAATATGCTGAGAGTGTTAATATAGCTGACACGAACCTTAGACAACTGGATTATATAAGAAAGAGGATAACCCACTTAGAAAATGGTGATTATGAGAGTTTCTTGAAGCTGGATGATCCGAACGTAGAAATTGGGTTAAAAGATGAGGAGATGACGAGACTTGTTAAAGAAAATAGAAGAAACTACTTTAGAAAAGAAGGTAGACTTGATATCGTTCGAGAAAAAGTCGATAAAATTACAATTCACGAGCCTGACAATATCTTAAGAATAGCTTTGAATACTCCTGATACTGTTAGTAAATTATATTGTTCAGACATCTCGTTAATTTCATTCGTTGATCTCCCGACAAAATCTCTGAAAAAAGACTTTAAAAGGGTTGTATTTGTCGGTGGATTGATATATTTCGCAAATGATAAAACTGCTTTTGGAACCAGATTAATTAATGATTTCGGTTTTGAAGATATCATTAAAGAAAAGAAGCTAACTGGACTAGCAAATCATTATGAAATCAAAAATGGTGGATTTTGGAAACCTGCTGTATACAAACGTGTTTCATAAATATATTATTCATATTATTCTCAAATGATTTTCCTACACTGCAAACACTTTGTTTTAACAACCCCATTCTTTACGCGCGTTTGAGAAGTAATTCCTGGATATAGGTATTTCTTACATTTTCTACATACGAATTTTCTATATTTTGGCGATAATTTGATATTATAGCGCATGGCGATTTTTCGTGCGAGTTGAACATATCGATTTGCGAGTCTTTTGTCTTTGGGTACCATTTTGCGTGCTTCATTGAATAGAATCTCTATTCTTTCGTCTGCGATCTTTATCTGATCAGTTGGTTTGTGTCTGGAACGTTTTGGCATAGTATTCTCCTGTAACAAACATATTTATCCACATAAACAAAATAGTAAGTATGTCTGATTACTCTGAGATTGTACATAAGTTTCTCACGAAAAATAAGATTAAGA
>JBDRFU010000068.1:0-4090 GCA_043818435.1 Candidatus Aenigmatarchaeota archaeon
TATAGCATATCCGACGTCATGAATCAACTCAGAAATGAACAAGGTACTGCCGAGAACATAAAATCGAAATCTGTTAGAAAAAACGTTGTCTCCGCACTCGAACGAATATTAAGACAACTTCAGCTATATAGACAGACACCAACACATGGTCTTGCAATATTCTCTGGAAATACATCCGAACGCGAAGGCGCTGCGGACATACAAATCTGGGTGATTGAACCTCCTGATGCGCTAAAAACCAAACTATACTGGTGTAGCCAGAGATTCGAACTCGAACCACTCCGAGAGATGATATCTGAAAAGGAGATCTACGGAATAATCTGCATGGATAAAGGCGAAGCAGATATAGCACTAGTGATAGGGAAAAAAATTCATAATATGTTCCATGATGACTCCATTGTACCAGGGAAAACCCGTGCTGGTGGACAATCGGCTATGAGATTCTCTAGGGTTCGTGCCGGTATGCTAAACGATTGGTTCAAACAGGTCGCAGACCACGCAAATAAGATATTTGGAGATCGTCCCGACGTCATTGGTATCATCATCAGTGGATCTGGACCAACCAAAGAAGATTTTCTGAAAGAAGAGCACCTACATGCTACAGTCAGAAAAAAAATCCTCGGTACCGTAAATACATCATATATGGGAGATACTGGACTAGAAGAAACACTAGTACGCGGAGAAGAATTGATAAAAGAAAGTGGATTAGCAAAAGAGAAAACCCTACTCAAGGACTTTTTCACTGGACTGCAAAAACCCGATGGCCTCGTCGTATACGGTTTGAATGAAACCATAAACGCCATGAAAAACGGGACATTAGACACGCTTATACTAAGTGAAACCGCCCCCTATGTCGAACAGGATGTGGAGTGTACATGTGGAAAAAAAGAGGAATATGTCCCAAAAGACATCGGATCTAAAACATGCGAAAAGTGCGGACACATCAAAGCAAAAGTAGCTGAACGTGATATCTCCGATGCCCTGGAAGAACTCGCAAAACAATTTGGAACCAAAATGATACTCGTATCCGCAGACACCCGCGAAGGCGAACAATTTCTCTCACTAGGCGGCATCGGTGGATTCCTACGATATAGAATCGGATGAACACTAAAAATCAGATTATCCCAAAACAGAATGTTTATCTCACAGATTCCTTCTCAAAGCCGTTCTATGCCGACCAACCATAGCCTTAACGACCTCGACGTCCCTAGGAAAGTGCCTTCCCCGCATAACCAGATTCTTTTCAATTATCTTAGGCTTGAAGAGTTTTTTCAGAATACCTATAGCCTTGTCTATATCAAAATTCTTACATGAAAATATATCAAAAGAGACATATTTCTGTAACATGAATGTGTGCAAAGTTATATGACTCTCAGCTATCAAAACAAAACCCGAAACGCCGCCCTTATCGAAAGAATCCTCTTTACCAGGATAAAACGTAACTCTCGGTTCTTCTATTTTTGTCATATTTATATGACCAGGAAGCTCATCGAGCAATTGACGAACAAATTCTGCATTCCCGAGCTCTCCTTCGCAACCATACATATCCAACATCAAATGTGGTCCAAACATCTTTTTTTTGCACCCTTTCAACATACATTTTTTTTCTTTCTACTTGAATTATTTTTTCGAAAAAAATATTTTTAAATGTATGTTATTCTATACAATTTGTAGTTAATATACTTTTTGGTATTGTTCTAGAAAAAAATATTTCTCCAGAAAAACTCAATCGATAAAAAAAATCATCGCGAACCAGACTTTTTGTGCTTTTCATTTCCATTCTTCGAAGAACCCTTCCAGACATTGTTCATATTCACTCTAAACATATTGTAAAACTTCTTGAGTTCGTTAGGATCCGCTACCTTCAGAACATCAAGTTCTGGAGCAAACATCTCCGAATATCTATCCCGCCTTCTTATCAGTTTGATTGATCCACTCTCCTTTATCATTATCATCGGAGCCCGCTTCAGATTGTTGAAATTTGAAGACATTGCATTACTATATGCACCACAATCCATGACAGCAAGTATATCATTCTCCACCAGAGATGGCATCCATCGATTGGTTGCCAAGACATCAGCACAATCACAAGTACATCCAGCAACAGTATATTGATGTATTCTCTTTTTTCGCATCTTGGTCGCAGGAAGAATATCGTAGGATTGATGATAAATCATAACATCAGGCAAGAATGCATAAGTAGATCCATCAGTCACAATCAGCTTCCTATTCTTTCCCATATTCTTCTTGCTTATGACCTTAATCAGCCCTACACCAGTATTGGAAACTATAAACTTTCCTGGCTCAAATATCAGAATCGGTGCTGGTAATTGAAGTTTCTCAACCATAGCTGAAAAGTCTCGCACAAACTTTTTTCCCATATCCTCGGGTTTAAAATACTCCTTTGATCCGTGTATACCATCATACGGAAATCCTCCACCCAAATCAATATAACGTATCCTAGCACCCTTATCATGCGCATATCTTGCAATCCTCAGAAGTCTCTTAGCAGCAATCGTATAGACCTTTGGGTTGAATATATAACTGCCATGAAAATGCAAACCAACCAGTTCAAGATGCTTCGAACTAAGAACGGAATCAACAGCTTTCTCAGCCAATCCTATATTTATCCCATACTTATGTTTTTTAGTCGAGTAATTGCCCACATCTATCCTGGGGTTAAACCTAATAAAAACACGTATCTTCTTCTTAAGAATCGCTCCAACCTTCTCAACTTTCTTGATCTCTTCGAATGAATCTAGTGTTATAGCCATAACCCCAACGCGAGCAGCAAACATAATATCCTGCTCGGTCTTGTACAGATTTGTAAATGTTATCTCATTTGGCCTGAAATCAGCCAACATACCAAGAATGATCTCACCAACAGAACTAGCATCCAAATCAAACCCCTCTTCCCGAACTATTCTCAAAATCTCAAGATTGGTATTAGATTTGCCAGGATACTGCGGTCGCAATCTTGGATACGGAAAAGCCTTCTTGAACCTGCGTAAACGATCCCTCAACTCACTTTCAACAATAACATAAACTGGTGTACCATATCTCTTTTCAATACTCTTAACCGAGGCTCCACCAATATGCATAATCCCTTTCTTATCCACAGAAAGAAACTTCCATCTAGGTTTGACATATCGCTCTCTAACAACCTTAGCCTTTTTCCTTTGCTGATACCGCCTTCTCTTAACTATTTTTCTTTTTGTCATGGAATTGCCTACAAAAAATCTTTCAACAAACATAATTATACTAAACCTAGTTAATAAAGATAATAATGAAATTCTCGTATTTTTTTCTGAGTTTTTTCATATTCTCAGACACAATCTTCTTGTTTTTTAAAACTTTACGCATCTTCTACTACCATGATATCGCCATTTAGATTCTATTCAAAGGATCTGGAAACATTCTATAAAAACGCTAGAGAATCCAAACCGGTCGACTTCCTGAAAGAATATAAAACATTCATGGCATCACTAGGTTCTGCTGAAATAGGCGGATTCCTTGGCAATGTCGCATTTGCAAAAATCGCAGGAGCGCTATTCGGAAATCCAGGAATATCCGCAACAGCATCATTTGTAGGTGAAAATCTAGGATTCATGGCCCCGTTCTTTGCTATCAATATCAAAAGACAAGAATTGTACACAGCAAAACAATTATGGGATTTTACAAAAAGCTTCTTCAAAGCAACCATCCCGCCAGCAGCAGCCTACTTTGCAGTACGACCACTGGCAACCTATGTACTAATCAAATACTACCACGTGGATGAAGGTATTGCCGCAGGGTCATCCCAACTAATATGCGGTCTCATATATTACCCGATCCTAGCCTACGCAGGGCGAAAATCAAAACTAATCAGAACCGAACATGAGATGGACACAAAATCTGGAGATATCTGACACAATATCTTTCTTATTTATTCAATCTTTTCCTATTATTCCTCATGACAAACGCCATCGAAGTCAGAAACGTATCCAAACGATTCACCTGGAGAGGTGGACGATTGTGGTCAAAAAAGAAGAAAATTCAAGCACTGAGTAATGTTTCATTTAACGTAAAGCATGGTGAAATTTTTGCCTTA
>JBDRFU010000069.1:0-4466 GCA_043818435.1 Candidatus Aenigmatarchaeota archaeon
AGAAAGCAAAAGAAATAGAAAAATCTGAACTTGCTGATATGAATAAATCACTAGAAAAGATATCAACCGCATTTCTTAACATAGAAAAAACCCTGAAGGAACTTAAGGCACTTGAGGTACCAGAAAAACGCGCACAGACATCCCAGCTCATAAAAAACAAGTGGGTAGAACGTCAAGAATCTATTATAAACAGTTTCCTCGAAGAAAACAAAACCGCGGAAAATATACGAGAACTCGGTAGATTTTTGCTCGCAGTCGATAAAACGCTAGAAAGTCTTAAGATATCACAAACAGAAGCCAATCATATTAAATTCTTCTTCCAGGAACAACTTGCGTCGATATCACGAAATACTAATTCCATCATAGAATCAGCCACAGATATAAAATCCAAAATCGGATCTGGACCAATCGAAAAGTGTAATGATATAGGAGAACTCTATAGAAAAATAGAGGATATCGAAAAAGAAAGCATGATAAACTCTCAGGAAATGGAACGTCTGAATGCAGAAAACGTCGAAAAGGAACAAAAGATAAGTCAGATAAAACAAGAAATTCTTGATATAAGTGAACTTGAGGAAACAAAAAACAAGCTCAACCTTTTGGATATCGAACACAAAAAAATCTATCAAAGATTCGATTCCATGTTCGGATCGATAAGCAGATATCTAAGAAAATTCGAACATGAGACCGAAAACAAACTGGATAAATTCATATTGAATCATTATATAGAAAATTCTCACAAAGCATTCATGGAGGATGACCGTACAAAAATAAGAGATCTGTTACTTAAACTCATAATATTTATCAAAGATAACAAAATCGAGATCGAGGGAAAGTCCGTTCAGAAAATAGAAACTGTACTGAACGAGATAGACAGTCTATCTAATGAAAAACAAAAAGTGTTTGAGATTAGAGAAGAAATAGAAATCCTTAGACAAAAACTAGAGAATGATCTTTTGCCAAAGGAGGATAAAAACAAAGATCTCGCAAGAACCAAGAATGATCTCGAGATATCAATAGAAGACACGATGCAGGAAATAAAATCCTTCGGAGATAAAAATACCATAATCGAAGAATCCCTCGCAAACACAAAAACACTAATAGAAAGAAAATTGTCAGATCTTCTGAAGAATAATATAAAAATAATCTAAAATAATGGCATCAATCCGCTACATACCTATATCCAGGCACTTCTTTCTCATCTTCCTTCTGACCTGGGCAACGATTCAGAAACGCCATTGCTATAGTCGAGAATACAACAGTAGAAAAGATAACCACGAAAACAATACCATACAATGATGTCATCATGGATACCCCAGCTATCACAGCAATCTGTATCAACACTATCGCTGATAAATCTCTAGGCACATTCGTAAAAAGATTGCACATATCACGACGTGGTAAATCTTTTTTTGTCAATGCGATCTTCACAGCAGGAATCCGTATCAATATTATAACCGCAGATATAATCAAACCGAATACCATATATTGTTGACTTATCATACCGAATGCCAATATTCCAAGCATTACAAAGAAAAATGCACGAATAAAGAATGATATCTCACTCTGGAATTTCTTCATACTATTACTTATGGTAAACTCATCGTCTATCTTCGCAACCCTAAGAAATCTAGAAAACACCTTCCCTTGACCGAGAACAAGACCAAAAAATATGGCCATAATTATTCCTGCACCAGGACTGACACTCTCTGCTATAAAATATAATATAAAAGCAAGACCCAACGTAGCAACATAATCAAATGGTCTGCCTCTGATCTTATTCAGTAAAACCAACCAAAGCAGACCTATACCGAACCCAAGAACCGCTCCGACACCAACAGACAGAACCACACCAAGAATCTGCAAACCTGCTGCATGCGTAATATACAAACCTACAAAGAATGTAACAAGTATAATAGCAATCAGATCTGATAAAATCGATTCATATTCCATATACATCTTCGTTTCAGATTTACCGCGTATGTTATCAACAAAAGACCTCACAGTAGTTGCGGAACTCACAGCACTCAGAGCCGCACCAAAAATGAAAGCAATTATCGGATCCAATCCAACAACAAAGATACCAACAGCAGCAATACCAATCGTGCTGAAAATCACGCAAAGAAACGCAAGTAAAAATGTTCTTGGAATATGTTTTTTGAATTCAGCAACTTTTGTCCGCATACCAGAATCCAGTGACAACATGACAATTGCGATCGATGCTACAATTGGTACAATCGGTAAAAAGCTCTCCCCGGTTGCAAACCCAGCCCAAGAAATAGCCACACCGAATACAAGTAACCATATAACATCAGGGATCCTGGTTTTGGAAAAAATGAGATTCGCAATATAACCAACTATTGCTGTAGCTCCTATAATACCAATAATCACAGTAGGATTTAACATAAAAGTATATTCATCACACCTGAATATAAATCACACAAAAATCAATATCAATCCAACTTCATCAAAGACTGCATCCGATCAATATCATTCTCAGCCATCTTCTTCCCAGGATATTCGAATTTCACATCATCACCTGGATATCTCGGAATCACATGGAAATGTAGATGCGCAACATGTCTACCCGAGAACTCCCCGATATTCTCTAGGATGTGCATACTATCAGTCTTCAGCTCCTTCCGAACCTTCTCACACACACGCTTCACAACACCCATAATCCGCCTGGCTGTTATCTCATCGCAGGAGATAATATCCTCATAATGCATCTTTGTTATGATAAGCGTATGTCCAAGATTGGCCGGATGTATGTCTAAAAACGCAATAGCATCCTCATCCTCATAAATCTTTCTAACAGGGATCTCTCCATTCGCAATCCTGCAGAAAATGCAGTCTTTCTGAGCAACCAGACGATCACCATATCATATTTACATCAGAAAGAATAAAACGGTAAAAGTCTCATATACCCAGATGACCTAGGAGCAAATATACCCCATACCTCTAGAATGTACATATTTTATACATAAAATTCCACACCTGTATATATATGATATTATTCCCAATACCCCCCGGATAACCTTATGAGATATCACAACGACATAGGCGCGCTTATCAGCAATCCCCATATTATCGCAATAAGTGCAAGCACGATATATACCCATTTGATTATTCTGACAATATTAGATTCCTGAAAAAGCGCTGGCTTCTCTCGATACCTCATATAATAAGCAACGTATCCTATCAAAAGAATCAGCGGTATGAACATGGGTCCAAATGCAATCATCGTTTCTGGAACAACAGGAAGAACTGAGAGCATCCACACCAGAGCAGCTATGTAAATCACCGTTAACAAAACAAAGTAATTCTGCACCGGTTGACCATCATCAGATTTCCCTGACATAGTATAAATATTAAATCAGTGAATTAAAAGGTTAGAAAAGAGATTGATGTATCAATAGGGGGTCATGGTCTAACCTGGCATGACAGCTGGCTCCAGATTTATCTGGAAATCCGATTTCAGATGAGGACATACCAGCCAATAGGAGTTCGAATCTCCTTGACCCCATTAAACTTTTTCTACACACAATACTAAGAAGTTTAATCAAAAACAACCAATCTGACTCGATATTCTTACATAGATTATGATATATAGAATTAAAAGAAAAAAGAAAAATATAGTATATAAAACTCAAACAGTGGCTTACTTCTTGCTAGCTAATGCATAAACCGCCTTAACAGCGATTATGATAGCAGCGATAGCTGTGAAAGTTGCTATGTTAGATATGATCCCCTGGATCATAGTTCCGATAGGACTAGCAACAGTATCTATTGCTAGGAACCCACCAACAGCAGCTGTAACAACCAAAGCGATTGCAGCTACTAGGAACGGCGTAGTTTCTTTCTCAGTTATCGTTGTCAAACCGATAACTATACCAAGGATAACAAGAACAACAGAAACGTATCCTATTGTTACAGCTGTAATCCAAGGCGTAGCCAAACCGGCTATCAAAGCCACCAAGATACATACGAGGAATGCATATTCCCCAGCTTTTTCGGCTTTCATGTTTTTTTACACCTTAGTAAAGGAGAAGTCCAAGCCAACCCGTGGGCCATTACAGACGCAAGCGCCTGTGATCCGATTCCTTTGCAGAAATCAGGACTCTTAACCTCCACCCTCACAACAAATCTCATAGATAGATAAGTTTATATAGATGACTATTTTTCAGAATTAACCAGTATTAAATCAAGCTTTAAGTCACGGGTTTAGCTAAGAAAGACGCTCATTCAGCTTCAGACGAAGAAAACGTCTGTTCTTTTAACATATTTTCACATATCATCGGTCTGAAATCATATAAAAAGTCAAGAAGAAAAGAAAAAGAGCCCCCGGCCGGACTTGAACCGACAACCTTCTGTTAACTTGCAATCATTGCATCGCAAATCACGATACTCATATTAACAGACTTCTCCAAGTCTTTCGCTACAAGACAGATGCTCTACCAAATTGA
>JBDRFU010000070.1:0-4461 GCA_043818435.1 Candidatus Aenigmatarchaeota archaeon
GCTCTAAGACGCAACCCACAACAAATAGCAAAATTCTTCTTCAAGGAACTGGCTGTACCAGGAAGCATAACAGGAGATCAACTTATGCTCCAGGGAAAGATCTCAACCGATATGATCAACCGCCGTCTAGACGATTACATCAAAGAATTCGTGATATGTAACGAATGTAAGAAACCGGATACCAACATCAACAAGGTTGGTAAAATCACAACCCTAAAATGCGAAGCCTGTGGAGCAAAGAAACCGGTGAGAAGTGTATGATGTTGAAATTTATCGGCGTAATTATTGAAGAAAGTCTAGAAAATAAAGAGATTCTAAACAAGTTGAATATCATTAAAACAAAGGTCGAAAAGGTTACTGATAAGCACAAAACTCCATGGATAAAACAATGGACACTACACACCGTAGAAATACATGAAAATCAAGCCGAATCAGTATCAAAAAAACTTAGCAAATCACTAGATTCTGAACATAATTGGTATGCTGACTTCAAGAATGATTTAACACATTACATCATTTTCAGAAATAAAGTTTTCAAAATAGATCGATCAAAGAAAGAACAGTATGACGAAGCTACTAGATACGGCATTTCCTTAGGAATACCTGATTACCAAGTAAATTTTTCATCATACATAAAGAACCGGGAGAAATGATCATCATGAAATTCTCATACAAAATCCACGAATCAGGATCCGACATACTCCTCGCAATTTGTGACGAATCTGTTCTAGGAAAGACCTTCGAATCCGATAATCATAATATAACAATAGACCCAAACTTCTATCACGAAAAATTCTCTGATGAAAAAACAATTCTCCAGAAAATAAAGGAAGCTACAATCGTGAACGCCATAGGAAAAGAAACCATCAAAATTCTCATAAACAACAAGTTGACAAAAAAAGAAGAAGTTATCGAGATCTGCGGACTTCCACATACTATGATTGTAGTTGTATGACCTACTTCTCAACCTTGAACATTTTTCCATGCCCAGGAATAATCCAATCAGCTATCTTCAGAATCTTTTCCCTACTTGCAACTAGATCTTCCCTATTTTTCATATAAGGATCTTCTTTATTTATTAAACTATGGCTATCAATGTTCTGATTCTCACCATTCGCCCACCAGAAAACATCTCCTGCAACTATAACTTTGCCCCTATCCTGAGTACCCACTACGACACATATATGAAAAGGGTCGTGTCCTGGCGTTCTTATCAATTTGAGTGAAAGATCTGGAATATTTTCTTCATGATCTACACATTTTCCTTCGTAAGTGAAAATAGACCATGGATCTATCACCTCAGCAGATTGAAACAAAGCTGTAAGAAGTACATGATCGGTATGTGTATGCGTTAATATTACATAATCAATATCATCGAACGCAATACCCTCGCTCTTCAACGCTTTAATCAACATTGATTTATTCATCCCAGGATCTACAATTATTTTCTTCCCGTTATCCTTTATCAATGTCGTAGTACATGTGACCAATTCCACTCCCTTGTCCTTTTTGGCATACCCCTCAATCAACACCTTCACTTCAGCCATATCATTCAAAACTCCCCAAACTTTTCATACCCAAATATTTCTGCTGAGCTGATTTGATAGTCCCAGTAACACCAAGTATCCGCACAGTTGCACGCGTATCACCAATCGTATGAATAAACGCAAGCGAGGCACGTACATGTTCAACCCGATCATGCGCACACTTGATAACACCACGTTGGTTCTTGTCATCATATAAATTTTTTATCAACCAACATCTTGCTTCTGATACACCAAGTTCACCCATCAAATCAAGTAAAGAATTCCACATAGCTGCTGAAAAATCAGCATAACTAAGTTTTGACTCAGATACAATCTCGAATATCACATATCTGCCCCTTGTCCTGAGTGTTGGTGGTAGTATCTTGGGTTTCGATATTTTATCCATCGGTTTCACCCTCCGGAGAGCCTGATGCAAGATGTAAAAAAACATGTGCATCGTCTACGATCGTTGCACCCTCATACCTCTTTCCAGTAAGTTTCTCACGATTCACCTTAGCAATATTTTCCGGTACCGTGGAGACACTACTAATAGCAATACCGAGATCCATTCCGAAAAGATTGAGAATCGCTACAAGCTCTCGTCCTGTTCGAATATCCCACTTAGAGATCGAACTAGATGTAGCTATCATCTTCGTGCCAAATTTGTTACACAACATCACATTCTTTTTCATGTTAGCAATGACCGAAGCCCTGTGTCTACCAGACAACTCAAGAACCTCCCTAAAATTGATTTCAATAGCAACATTATTACCATGAGCAGCACGAGCACATATATGATCAAAACCACTATCACTTCTCCCAAGCTCAGGATGACATAACACATCCACCATAGAATTCTCACACGCAGCCCGGTTTATATCATAATCCCCGCCGTAAACCATTATAACCTCTGCATCATTACGAAACTTCTGGATCAAACGATTCAATTCATCAACCTTCTCGGTTCTTATCATAACACAATCGACAATATCGATCTCGTCCGAATGTACTTTTTTACCAACTTTATCGAACCTCACGACACCCAATCCAGAAAGACCCATTCTCTTGGCTACAGCAATCATATCCTCAATCGAGTTTTCGCCAATTGTGTCATTTGTATTGGTATGAAGGTCGTAGAAACCTGTCATGACAATCAATCTCCTTATATAATAGGTGAATGAGCATTCTTAAATCCTCATTATGACCTACCAATAAAACTTATAAAATCAAACCAATACTTCTCCAGACTCCATGCCTGGCGTTTTATGATACGTGATTTGAATAGATCGGCATTGGATAAACAACGCATCGCATGAACAAGCTTTTCTCCGCTGTAAATCTCAGCTACCTTATTCCTTAGAAATGCCGATAATAAAAATGGATCAACAGAAGAAAGCTTTCCACGCTCAACCGACCCGTAAAAAACAGAGTTCATAACATCAAATATACTATAAACGCCATCCTTTCCTGACATTCGGACACCGTCATAACTCACCCCAATGCCCCTCAGACTCTCAATAACCAAAAGAGCAGATCTCACATCACCATCAGAATTCTTCGCAAGCTCCCGTAGAGAATTATCATCAAATCCAATCCCCTCAACAATACATACCTTCTTCAAAAATGTCTGAATACTTAGATAATTTGGTTTATAGAATTTCACAGCCTTGTATCTACTACGGATACTAGCATATCGATTATTCCATATATCAAGTGTAACCAAAACAACTGGATGCCTACTATTCTCAGTAACATTCCCGAGATTCCTCAGATTCGTACAACAATCCAGATCCAGAACAACAATCTTACCTTTGTTGAACATACTCATCTGATTCATAGATGAAACAGTAGTATCAACATCATCATATTCCGCTAACTCGTACCCCAGCTGTCGTGATATAATCTCCAACATGATCGTCTTTCCAGTACCTGTTGGACCTGATACTACAATCGCATCCGACTTCTTGCTGGAATAGAATGACTTAACGAAAGCCAAAACCTCGCCAATCTGCTTGGTGTTACCTATCACATCCTGGAGCGCCCTGGGTTTGTATTTTTGAAGTATATTCATAACGATTCCACAAACAAAATACGTGTTGAGTCTTTTTATGTAAAAAACTAAACAATAATTATCCTATTCTTTCCCTTGAATGGTAACCCATGTTTCGTCTCATTTGGAATAAATCCCTCTCCGAGAAGCTTCATTTCCGCCATTGCTATCTTTGTCATGTGAATTTGAATATTATGAATATCTAGCTCATCCTTAAGTGCGAACTCAGCCCCACATCGTTTACACGTATGCATCCTGGATTTCCTAGGTTGTTCTGGCTGAGCTTCTACCTGAGTTTTCTTAGATCTCCGACCCTTTCTCTTTGCCATGATGTTACATAAACCGGAAAAGTGTATAAAGAGACGGTTTTAATATTTCCAGACATACCCCTCTAGATGGACCCCCATACCTGAGATACAAGCTTTATTCGAATCTGTTAGTGATGAAATTTCCAAGGAAATCTATGAACGCTATGTCTCCAGCCCTGAGAAAATTAAAGAAATAATCCAACAATCAATAAACGGTGAATGCATACCTTCAGGAAACTTCGAGAGAACCGCAAATCTTTTTGAACACTATAGATATGATAAAAATAAATTAGCTAACTATTGTAATCATTTGTTGGCATGTCTACATCGTCTTCAGGCACAGCACTATGACGGTGCTGCGAAAAAAAGTCTTGAGAATTATGCTGATGTATGTATTATAAGAATAGAATACCATCTCGAATGATCTTATAAAACTAAAAATCAAGCAGCTACCGAAGTATACATAGGACTCTGTCTAAGATGAGGAACCCATCCTAGAACAGCATTCTTCTTACTCCTCGTCAAGTTCATTATTTTCTTGAAGAACTTCTGCTCTTTTCGATACTCTGGTTGTGGT
>JBDRFU010000071.1:0-4950 GCA_043818435.1 Candidatus Aenigmatarchaeota archaeon
TCTAGATACCCAATCCAAGTCGTATGAAGTTTCTATTATTAAAACTCATCGCTCCAGATCTCTGATATGGTATGATTGATCTTGTTTTTGGTTATGAATTCCAGAAATTTTTTTCTTTTTTCGATTGGTATAATAATAATATTTTTCTCCAAACGTTTGCCGCCATTTTTTTCAATTAATCCTTTGGATATGTATCTTTTTTCATTCACTTTCTGTTCATAACCATATAATTTCCTCCATAAAGATATACTAATTTTTCTGGATAATTTATCAAAATTCATTTTTATCAATAACCAGTGCTGAAGTTTTTCCGGAACCTCTTTATATTTCCCATAAAGAATTATGCCATTACTAATAATACTTCTTTTTAGTGAGGATTTTAATAATTTTCCTTTTTTGATAGAAATTTTATTATTAATACCTTTCAACCGCCATAATCTATTCATTTCAGATGATTCAAAAAGAGCCAGTCTTTTTTCCACAAAATCTGCATTTTCTGTAATATCGATGAACAGATCAATATCGCTCTCATGATCAAAATCCCCTCTGGCAACAGATCCGAATAGGATTATTTTGTTTATTTTATCTGATCTAGAATCTTCCACCAAAAGTGATACAAAATCCAGCGCATAAGATATTAATTCATTTTGTTTCATTTAATCAACCCCAAAAGCTTTTTTTCGAGCTTGTTAAAAAGTTCTACAGTTTTCACAATAGCAGAGATATCCTTTTCGGTTCCGTAGGTAAGATCTTCAGAAAGATTTTCCAGCAAAATCATTTCTTTTAAAATTTCTTTTTTACCAGGAAAATCCGGCAATTTATCAACAATACGATCACTCTTAAACCATCTGTGATTCAACTGAGCGCCAGCATCGAGTTTTTGAATCGAATGCAGGTAAGCTGACAATAATTCAACTATTCCGCGCGAGGCGCTCAGACCTATGGTTCGTTGAGACTCGAGAAGTCCTCTGGTCATGGAGATCTCTTTAACGTTTTTCATATACTCTTCATATGCCTTGATATGCTGATCGATTTTCATATTACTAGTTATGTGACAAAGTATATAAATGTTATGGTACTCGGTTATATACTATGGCATGAAGTCACATAAAGATATGATACTTGGTATCATGTCTAGATACCCAATCCCAGTCGTATGAAGTTTCTGAGACCTGGGGCAAAGCCTAGGATGAGAATTGCGACTTTTATGAAGTTTCTTAATTGTGTGTTTGAGACTACTTCACCGAGTGGATTTGTTTCGTCTTTTAGATACTTGTCAAGAGCCCAGAGAACTGCGACAACAACAACGATCTTCAGAATGAACTGTGCTATTGGTCCTACTATTGAGATTGCTACGTTTGAGACAACGTGCTGTTCATAATAGTTAAAATAGCTCAGTGCTGTGAATGTTGTTGATGCATCGAACATATGAGCACCAAGAATACCAGAATTCTCTTTTGAGAAAACCGCGAGGTGTTTTGATTTGTTCCTGAGTTTATACAGTACTAGTATTATTACTGAACAGATCAGGGTTATTCCGAGTATGATTCCTATACCATACCAATTCTGTATTCCGATCGAAGAGAGTATCAATAAACCGAAAATACAACATAGTATACCTATGATTGACCAGAGTCGATGGTAATCAGACAGGAAATATATTATCTTCATGAGAGGTTTTGAATATTTTTTACTGGCATCTGGTTGACTTATTCTTTTCACCATGAATCGCTCGATGCCAACTGTGAATAATAATGAAACCAGTGCGATTACGAAGATAAACATGTAAATTATTGGCGAAACTAGGATCCAGTGATCAACCACCGCAGAATCTCTAACTACTCGAAGTATGGAACCCAACACAATAAATGGCATTATGCCAATAACGAAATTGCCATCAATTGCGATATTCAGTTTCTTCAGAAGTTTGTATACCCCAAAAACGGCTAGTGCGAATACTATAGCATATACTAGTGTGTTAACTATATTGTAGCCAGCGACCCCGTGTTCCAATATTGGTTGAACAAAGATCTGCTGAAGCCATGACCCGGTACTTATTTCTGGCATTAGAATAGAGATGCAAAAAAGAATAAAAGAGGTACTGTGACTGATCCTTTTTAATGCTCTTCATACGACATCTGAAAAGCATAATTATCACATTTAAACCGACTGAAACAATATTATTAACATGAGTTCACGTGTAGTGATTCCTATTATTGTAGTGATGATTGCAGCAGTTGTAGCTGTTTCTGGGTGTGTCATACAGGATATAATACCTTCTGTAAGTGTTGTGTCAACAGCAGTAACTACTGAGAATGTTGGGCCAACTTCTCCGGTATTATTTGGACGGGCATTCACGTTCCCAGAGACATCTGTGATACCTGAGAATGAGGTTAGATTGTTTATTCCTATAAATGATGTTGAGAAGGATCCTTTGAAGGATGCGACAGAGGTGAAGATTGACCTATATGATAAGTTTTTGTTCGACGTGGAAGAGGGGCCTGATATATGCGGTGAGAATGCCCCTTGTACAATGGTACCTGGTTCAGAAAGGCAGGTGAGATATGTTTTGACAGCTCCAACTGAAGATCAGATAGCGAATGTGATAACAACTGCAGAGTTGTATTACAGATTGAATTATGATTATAAGAGTTCTACGAATTTTGAGGTGTTTGCAATCACGCAGGATGAGATATTGAAGCTACAGCAATCTGGTGAGCGTGTATCAGCTGCATTAGCTGAGAAAAGATCAAGCGGGCCTATTCGCATAGATATTGAAGCTGGTGAAAGATATTTTATAAAGGATCAGAAAAGTGCATCAATTATATTTACTATTCTTGATGATGGAAATGGTGCACTGAAGGATTCTAGGATTGGACAAGGAAGAATTGTGATAAGATTCCCAAAGGGTCTTGCAACCAGTGTTACTTCTGATGAACAAAGAGGAGGATCTGGATGTTCTGAAGATTTTTCATGCTCAAACAATGGTGATTACTGGGAATGTGTGAATAATAACTGCATTGAGATTTTCAAGACCAAATCATCACCTATAAGATTCCAGCTGGAAGGTGTTGGAAACGCTCTTGATGATGATCAGCCACACCAGAAGTATCTGATAACATCCACGATAGATTACACATACGAAATCAGAGGCAAGACTCAGATAGAAATTAATCCTCACACGAGTTTGGGATAGATAATTCAATCATTAAATTCTCCTAAATGCAACAATACGTATGAAAAAAGGATTTGTTGTGATTATAATCCTACTGGCGACTGTAGTTGTATCATCAGGTTGCATAAATCAGGTTGCAGTAAGTTCTGGTGGACTAGATGTCAGAACTAGTTTTGATCCTCAGAAGATATTTTCATCTGCGTCTGCTACATTCTATGTTGATATTGAAAATGCTGACAGGTTTGATTATAATGATGTTGATGTGAATGTGTTCAATACCGGAATTCTTGAGATGGATGATTGTAGTGAATATTTTGATGTTATAAAACCAGGTGAGATAAAACATCTGGCATGCACGGTTACTGCACCACCTGCTGAGGAACTTGTGCAGACAACACAGACAGAAACTGTGACTACTAAGGTGAGATTTTCAAAGACTATCACTGGAATACACAACATAGAGATGATAACTGAGGATGAGTATACGAGACAATCACAGACTGGGAAGTATTATACACGGGCATCACAACAATCATTCTTTGACAGTTATCTGAGAACTGATCTAACATTCAGTGGAGATTTCCCGCTTATAGACAGACCTGGGACAAAGACGTTTATGTATATTGATATTACTGATGTTGGTAGCGGAATTCCTGATGATCTTAGTGAGGATGATATAGAGATATTAGAGGTACAGAACAAGGGCATATTCGATTGTGACACGCCAGAGGTTCTGACCCAGATAAAGAATAAATTCGAGCCAAAAATAAGCTGTACCCTGACTTTGCCGAGTGATATAAACTATATAAACGATTATACAACAATAATAAATATTGACTACAATTACGAGCTTAGGAAGACTAGTACAATAACTATTGTACGTTGACCTGTCGTATGGTTTCCGTATCGCGACAGAGATTTGATGGTGAAATGATGAAAGCAAAGATCGCGGTTATGTTATCTCTTTTACTGATAGCTGTGCTCATTTCTTCTGGTTGTGTTGATCAAAATACAGAGGTTAGAACAAGTTCTATTGACGGCATTGTCATAACAACATTGGGAGCAGAGCCAAGTACACTGGAAAAAGAGGATGTTGTTGATCTTACAGTAGAGATAGAAAACCAAGGAGCTGTTGATGCAACTAATGTGGCTTTATTGTTTACAGGTATTGAGGAGCAGTGGAGAACTGCAACATCACCATATGAAACAATAAATGATTCTTTGCCGAGATATTATGCTAGACTGAAGGCACCTCAGGAAGACCAGAATATTGGCGGAGATTTCAAATCAACTACTATCAGAATAAAACCACCTGGCAATATACCGCCTGGACAACCTGCAACACCTTATTCACTGGGTGTGATGGTATTTTATGATTATAAGACAACTGGAGTAATTACTGCAAAGGCATATGAACTGGATTACTGGAGGAATGTACTGAAGGGTGTTGCTCCTGTTGGCGATGAGATAGCAACTGTTCACAGCTCTGATGCTCCTGTAAAACTTGAGCTTGATCCTGATTATATAACAAGACCAATAACAGTGAGTTTCGAGGATTCTCCAATATATGAAAGAAGCTTCAAGCTTATTCTGTCAAATGTTGGAAGTGGGTACCCTGTTCAGGAGTATGGCAAGATCACTGGAAAGCTTTCAACAACAGGTGCATTCAAATTCGGGGAATGCGGAAACCAGGTGATAAACAATAATTCATTCACAATAACACCTGAGCTACAGGATATAGTGAAACTAAAGGGTTCCAACAGCAAGTCACAGAT
>JBDRFU010000072.1:0-6042 GCA_043818435.1 Candidatus Aenigmatarchaeota archaeon
TGGCAGATGTATGGGTGGTAATTATTGGGGTGATAACCAGAACACTGGATTTAGTGATACGTGTGCTGATGTAAATTATGATGGTATTTGTGATGATCCTCTTGTTTTTTCTTCATCCGATTCTGATGAATTGCCGTTGGCAATACCGAGTAATTTCGAATGTGGTGATATCACAACATCCGGTACATACACGCTGACAAAGGATCTAACATCCACAGGTACGTGCATAAATGTTCTGGCTGATGATGTTGTGATCAATTGTGCTGGGAAGACAATTACTGGATCGTATGTAGGAATGGGTATTGATATCCATTCTCATAATAATGTGCGAGTTGAGAATTGTACGATATTGGGTTATGAAGATGCGATACGTGTCGAGACCTCGGATAATGTTTGGATGAAGAATAATACGGTTTACAATAATAGACGGAAGGGGATTTATATAGTTCGATCCAACTCCACGATTACCAATAACTCGGTTTACAAAAATAAATTGTACGGTGTTCATGTAGAGCAATCCGATACCACAATTATCAGTAATTCGATTAGCAATAACACAAAGAAAGGTATTTACATGGGTTCATCCAATTCTACGATTGTCAATAATTCGATCTGCAATAACACAGACAACGGGATCGATATGAGTTTGTCTTCCAACTCAATTGTCGTTGGTAATTTGATTTACGACAATTCATTTAATGGTATCAATATACGATTTTCCAATGCCACAATTGTTAATAACTCGATTTACAGTAATGTACACTATGGGATCCATTTGGAGATATCGAGTTCCAATGTTACCAATAATACGATAGTTGAGAATGATATTGGTATCTATCTGTTTAGGTCGACTGCTAATAATATCACCAATAATAGGATTCTTCGTAGTTTATCGACTGGTGTTTTATTCGATGCGTCGAATGCTGGTAGCGTTATTAATAATACGATTAGTGACAATGTGCAATATGGGATTTACTTCGGGTCTCTTTTCCCTTCTACGTTCAGAGGGCATATTGCATTAAATAATACTGTTTGTTCCAATGGGCAGATGGATGTCTTTGATGAAAGAGGTAGAAGTTCTTTTGATGATAACAGTTGTGATTCTGCGTCAAGAATAGGTATTTGCGAGAAGAGTTGTTGACGGACATCTTTACGCGATCGGTGAGTGTCTATAAGTTTATATTGCGCTGAATTTATAATATGTCTTATGAGAAGGAGACATGGTAGGCGTAGAAGTTCTTCATTCAAATGGACTGAGATGTCAGTGATTGCTGTAGTTCTTGTTGTTTGTGGGTTGTCTTTACTTCTCACAGGTCCTGGTGCTCTTTTTCGTGGTCAGTTTGCTGGTGTGAGTGAGGGACCGGTGGTTATCTCAACTTGTGGTATTATTTCTGAACCTAGTAGTTATGTGTTGGATAGTGATATTCTTGACAATGAGAGTTTGATATGTATTGATATTACAAGTAACGATGTATTGATTGACTGTCAGGGACATACAATCGATGGTATTGATATGGTAGATTCTTCAGGAATTCATGTGTATAGGGATCTTCTTGATAATGTGTCTATGATAAAGGAGCAGACAAATATTACGATTAGAAACTGTCATATTACGGATTGGGATTATGGTGTTTATGTTTTGTGGTCGGATAATATTACACTGGAGAATGTGTCAACCGTTTCCAATAATTATGGTGTGTATATCAGCGGAGGAAGCAATGAGACTATACGTTATGCAACAGTTGATTATAATACACAGGCAGGTATTCGTATTAGTCAGGGCATTTATCCAATTGGTTGTTCTCTTTGCTGGGTGTTTCCGTCATATTCCAATCTTGTTAGTGACTCAAATCTTAGTTACAACACATACGGTTTTCATATATCAAACAGTCGACTCCAGACTTTGACTAATATAAGACTAAATTCGAATGATTACGGGATTCAAATCAATTCTGGTCAGGGTCTTCTTGATGGTGTTGATGTGACAGAAGCTTATCTTTACAACAATAGTGTTGGTATCATGTTTCGGGGGTGGACATCAAAGAATACTGTGATGAACTCTTCAATATTGGATAGTCTGGATACTGGTATTCTATTCGCGCAAGCGCAGGAAAATAATATATCGGATTGTTATTTTGATGGCAATACGAATGCTATTACGTTACAGGGTGCCGATAATAATATATTTTCAGGAAATCATGTACGCAATAGTCTGAGTCGTGGGATATGGATTCAGTCCGGTGATGGTAATCTCTTTTACAACAATCTAATTGAGTATGCGAGTATGCTTCCTGTGTGGTTAGCGGATGATTATACAGAAACTTATTGGAATATGACATTAGTAAGTTCGGAAAATATTGTCAATGGTCCATATCTAGGTGGTAATTGTTACATCAGTGATGCAGGTGATGGTTTTTCTGATATTTGTGCTGATTTGGATGGTGATGCAATCTGTGATGATGCGTTTGATTTGTATCTTGGAGCTCCTTGTATTTCTGGTGTAGATTGTTCCAACAATACTGATTATCTTCCTCTGGTTCGTCTTAATGACACGATTATAGATAACAATTCAAATGTTTCAAATACCACTTATTTCAATTCCGATATAAACAATTCTAATATCAACAATAGTGTTGTGAATAATTCCGTGGTTGGGAATAGCACGGTTGATGATTCTGATATCCTAAATTCCGATATAAATAATTCAGATGTGAATAATTCTCTTATATTCGATAGCAATGTCATAAATTCCACAATTGATGATAGTTCGGTTGACCATTCTAATACAACCAATTCAACGATCTCAAATAATTCTGCGATATCAGATAGTGATATTGTAAATTCTACTATAGATAATAGTTTGGTTGATGATTCTGATGTATCTGGTTCGATAATATCAGGAAATTCTTCAATATCAGATACGACTGTTGTGGGTTCCACCATAGACAATAGTACGGTTGATCGATCGACTATAACTGATTCCGATGTGGTGGATTCAATAATTGACAATTCTCTTGTGGTCGATTCATATGTTGAAGATTCTGTTGTGGTTGACTCGATCTTAACTGATGTGAATGTCTACAATTCCAGCATATCTAACTCAGAATTACAGAATTGTACAATAATCAATTCCAGTATTTTGGATATTGTTGGGGTAATGATGAATACTACTATGATCAACAGCACGATAACGGATCTTCCGTATATTTTGTCCATAACAGACGGTTTGATTGTGGATGGTGTTCTTGTGAGTGGATCGGTTGTGTGTGTTGATGGTTATGAGATGAATTCTCTGCCGCAGGATCTTTCTGGGGTATGCACTAAGACACAATTGACAACACCAACAACACCTGGTGGAGGAGGCGGAGGAGGTTCCTATACTCCAAGTTTTGAGACAAAAACAGTGGATATTGGTGCTGGGCTATGTAAAAAAATATCCTTTACTTATTTCTACAATCATGGTGTGACAGATGTGACTATATGTGTGAATAGAACAGTTGATGATGCAGTGATTCGGGTTGAGAAATTGACAGCTAAGCCGAGTGGTGTTGAATTGCCGCAGGGGACTGTCTGGAGATATTTTAATGTGACAACAGAGGGACTAGATCAGTATATTGTTAATGCTACAATTAGGTTTATTTTGGCAAAGTCTTTGGTCAATGAATCTGGTGATTCTGACGGCGTTAGATTACTTCATTGGAATTCTGGTTGGGATATTCTCAAGACTGAGAAATATGGTGAGATAGGCTATACTAATTATTATGAATCAGATTCACCTGCGTTTAGTGTCTTTGCTGTTGTTCTCAGACCATCTAGTTGTGTGACATGTCCGCAGCCAGAGATAACTAGTTGGTTGGATTGCGAGAATGGTTTACAGATAAGGATGGCTTATAGTTGTTCTGTTGAAACTGACTATTTCTGTGTGTTGGGTATCGAGAACAGATCGTGTGTGGGAATTGATGTGTGTCCACAATGTCCATCTTCTTCTGCATGGAGTGATTGTGAGGATGGAGTTCAGCTTAGAACAGAGAGTACATGTAATGATGAAACGGTTGAATCATGTAAGACACTTTTGATGAATAGGAGTTGTGTATCAGAGGTATGTCCAATATGTCCTGAGTCTGGTGGGTGGTCAAATTGTGTTGATGGGATGAGATCTAGAGTCGGATATATATGTGATGAGAATATCGGGTACGAATGTCAATCTTATGATGATGTTGATACATGCTACAAAATCGGTGATCTTGTGTTAACACTTTTGGATATTGTAGTAGTTTTATTACTGATACTGGTTGGTTTGATAATACTTCTTTTCTTTGTTTTTAGACGACGTAAAAAGACGCTACGTGACGGTAAAAGTGATAAACATACCAAAAAGTTACAGGAGCACAAAGAACAGCAGGTGAATGCACACAAGAATGCGGTTGCGAGAAGACGCGAAGAACGGAGACGACGAGTGGATGAGAAAAGACGTAAAAACGAGGAGTCAATCAAAGGAAGAACAATTGGAAAGACCGTATCGGGTGTCTCGTTCTGGGATAGATTACTTGGTTCACCCAAACCAAAGCCAGCGTTGAGCACAATGGTTGTTGAGAAGAAACGTGATATTCGATCAGGTGCTAAAGGAAAGAGTGGTAAAAATACTGGATTAAAATGTGCTATTTGTGGGAAAGCTGAGTTTTTGATACATAATTGTGACATTTGTGGCAAGGAAGTTTGCTATCGGGATGTGAAGTTCGTTAATGGCAAGGTTGTTTGCACTAGGTGTACTGGGAAGAGATAGATCTGGTTCTGTGAGCAAGTGGAGTATCTTTGTAGCTGTCTAAAATCTTTATATTCAGTCTTTGACTAATTGTATCTTATGAGAAAGAAACATTCTATTACATCTAGATTGAGGAGTGCTAGAAAACATGGTCAAAAACCTTATGTAGCATATTCTATCGTGCTCGCTATTTTTCTGCTGGGAATTTTTACTATTCAGATTTTAGGTACTACTGGGTTCAGGGTCACGGGATTTGTTACTGAGGTTGGTGCAGTGTGTCAGAATATAACTATTCCAGGTGAATATGCGCTTACGCAAAACTTGTCGTCATCAGCTACCTGTATAAACATAACAATAGGTAATGTTTCACTCGATTGTGCCGGATTTGCTATAATTGGAGATCATACTGAAGATTCGGCTGCAATTGCTCTGGGAGGTTCTCACCAAAATATAACTGTTGTGAATTGTCTTGTCGAAAAATACTATGAC
Organism: Candidatus Aenigmatarchaeota archaeon; assembly: GCA_043818435.1. Taxonomy (GTDB): domain Archaea; phylum Aenigmatarchaeota; class Aenigmatarchaeia; order GW2011-AR5; family JACRAC01; genus JBDRFU01. Next base: position 5,252 of record JBDRFU010000072.1, read on the forward strand.
GGAATAGATATGTCTGGTGCAACGGCTGTTAATGTAACTAATAATACAGTTCATAATAATAGTCATTATGGTTTAGTATTTGGTGATGTTGAAGGAACTTCTTCTATTTTTGGAAATAGTGTTTATAACAACACTGATCGTGGAATATTTGTCGTATCGAATAGTTCGTATTTGTATCACAATATTATTTACGAAAATGCAATTGGGATAGATTTATCGGGCACCAATAACAGTATAGTTTACAATAATACAGTGTATGATATTTCAAATTGGGGGATGTATTTACAATATGCATTCAACAATACGTTTGTTAACAACACAGTTTATAACAGCGGTGCGCATGGTATCAATGTTTTTATTGGAGCGAGTAACAATTCGGTTATCAATAATACAATATATAATAGCACCCAGATAGGTTTATTGATTTACTATGCAAATAGCACGATAGTTCAGGGAAACAATCTTTCGTTCAATGTGCAGACTGGTTTGGTGACAGTTGCTTCGTCTCTCAATAGAATAACGTACAACAATATTAACAATAACACAATGATGGGGACGTTGTTCGTATACTATTCTACGTACAACAATGTTACTGATAACAACATTAGTGGTAATGACGGAGGAGGTGTGAAAATGTCTCATATGTCTACAATTGGGTTGAATGATTCGAACAATACATTTAATAATTTCTTAAGAAACAACATTAGTTACAATGATGCTGAGTTTGCGGTATGGATTGATGAATCGAATAATTGTAGTTTCATAAACAATACGTTTATGGAGTTTGATGG
>JBDRFU010000073.1:0-14696 GCA_043818435.1 Candidatus Aenigmatarchaeota archaeon
AAAATTCACCCAATGTTTTCTGAGGACCTTTCTTGCTGTATGGTTTTGGGGCACTAATTTCGTCTTCGTTAAAGATTGGTTTTCCGTATTCTCCGTCAAAACCTGGCTGGATTTTTATCGTTCCTTTGCGGTTTTTGATGATTGCTTCTGCTACGCGATCCTTTACGATTTTCTTGAGTTCGGATTCTTCGGCATTCAGCAAAACATTGAACTCTGTTCCGAATTTGTTCATGAGTGTATTGTAGATCTCCCAGGTTTTCTTTGAGGCAATGCTTGATCCGATCAAGGCTGATATTATTTCGCTTAGCGGGATGAGTGACTTGAATGGTATTGCGCCTTTTGGTACAAATCCTTCTGGCCGGTCTGCTAGTTCCTCAATGCGATTAGCAACCCCTATTGTAAGGGGTTTCTTGCACACTGGACATATTCCATTGTGTTTCTTTGTTTCTTCTGGAGAGAAACTCACCTCACAATTTCTATGACCATCATAATGATATTTTCCATAGGATGGGGATGTTTCTACTGTAAACAGAAAGTCCTCTTTTGTTTTTATAGCGTGAATCATTTTTTCATAGTTAAATCCTTCTATGTTGAAAATACATGCTTCTCTTCCAAGTCGCCATGGATAACCCGAATGTGAATCTGAGAATGATACAAGAGAAACGTTGTCTAGAAAAGAAAGTCTCCAGTTCATTGCAGGATCACTTGATATTCCTGTTTCTACTGCGTGTATATGTTTTGTTTTTTCTCCGAAACATTCTTCGAGTGAGTTGAAACCGGACATTGATCCAAAGATGGCGTACCAGGGGGTCCAGACATGTGCTGGAATTATCATGATATCTTTTGATATCTTCATCATCTCATCCACCAATTCAATTGAAGAAAATCCGAATATTGGTCGACCATCATAATCACGCCTGCCTTTCTTGTCCAGGAATTCATTGATCTGATCTACAACGTCAAAATTCGGAGCAAGAAGAACCTGATGAACTCTGCGTGATTTTTTATCCTGGGTGTATATCAAGGATATCTCTCCGGAGGGCACAAATTTTATACCATGATATTCGTATATTCCGTTGTTGAATTTCAAGAGGGATTTCAGTTCTTTCAACCACAATGGATGTGTAAAATCACCTGTGCCCAGTACATTAACTCCTTTTACTTTAGACCAGCGCACGAGCTCATGGATATTCATGTCTGGGCTTGTTGCACGGGAGTAGTGTGAATGGATATGGAGATCTGCTATTTGCATATTCATCAATTTGATTAATTCTTAAATCTATTTGAATTAGTATATCTAGGTGTATTGGATGTTGTTTGTTACAACAGAAACTATTCCAGGAGCAACCATATCAAAGGTTCTTGGTGTTGCCAAAGGAAACACTATACGTGCAAGAGGACTTGGTGGAGATATTTCTGCTGGTCTTAAGACACTGATAGGTGGGGAAATAGAAGCTTACGTGAAAATCATGACAGAAGCTCGAGAAGAAGCAATAGAAAGAATGAAGAAAGATGCGAAATCAATGGGAGCCGACGCCATTGTCAACGTCAGATTTTCAACAAGCAGTATAATGCAGGGCGCATCGGAAATTCTTGTATATGGTACGGCTGTGAAATTAAAGAAATGATGAATATATTATTTAAGATTGTTTCTCGTGTGGTTCCCACTGGAAGTTTAAAACTACTTGTCAATATTGATTAATTTATGAAACCGATTTATGTTTCAAGAGGGGCGCAGACAGATATTAAGGAACATATCACCCGAAATGGTCTACCGGAGTTCGCATGCTCTATTGATGGTGTTTCATGGTCTACGATATCTGATGATGGAAAATTGTCACACATCCGAAATACTACTGGTAGAAAACCTTTGGAGATATATTTTGATACGCCAGTGTGTGGTGAATTCGAGAGATTCGTAAGATTATTACCAGAAAAGTACCCAGTAAATCATCAGATGGAGCTTGATCTCTTTCCTTTCTCATTACCGTGTGTGTCTTTTTTTACTAAAAAATTTGGTGATGCTCTGACACCCATTGATCGATATGACAAGTGTCTTGGTATGTGTTACAACATCGCTGATATTATTATACGTGCCAAAAAATACTATTCTACAAAAGATCGCTTAGCTTCTCATGACCCCATAATAACAGATGAATCCAGAAAATCTGATTGTCATATTCGGGTTCTAAATCGTGCATCAGGTAATCATATTATACGTGTGTATGGTCGCCATGATATATGTGAAGAAGTCTCGAAGGAATTGAAAAATGAAGGATTCTGTCTAACGAAATATGATGATTTACTGAATTGAACTAGTATTGAAGAAATATGATGGGCTCGGGCGGATTCGAACCGCCGACCTACTGCATTTTGAAGCTTGCTTCGAAATATGACGAACGGATGTTCGTCACCTACGTCAAGCAGTCGTCATAACCACTAGACCACGAGCCCGATAATATGACTTTATTTTAAGAAACTATAAGAACTATTCTTCGTATGCACTAGTAGTCTAACCTGGTATGACCTGAGCTTCCCAATGAACTTTTTCCGGATGTAAATCAAAAAAGTTCAATCAAAAACGGAAAACTGGATATAGCTCATGATCTGGGTTCAAATCCCAGCTGGTGCATTTTAATTTGAACCCTTGGGTTCATGCTCAAAGAAGCGAAGCTTCTTTGGCAGCTCAAAGACCTCTGGTCTTTGAAGCAATCCCAGCTGGTGCATCAACTCATATCACTGATGGCATCTCTTCTAGTTTAGCTGGCTTCAAGAAGTAGAATAATCGCTTCTTGAAAGAAGAGAACTTCTGCTTAATTGTTTTGAATGAGACATCAACGTAATCCAGTTTGTTGACTTTTACCCAGTTCTTTGGTAATTCGACTACATTATCTCTTTTACAGCGTGGACAAATAGGTACTCGTTGTTTTGTCTCAAAATTTCTGATACATGTTCTACAGTAGTAGATAAAAGGATATTGCATCCTGGAAAGATGAAACGGCTGGAAGAACTCCATTACTGACCGTGTACCATAATCAGAAATTCTTTCGTTCATGAAAAGAAGGATAGGCGAAAACTCTTTAAAGGCGTTGCTAGTCCCCACCCAGTATAAAGCCAACTCCTGCATTGGCATCTTCGTCTTCTTTGTCTATCTTGGCAAAAACAGTTTCCTTCTTCGAGTACTTCTCACCGAATTCTTTTAGAAGCTCTGCTGCCCTATCGATATACTTTTTGTCACCCTCTATAATTATGAAAAATCCCTTTTCTTCAGAATACATTGAGGCGTCCTTTATCTTGATGCTCTGTCTGCTCACAAGATCGTCCTGTTTTACAGCATCTTCTGCCTTGACTTTCTTGTCCCCTGGGACTAGCCACATTTCACGCATAGAAATAACATGTTATAACAATCCTTTTATATCTTCTAGGGGATGATAATATCTAAGAACATTTATATCATGTCTGCCTCACCGGGGCGATGAAAAAGCCTGGAGATTTTGTATGGACAATAAAAAGGAACTTGAAATACAGTCATTCTGGAAGAAAAATAAGACATATGAGAAGACCAAAGCGAGTAGGAAGGGTGCTAAGAAGTTCTTCTTTATGGACGGGCCTCCTTATGCCACTGGATTCATTCATATCGGTACAGGCAAAAATAAAGTCATCAAAGATATCTGTATAAGATTCTGGAGGATGCGGGGTTTTGATGTCTGGGATCAGCCAGGATATGATACCCATGGTTTGCCTATAGAAAATAAGGTGGAGAAACTACTGAAGCTGAAATCGAAAAAGGATATCGAGAAATACGGAATAGCCAAATTCAATGAGCAATGTAAAAAATTCGCTACGCAGTTCATAGACGTGATGAATGGCGAGTTCGATGATATGGGTATATGGATGGACTGGAAGAATCCATATCTTACTCTATCAAATCAATATATTGAGTCTGCGTGGCATACATTCAAGATAGCATACGATAAGGGGTTACTGCATCTAGGAATATATCCAGTTCATGTTTGTCCACACTGTGAGACAGCTGTTGCATATAATGAAATAGAATATCATAAGGTTTCTGATCCATCGATATTCATCAAGTTCCCGATGGTAGATGAGAAAGGGACTTGTTTTCTAGTATGGACAACAACGCCGTGGACACTGATTGCCAATACTGGTATCATGGCGAATCCAAAGGCGGAATATGTAAAAATAAAACTTGAGGGTACAACTGAAAAATTGATTTTGGCCAAGGATCTGGTTGAGACTGTTGCACAAAAGATGGGAAAAAAGTATAAGATCGTTGATACTTTCTATGGAAACAAACTAGAAGATTTGAAATACAAACATCCTTTTGCTGAGTCTATTCCATTTGCGTCAGAGATTGCGCAAAAGGGATACAGGGTTGTGATGTCTGAACAGTTTGTCAGTCTTGAGGACGGAACCGGTCTTGTACACTGCGCACCAGGTCATGGGCAGGAGGACTTCAAAGTTGGTTCTGAGAATGCGTTACCGATAATATCTCCGGTTAATCTGAATGGTACATATGAGGAAAAATGCGGCAAGTTTGCTTTCATGTTTGTAAAGGATGCTGATAAATCTATCCTTGAGGAATTGAGAGCAAAAGACATGTTACTACACGAGGAGAAGGTTGTTCACGATTACCCGAGATGCTGGAGATGCGAATCACCACTATTATTCATATCAGTTCCGCAGTGGTTTTTCAAGGTCACACAGATCAGAGATACGTTGTTGGCTGAGAATGAGAAAGTTAATTGGCACCCTGCGTGGGCAAAACAGAGATTCAATAACTGGTTAGAGAATCTAGCGGATTGGCCTGTATCACGACAGAGGTATTGGGGAATACCTCTTCCTATATGGATATGCGATAAATGTCAAAAAGTAAAAGTTATTGGTTCAACGGACGAACTACCAGAGGTTCCTGCTGATTTGCACAGACCATATATAGATTCTGTCAAGCTCAAATGCGAATGTGGTGACATGATGTCAAGGATACATGATGTTCTTGATGTGTGGTTTGATTCTGGTGTTGCTTCTTGGGCATCATTAAATTATCCCAGGGATAAAACACTGTTCAATCAGATGTGGCCAGCAGATCTGAACACTGAAGCTACTGATCAATTCAGGGGATGGTGGAACTCCCAGATTATTGCGGGTGTTATGACATTTGGCAGATGCCCGTTCAAAAATGTCTTGTATCATAGTTTTGTTCTTGATGCACGTGGTTCGAAGATGTCAAAAAGCAAAGGAAATGTTACAACACCTAATGATGTTATCAAAAAACATGGCAGAGATGTTCTTAGATTTTATTACATAAGCACACCGCCTTGGGATGACTGTTACTTCAGCTGGAAGAACGTGGATGATATTGCAAAGATGTTGACTATAATTGAAAATACCTACAATTTTGTTGGGACTTATGTACCAAAAATATCAAAAGCTGATCTTAGACCAGAGGATATCTGGATTTTGTCAAGATTACATTCAACCATACAATCCGTTACAGAGAATTTCGAAACATATAATTTTCACAAGGTTACTGAAGATCTTAGGAATTTTATTGTCAATGATTTCTCGAGAATTTATATCAAGTTAATTAGGGATAGGGTTTGGCCTGCGTTTGGCGGCGATGCAGCTGCATTCTATACACTATATGAGCTGACAAAAAATACAGCACGTATGCTTGCACCGATAACGCCATATCTTTCAGAGCATGTTCAGCAGAATATACTCAAACGATTGGGAGAAAATTCAGAGAGTGTTCATATCTGCAGCTGGCCGAAACCAGATAAGCAGATCATAAATAAACAGATGGAGGAGGCTATGACAAAAGTGACAAAGATTGTTGAGATAGCTAATATGATAAGACAGAAGAACAAGATGAAACTCAGGTGGCCTTTGAGAGGAATGGTGGTTGATGGTGATGAGAGTGTTAAGACTGCTGTTCGTATATTCGATGATGTTCTCAAGAGGTTGTGTAATGTCAAGAATGTTAGATTTGGTGTTGGTCTTCCTGAGAATAAGCTCGGTGAACAGGTCCAGAGTGATGCTGAGGCCATTAATCTGAAGGTCTGGCTTGATGATACCATGGATGAAGAATTGAGAAACGAGGCTATGATGCGGGAGATTGTTAGAAAGATCCAGGATATGAGAAAGAAGATGGGACTTGTGATAACTGATAAGATTGTGGTAAGCATGAACGGATGTGATCCCAAGGTTGCTGGCCAATACACCGATGCACTGAAGAAAGAAGTTGGTGCAAAGACTATTTTACTGAATAAAGTACAAGGCAAGAAAGATTTCGTAGAATTTAACGAAAAGAAAATCGAGATTGGGATTGAGAAAGTTAAATGAATGTCATCATTTCTACTGTGGTATCTCCTTCTTGTATTGCACCACACATCCAGTATCCGTTTTTCTCGTAAAAATCAGCGGCTTTCAAAGTCGATTTAACAAAAATATATCCTGACCCTTTTTTTTCTGCAAATATTCTCTCAAACTCTCTAATGATAGATGAACCTATTCCATGACCTCTATAGTTTTTAACAATCTCCATTGCAGATATCTTTGTTCTCGTATCACCAATATACATTCTTCCGTATCCTATGAAATCACCGTTATGGAATGCTTTGACTCTGAATGCTTTTTTTCTACCACTTGTTATCAATTCGATGTCCATACCATGATGATATGGGAAACCCTTAAAAACAACAGTTCTTTTTAAACCTTTCTTCACTACTTCTATAAGTGATATTATGAACAACGTGATTTCTTTTCTAAAAAGTATAAAATCGACTGATGGTGTTATTGTGATATTCCACAATGATGCTGACGGAATCTGTTCCAGTGTGTTATTGAGAAAGTATCTTGATACCATAGTGAAGAAGGCGTACATGATTTCGCAACCAATGCCACCTGATAAGAATCTCATACGCAGGATACAGACCTGTGTGCCTAGTAAAATAATAATGCTTGATCTTGCTGTGGATCAGCAGGAATCGTTGATAAAGAAAATCAAGGGTATATCAGATGTGCTTATAGTTGATCATCATCCATCCACAAGAAACTTTACTGCCGGTAATGCTGTATATTACAATCCTAGATACAAAAATCCTAAGATCTATCAATCTGTCAGTTATCTTATGTACAAGATATTATCCAAGATTACTGATGTATCTGATTCTGCATGGATATCAGCGATAGGCATAATAGGTGATTATGACACATCCAGCTCAAAGGATGTACTGGAAGAGGTCGAAAAAAAATATCCGATTGAATTGTTCAATAAAATAGCTGCTATGATTGAAGGTGTAAAAGCCACTAAAGCTATGAGCTGTGAACAGATGGTTGAGATAATACTGAATACAAAGGATCCTAATCAATTATTGGAGAGCGGTAGTTTTCTGGATTCGTATCAAAAGATGCAGAATGAGATGGCTGCCATAATGATAGATATTCAAGCCAGCTTAGAGAAGATCGATAACATATTATTTTATCAGTTGAAATCAAGATTCAATCTCAGGTCAACTGTTGCTACAAAACTAAGTGAGAAGTATCCTGATAAATTGGTTATTGTTTACGAACGGATGGACAAACGAATAGCAATTGCTGCAAGAAATCAGGCAAGAAAATTGAATTGTGATAAGATTCTAAGATACGCAACACGAGGTCTTCGTGCAAGTGCTGGCGGGCATGAGGCAGCTTCTGGCGCCACAATAGAAGCCAAAGACTGGGATGTTGTCAAAGGGAGACTTATAGAATATCTCACTGAGAAGAAAGAATGACTATCGATCTGTTTAAAAGTATTTCTTCCCAATTGTTATCATGAAACGACCCAGAGAAATTGATTCCAAGAAGAATAACAAGAGTTCAACATTGAACAAACTCCAAAACGAAAAGGAAGCTAAGGTTAAAGAAACTGAATTGTCAAAAATTAAATTGTCAAAACTAAATTATATTGCAGGTGTACTTGGTTTTCTCTGGGGAATATGTGGTATTTGGACTTTGATCATTACTATTAGCAATCTCTCAGGTAGTATATTTGCATTATTGGTACACTTTTTAATAATCCTCGGCTTTTTCTGGATATTCCACAAAACAGTCATTAAAAGAGAAAATCTAACTAAAAGCGACTGGATTATTCTAGGTACTTTACTATCAATTCTGATCATAGGTATGGTAATTATCATATCTTTGACCGTTTCATTGCTGATTGGTGTAATAATAATTATTATTGTTGCTTGTATCATACCATGTCTATCCTCGTTCGCAAAAACTGAGTGTAATAAAAGAGGGTTTGGTAAGTGATAACCGATATACTCTGATAAAAACGTATTTGTGAGTACATTAACTTCTCAGGTCCTAGGAAAGCAGTATTTTTAAGCATTCTAACATACTGTTAATTAATATCTTTTGAGGGATGTGGAGAGATGTGTATATGAAAAAAATCGCTATGCTGTGTATGGTGATCTTTTTCCTGATAGCAGTAATTAGTATAAAATCATATGCTGAAGTGGAGGAGACCATATACGTAACTTTTGACGGTGAAAATACACACATAAAACAAATCAACACGTTCTATACAACGCCTGATTATTATTTGATATCGTTTACTTATGAAGAAATTTTTAGTTCGATTAGAAAAAACCTCCAAATTCACGACAATGATAAAAATCTACTTAAAGTAGTATTAAATCATACTGAAGAAAATTATAGTTTCTATGATATAACCATACCAGAAATACATAGCTATAATTCTCCATATTATGTTTACTATGAATTTGATTATCTAGATGTTCTTTCAAATTATAGAGAGAATTTTGATGCCGAATTTTATCTATTGAACATGGACAGAAATGTCACAAGAAAAGTCTATTTTTGTCTACCATCGGATGCTGGATATCCAGTATATTATGACAGTAGACCATCAGACACATATAGTAATATTGTGTCACCTATCAAATATTCTTCAAATCCAGTAGTATCAGCAGTTCCAACGATAACTCAAGTATCATCATCGACTCTTTTTGAACCAGAACCGAACTTTTGTCAAACCGGCAAAAAAGAACGGGTGTACCCAACGACCTATGATGATTATACTGACAAAATAGCTGATAGATGGAGTAGTTCCAGTTCATCAACTGGTCTATCTGAATATAGGGGCCGAAGATTGTTCATATCAATACCAGATAGACACGAGGAAGACTTGAATATAATGAAGGATGCTGAAAATATTGTGCCCTATATAGATGAGTTGAATTTCGGACAGCCAGATAATTATAGTATTTATATTGTGGATGAGGAAGACGCGGTATTCGATAGTACGGACGATATGATCATGTGTTATGACACAGGTGAGTGTTATATCGGAAGCTCCATAACGTTAAATTCCCCCACAAACCAAGTGGCAAATATAGTAAAGGCTATGATAATGGCTGCACATCTAAAGACTTATGGTGAGAACACACGAACCAATTGGTGGGAAGATGGTTCTATCGATTATCTTATGTTAGATGCTATGAAATATGCGAAAATTGACACTACAGAAATTGAGGTTGTCATGAGTCTAACGGAAGACGAACTCAATTCTGTTGGAAATGATATAACTGACCAGTTTCAACAATACTATGTTGCAATAAAGGCTGTTAAAGATCTGGAGAACCTATGTCCACAACATATAAATAAAATAAATGGATATATCAAAACCAATAATATTATCATGAACTTCAATGATGAAATGAAATTTAATGATTTTCTAGTTTTTGCTTTTAGCGAGACATGTGGCAAAGACGTGACACCCATATTTCAGAAATATCATATCAAATATGATAGTATCATTTTAAACAAATATTTTGAAACTAGGAACACGATAGATGCTGATAGTGGATTCAATTTCTTCAAAACAGAATCCATAAAACATCTACAAAACTATAGAAACGGCTTTTTGATTGGGAACAACCCAGACGATAATGAATTGGATATGGCATTAGACGCACTGGATCAAGGTAAGACGAATTCTGTGATAGCTCTTGTTATTGTCATAATAATCATCATCGGCATCCTAACTACAATCATATTAAAGAAAAAAAGGAAAACTAGCAATAAAACGGAAGATTCGATAAGTAGCCCAGAAAAACACAGATACGCTCACTAGGTGAAATATGACTACTATAGAGATACCTACAAATTTAACAGTTAAGATATATATCGGTCTCGTTCTAGCTATTCTCATATTTATATCAATCTTCGTATTACTATACTTCGTCGGATTTTGGCTCTTTGGGAGTGTTAGTAGCGGAATCATTTTATTGCTTCTAGGACTTCTAGTCATAGTAATTGCTATAGTAATATCGGAAAAACCACTTTCTGGTGTTCTAGTGAAAAGAAAGAATTATCCAGAGTTTGTGGAACTTATTGAAGACGTCTCAAATAAATTAGGAATGAGACCACCAGATAGAATTTATTTGATGGCAGTTACTGACATATTCGTCAAAGGGGTGTACAATAAAACACTCTTTATTGGAATAGCAAGTCTCAGAAACATCACAGTTAAGGAGCTGAGAGCAATAATAGCCCATGAAATGGGACATATCCGAGGTAAAGATACCGTGATTGGTAATGTTCTATGGAGAATGGAGAAAGCTATTATCACTGCATTTGATGCTGGGGTGGCAATGTTATCTATACACATGTACCTCTGGGTACCCGCTCTATTCATTATAATATTCTTTGGGATTTATAGAGTGTTTTTCAAATTAGTAGTGTTGATATATTCCAGACAAGTAGAACTACGGGCGGATTTCATTGCATCAGAAGTTGCAGATATGGAGAATTTCTCCAGTGGATTATTGAATTATTCCGCATTCTCTACATATTTCAACAAGACCGCATACCCGCATATAGTCAAATTGCTAGAAGAAAATAAAGCGTTTGTAAATGTATACAAAACTGCACACGAATCATATATGAAAGAGGATGTTATCGCAATTAAGAAGCAAATAATCAATAGTGAAAAGCATAGCGTTTTCTCATCACATCCACGGTTAAAGGACAGAATAAAAATTAAAACTACATCAAAAAAGTCTCGAAAATTTGCCATCTCCATGATAAAAAATCATCAAGAAATCGAGGAACTTTTCACTAGAAATCTTACTATTGGTATACAAACACAAATACAGTCTCTTGTTCTGTATGAAGATGCTAAGAAAAGACAGGGTAGATGTAGATATTGTGGTCAGCAGTTTAGATATCTAAAGGATCTTCTGGAACATGAAGCTATCTGTGTGAAAAATCTGGAAGAGGGAAATAAAGATACACAGAAGGCTTACCACGATGTTCCTGCAGGTAAGGTAAGATGCTTGAAGTGTGGACACCTGAATTTTGCACGTACATTATCCATGTGTGGTAAGTGCTCAGAATGTGGAGCAAATCTAGTGTCTAAACACTCATGATATGGATTCTAGTATACGTTTCGCTGCTTTGTATTTTTCTTCTATCATTTCTCTGGCTTCTGGTAATGTGATTTTCTTTTTCCAATCATTCTCGAGTTTATCATACAACCATTGTACGGATTCTTTGATATTTCCATTGGAGTTCTTGAGAGCTATCTTGAGAAGATACGGCATTGAGTCAAAATGAGACATTGCATCAGCGTTTGCAATTATCTTTGCTTCTAGTGTGATTGGGATGATTCTGACTCTGTGAGATTCAATACAATGATTTACTTTGTTTATTGTATCTTCTGAAAATCCAAATTCTTTCAGGATTTCCTCAGCGTGTTTTTGTCCAACTGTATCATGGATCGGGTCGTCGTTAATATCCCGTATCCATCCTATGTCATGGAGGATTGATCCTAGTTCTACAATCTCTTTATCTGCTCCGAGCTTCTCTGCTAAAATTCTAGAATAATCGATAACGATAGAAACATGATACTTCCAATCATCTTCAGAACATTCTTTCTTTACAAATTCTCTGACTTTTTCCACAGAATTCATTCCAAAACCCTATTCTTCTTCAACAGCTTCCGGTATCGGACCCTGATATCTATTCTTTTTCTTCAGGTATGCTCGTACCACGTAGCCAGCGACCTTATTCCTAAATTTTTTTGTCCTGCTTTCGACTGTCTTTAGCTCATTGATTACGGTTTTATTGTTATCAAAATCTTCATTGAATCGATCTGGGTATGCCTCAACTAGATCTACGGCCAGATTCTTTATATCAGATGTTCGTATACAACCCATGATTATCAGTAATTGTAATCATTAGCAAACTATAAAAATCTCTATATGGGTGATATATGGAGATTTTTGTACACAAAATACCATCAGAAATATTGGTGGTATTTTATTGTTTAAAAAGAGGTTTATAACAATCCGGTAGTGTGTGTCCTATTTATTAAATTTGATAACATATCTTAGTAGGTGTATGATTATCAAGTTGCATGTGGCGAAAACTCCGATTGGTGTGTTTGCGTTTTCCTTGACTGGTGAGATGGTTTCTTACAAGTTATTTGACAAAAGACCAGAGAATGCTGTAAAAGGGTTTCTAGACGATATACCTGAGGAAATAGCTGGTGGGCATGATATGACAGAAGATTCTGTTGCACAGCAGATAGCCAGAAAGAAGATACGGGAACTTGCAATTCATCTCGGTTTTTTCAAATCTGACGAGGAATTCAATATTTTCATTGCTGAGTTTTGTTTTCACCTATCGAAGAAAAATCTGAGAGGTAGCATAGGCAGGGATAAATTTGTGATACAGGCAAGCAATGCACTTGATGATATAATGAAAATGCAGAACCTTGCGAGTATGAGGATTATAGAATGGTTTGGTTTACACTATCCTGAGATGAGACTAGCACAGAGTGATATTGATAAGATAGTGGAATTTGGCAATAGAGAAAATTGGCCTGGATTCAAGGATAGTACGGGTGTAGAACTTAACGCCATGGATGAACGTATCATAAAGGAGTATGCATTGACTACGAAGAATCTCTTGGATCAGAGAAGGAGTCTTGAGAAATATGTAAAAGAATCTATGTTTCAGATTGCACCAAACTTTACATCACTGATTGATCCTACATTGGCTGCAAAAATACTAGCACTAGCTGGTTCTCTGGAAAAACTTTCTAAGATGTCTGCTTCGAGCATACAACTTATAGGTGCTGAAAAAGCACTGTTCAGACATCTGCGCAGTAAAGGAAAGTCTCCGAAATATGGAATAATATTTTTAAGCGGTCTTATACAAAGCGTTTCAGAATCTCAGCGAGGGAAGGTTGCTAGAATACTCGCTGCTAAGCTGATGCAGGCTGCTAGAATAGATTATTTCTCAGGTCGGGATGAGTCTGATAGAATTAAGAAGGAACTCAATAGTGAAATTAAGGGGGTAGTTGAATGAGGCAAGTAACTGAAAATTGTTTTCAGCAGGGGAATGAATTGTTTACTGTGAACTTGGTTCCTGGAACAAAGGTGTATGGAGAGGAATTGAGAAAGGATAAAACAGGTGAACTTAGGGTATGGGATCCTAACAGAAGCAAACTCGGGGCAGCGATACTCAAAGGACTGAAAACAGTTCCAATGACCCAAGGATCTAAAATTCTTTATTTAGGTGCTAGCACTGGGACAACTGTTTCTCATATATCTGATATAATAGGACAGAATGGGTTGTTGTACGGTCTTGAGTTTGCTGAAAGGGTGTTTAGAGGTTTACTCGAGTTGTCTAAGAACAGAAAAAATATTGCACCTTTGATGGCTGATGCACGCAAGATAGAAGAATATCCCTGGGTGGAGGAATGTGATATTGTTTTCACTGATATCAGTCAACCTGAAGAGGTTGTGATTTTCATAAGAAACTGTAATGAATTTCTGAAACCAGGCGGATATGGAATGATCGCAATAAAATCCAGGAGCATAGATGTCATAAAAACCCCGGGAGAGGTGTATAAGGATTCTGAGGAAAAACTAAAAAACGCTGGGTACAAAATCATAGAGATTGTGGATCTTGAGCCATACGAGAAAGATCATGCGCTTATAGTGGTGCAGAGGTAGCCTGTTTCTTCTAGATACCTATACCCCTAGAATGTGCATATTTTGTGCATAAAACGTACATATCCCGTACATAAGCCGTACATATCCTAGAGGGAGAAATACTATATGTACGATTTGGCCGTACATATTTCGTACATAAAATATACATAATTGTACATATTCTGGTATTCGTAGACATCAGGAGAGCTTGTAGTATGTTCCTTTCTTGGCTCCGTACCTCTTGAGTATCTTTCTTTTTACAAGATCTCTGAGATCAACAGATGCGGTGGTATGTGAGCACTTAGTTATATCCGAGTATTGATCATTTGTAATCTTTCCGTTTTTTGAGACAAATACATATCCAACTTGCTGGCGACTACTGAGGCCTACTGGGCAACCTGCTCCGCCAAGGGATGAGCCTATGGTTACTTTTGGTGTGATACCAGTTTCTTTTCTTATTGTACCCTGGTAAACTGCATTTATTACATCATGTCCACCGAACCCTGCAAACACTGCAACCCACCACTCATCTGGTCTGATAAGTATGGCTGCTATTGCTCCGATGAATAATGATACGACAATGGTTTGCAGAGCTAGTTTCTTGTTAAATCTAAGATCGTGGAAAACCTTTGTGTATCCGAGGACTATTCGTATAGCACC
>JBDRFU010000074.1:0-4822 GCA_043818435.1 Candidatus Aenigmatarchaeota archaeon
CCAACACCATTGAAACCTATCATCATAATCAGAAAAGGTCCATTTTTTTCTTTTATTCTGTGTTCGATATTGATTTCTGGTTGCTGAAGAATATCTAAAATAGCTTTTTTCAATGATTCTTTTATGATATCCTCAACTTTGCCACGTTTGACGGTTTTTCCTAGGAGATCAGTTTTCACATCCGCACATATTTTCTCAGCTACCTCAAGAGCTACGTCGTTCTCAAGTAATGCTATCTGTAATTCCTGGAGTATGTTTTGTATATCGCTATCTGAGAGCACTTTTTCCACGGTTTTTCGTTTTAGTTTATCTAGAAAACCTAGTTTTCGTTTTGGTGACGGGACTTCGAGTATTTTCTCAACCAAAACTTCTGCTTTAACTTCTTCCAGTATCTCTTTTTCTTCTCGTAAGAGATCAGCATCTCCATCGATTTTTGATTCGAGTTCTTCTTGGGCTATTTTTTCTTCCAGATCTTCCATGCGTTCTTTTCTCTCAGCCAATTCTTCTTCTATCCGGTCCTCAATTGATCTAGGTTTTTGCTCTTCTCGGGTTTCCTGTATCTCTTCTATTTTATCTTCAACACGTTCCTTAATATCATCGAAACGACTCTTTTTTTCTTCTTTTCGATCTTCTATTGGCTCAACCTTTCCAGCTATCTTTTTGATAGCGGTTTCCAGTCGTTTCTTCAATCCTCCGAACATGAAAGCACCCATATTACAATTGTTTTATAGAAATAAGCTCTTAAAGAAAGATAAAAAAGAGTGTTCCCTGTTTTCAGTCCATTTTTCATGGACCTAAACTATTATATATATCCGTTTCCTATGTTGAATAAGGTGAAAAATGTCGAAATACTTAGTGTTTACTATATTTGTATTTACTATATTAGTAGCAATTTTAATGGGTTCCAGTTCCACAGCAAGCGCAGAGATGTGTGGAGATTATGATTGCGATGAATTGAAAATCATGGATCCTGGATTAACGCCAGACAGTCCGTTTTATTTTCTTGACGAATTTTTTGATGGTTTCAGCAATGAAATTGAGGTAAGGGAGGAAAAGATCGCTGAAATAAAATCAATGATCGAGTTGGAAAATTATGAAGCTGCTGAAAAAGCATTGAATAATTATTTGAAATATTCAGAGCTTGCAGAAAAGGAAGCAGACCCAGAGAATAAAGAAAAAATCAAAAAGAGTACGGAGGTTATTAGGAACGAGTTAGAAAAAATGAAGGATAAAATACCCGAGGAGCAACGTGAAATTATAATAAAAAGAGAACGGCAGTTAGTCACGGCTGTTGAAATTTCCAATAAGATTAAGGAGCTGTGTAGAGAATTGGCTGAAATGGATCCTATTCAATATGGTAAGATCTGTGTGGCGAATGAGTCCAATTCTAGATGGCAGAAAACGCTGGATAAAGAACTGACAGATGAGCAAAAAAAGGAAGCAAAGGAATTTGGTGACATTTTATCAGAATGTTTTGAAACTTCTGGACAGACCTGTAGGTGTGATGATATCTCTTTTCTGGAGTTTTCAAATATCTGTAAAAAAGTAGCGCCATTAACAGTTGAGTGTGATATATACAAAGATCAAAACGCTTGTCAACAACTGGACGAACTTGTCCTGCCTTCACTACCTGAACATTTACAACTGGAGCTGGACTCCAAAATCAGATTATCTCAGTATGAGCTCCATATGCCGAAGGAATGTGTGGCTAAACGAGTTCAGACACCCGAAGAATGTAGAAAGTTGATGATTAGCGAAAATTCCCCCAAAGAGTGTAGGGATGAGCTATTGAAAGCAGATGTTCAGAGTGAAGAGGAGGGAAAAAAACTTTGTGATCAGGTTATGATGGAGCTGTATTCTCCGGAATGTGTTGAACAGGGAATAAAAAATCCGGAAGAATGTCAAGATTATTTATTCGATATTGATCATCGCCCGAGGGAATGTATGGAAAGTGGGATTCATGATGCAAAGGACTGTAAGGATTTCTTGGATAGTGTTGGTAAATATGAAGGAAGTGGGTATAAAGAGACATCTGCTAAGAAGGGTGTCATCAAAATAAATTCTAATTGTAAGGATATCGTAGACCCGATGGAAAGATTAAAATGTTATGATGCAGCTACGAATCAACTGGAAGGGATGAAAGGAATCGATGATCAGGATTATTCAGGACCGTGTATGACTGAGCAGGATTGGGCGATGAAAAAGGCAGAGTGCAGATCTTTATATGGTCCACAGGCGGGGGATGAACCAATAATGGGCGATTCTACACAAGGATATGAATGTATTGTTGATGCTAGATGTATTGATTTCTCCTACAAAGAGGATTATGATGCTCCTCCAGAGTGTAAGAAGGTGAATGCTCTGTCAAAAGAGGCGTGTAAGCAACATATGGACGATGTTTCCAAAATTGGAGTGAAATGTGATAATTGTATCAGTACGTGTCCAGATAACGAGGGACAAAGATTACGTGGCACTGGTTGTGGGAAAAACGGATGTGAATGTTATTACGAGAACGATGATTCCGAAAAGTCGGGCGGTGGGGACACAGGAGGAGAGTCAGGAACTAACTGCATAGATTGTCAGAGTACTTGTTCTCCGCAAACTGGAAAGAGACTAAGAGGAACTGGTTGTGGAGAAAATGGGTGCGAGTGTTATTATGAGGATGTTAGTTCAGGGGATTCTGGGGAGTCAGATAGTGGAAGTGATACTATAGAAGACCAGAATCCTGTTGAAGAGGTGGATACAGGCAACAAGGGTGGAGATGTGATTGGAGGAGATACTGGTGGTGATTCTGGAGATCAGGGAGTATCGGATAGTATCAGTTCAGATACCGGAAGTTCAGACAGCGGGAGTTCAGGTGGTGGGGAAACTACTATTCCAGGAGATGAGACCAGTTCAGATGATATCAGCAATTCAGGAAATGAGGTCACTGGTATGATAGTTGCTGATTCATTTTTAGATTATTGGTATACTCGAGGATAATTTTTTCTTATTCCTTGATCTTTTCGGATAGTTTCTGCATCTCGGTTTCCACAGCTCTCATCTCAGAATCCATTTTCGTTATTGTGCTGGTTATATCTCCGGATACCTTGATGATCTCATCTAGTCTATTTTGAAGAACTTCTATAGCGTTGTCAAGGTCTTTCTTTGCATACATCCCCATTCCTATATCTATCAAGACTTTTTCTTTGTTTAAAATATTGGACCGTACGAATGCCCCAGAACCTAGTGTGGACCACATCTCTTCGCCTTCCTTGATATTCTTTATTTTTGATATGGCGTCTATCGTCATACTCATCTCAGTGACAGCATTATCCATTTTTGTCTTTTCTTCCATTAACGCTGTAATCTGTTGTTTTAGCATCTGGAATTGCATATACTTCTTCTGTAGATTTTGCTGGGTATCACTAGATGCAGAACATTGGCTATGTTCACAGTGTTCCTCGCATTCTTCGCATGAGTCGTCCTTTTTCTTTTTTGACATTTTATCAGCTATCTTAAATTGGAGAAATAGTTTAAATGCGTATTCTTACTCGAATCCAAGCGCTTCGGCGATTTTACCTAATTCTATTCCGCTTGTTTTTGGGCATGATACGAAACCATGGCTGTTGGCTATAATTCCAGCACCTGGGAATGGTGATCCAAAACCAACGGTTCCTATATCTGCGCTTACTTTGAGTGTGGTTTCTATTGATTTTATTTCATCTTCTGTTGCATCGGATCCTAGCAGACATCCTTTGTTTGTACATATTCCTCTGGTTCCTACAACATTCAGTTTTGCAATGGTTTCAACCTTTGATACAATTCCAATCTCATCGAGTTGGTGGGTTACATCTTTTATCAATGGGGACACTATTGCACCATTATCATTCATTAAAATGAGGTTTCCGAGTGCTTTATTTGTATCAATTTGTATGAGTTCGATTCCGATTTCTTTGGTAATTTTTTCAAGATTCTTGATATCTGAATCAAAGAGAAATCTCGGAACAAGCAACATCTTCGTATTTCCGCAGATGAAAATCTTTGCTAGATCAATGTGAAGTATGGATGTCACGAATACGGGAATATCCAGTATCTTGGAGATTTCGCCCTTTTTTTTCTCGGCTTTTTCTCCAATGATGCAATAACTATCGGTTGCGAATCCATTCAGGCCTATATTCGTGTCGCCCTGAAATGACATCTGTGAGTATGATAATGACATAATCATCTTCTAGAGTGATAAGAACAAAACTTTTAATGCCGATATGGGGTGATATTATCTCCCTTTCTCGAATGTGCCCATATTGGTATATTTTCTATCAGGGTATATAGATGATGGTTCTTTTTTCATTCTTCCACGCCAATCCTTTGGACTCTCGGTTAGTATAACCTTGACTTCATCGTATTCCTTCAGTTTGTATTTTTCCATGATCTCCTTGTCAGCGACTATTTCTATTATATTGTCCTCATGAGGTGCCTTTTCTTGTTTGAATATCCAGCAATCAATTGTCTGATCTTCGAACATGACCTGTGCTGGTGCAAGACGTGCCTCGACGAATGGTTTTCCATCCAACAGAATGTGATCTATTCGTTTGGTCTCGTATTTCCTGATATCTATTTTTTGCTCCAATTCAATGTTTAGGGTCCCTAGGAATGGTCTAAATAGGAGGGTACTTCGTATTCTTTCGCAGTATTTTGTGATAAGCTCTTTTCCTCTTCCAATACCGGGTACGATTCTACCGCGAAGAGCGATTTTATCTCCTGATGACATATTATAGTTTTGTCAAAGCTTTGATATAAAGGTAATCGGTAATGATAATCCCTTTTTTAAGTCTTTTCATAG
>JBDRFU010000075.1:0-12687 GCA_043818435.1 Candidatus Aenigmatarchaeota archaeon
ATTAGAAAATTCGGTCCATGCGTTGTCCTAGATGAAGGACCCATTTACATAGAAAAACTGGGTCAAACACTATCATTCCGTACAATCAGATGGCAAGAAACTGACTCAGCAACAATGCAAGAATTTCTAGGAGGTCCTTACCTAAAAAATTAGCGATCAAGCCACATTCATCATGCGTTTATCATACCGATTACTAACAACCATCCCACCAGATAACCTCTTATCATCCATACGCAAAAACCTCATAACTCGTCTATCAGTATCTGTCAACATTTGCGTACCTGAACCAGATCTCGGAGAATATCTTGAATGCAGAACCTTCTTATCAGAATCTTTCCTAGATCGTCTCCTTAATCGCAGTAAATTTATAATTCTCTTCTTATCATCATCTGACCCGTCAAATTCAGCAATATCAGACTCATCTATCTCATAACCCAATCCATCGTCTACACCGTCAGCATAGATCGAAACCACTTCTTCCTGCTGTTCAACTACCTCATCCAGCATCTCATTAGTCACAAGATAACTTGGTTGATCCACGTGTGGACTCACGTCAACAGTTCTCTCAATGACTTTAGAAACGGACTCAGTCCTATCCTGATTAGCAACGTACATCATAGACGATGTCTGCTGTACAACCTGTTTCTGTGCTTCAGTCTCGTACAAATTATCCATCGTACCTACTCTATCGAGATACTTCAAAGTCTCTACCATAGCCTGCTCTTCAGACAATCCTAAACTAGAAAGTTCTCTATACTGATCCGTACTCTTAATCACAGACGCAAGCTTCTCCTTCTCATACTTCGGTGTCCTCTTGTCAGAACTCCATCTAGCAGAGCTATCAACATACTCATCAACAGTAGCTTTTGGATGAAATTCCCAAAATCTCGCACATCCCATAATTATCAACTAGAATAAATTACTTCACAACATTAAATGCTTGAAAAAAAACAATCGAATGGTCTTTCATTTTCTTCGTCGCATCACGAAAACCTTATCTCCACGATGCACTGGAGCAGAAACTTTAAGACCGACTGACATACCTTTCTTCGCAATCTTGATATCTTCACGATTCTTCTGCAAACTTCCTACAATCTGCATAACAACTCCAGTACTTTCACCAATTATAATAATCTTATCTCCAATGGAGAGATCTGTTTTGTGAAGACGTACCTTTGCAACGCTAATCTTCTGAAAATATCCTTCAACCATTCCAGCATAATTCTTCTCATCAACTGAATCACTAAAACCAACACCAGTCCAATCATCATCAGTCGGGGATCCGAGATAAAACCCTGTAGAAAATTTCTTACTATAAACTGTTCTCAAATCAGCAATCAACTTCTCCTTGAGTTCATTAGTATATTTATCAGAAGCAATTGCATCAATCGCCTGTCTATAAACCGAGGTAACAACCTTAACATATTCTGGAGGACGAACCCGACCCTCAATCTTTAGTGTAGTGACACCAGAAGCAATAATTTTATCAAGAATTGGAATCGTACACAAATCCTTCGGACTCATTATCCTATCATTCTCAAGTCCCAGCTCATAACCAGTATCATTATCCTTCACCGTATAAGTTCGTCTACATTGTTGGATACATTCTCCACGATTAGCACTATGACCAGTAAGAAATTGGGATACAAAACAACGACCACTGATTGAAACGCACATTGCACCGTGTGCAAAACACTCAATCTCGACACTAACTTTTTTCTTTATCGCATTAATCTGTTTCAAACTACACTCACGCGCAAGATTAATTCGCTTAACACCCAACTTCTCAAAAAAATGAACAGCATCAATATTAGCCACACTTGCCTGCGTACTAACATGAACAGGAATGCCCACAGCAATAGCTTTCTGTATTACCATCAAATCCCAGGCAATGATCGCATCAACCTTAGATGTTTTAACAAGAGAAAAAATTCGATCAATCTTTTTTGCCTCGTCATCAAACACAATCGAATTGAGAGTTAGATATACCTTAACATTTTTTCCATGACAGAACTCAACGACCTTCATCAACTCAGACTCTTCAAAATTTCCAGCATTTGCACGAAGATTCATCTCATTAAGTCCGAGATAAACCGCATCTGCACCAGCATCCACAGCCGCGCGCAAGCTCGCCCAATTACCAGCTGGTGCTAAAAGTTCTGGTACCATGAAGAAATCTGTGTAGAAAAAACTCTAAAAAGCCCTTACTCAATCAACCCAGTCGTATAAATCGGCCCACGATAATCATATCCACCAGGCAACTCAACGCTCGATATATCAAGCATCGTGTTAAGATCATGAGCCTTGATCATTGTATCCGAAACTGTATACAATGTGTTGTCCATGAAAAGAGACCGTGAAATCCTTTTACTATAATCCCAATAATAGTAATATGGTTTTGTTGTATCATCCACGGTACCATTATAATCTATATGCGAAAGATTCGCTTTCATCTGGAATCCGTTCACACTATTTACATTGAACACATACGAACCATACCATGTATGGCCATACGCAGTCCCATTGCTAGGAACATAATAACTCACTGGCACAACCAAAAGACTCTTCTCCTTACTGAAAAGCAGTGCCTTGTGATCATACTCAACATCTGAATGACTATAACTCGGTCCTACATATTTCGATATCTCCAATGGATTAGCCGGATCAGTAACATCAAACATCGATAACTTCAAGCCCTGCGTTCTTCCCTGCTCATTAGCCTCCTGACCAATACCAATCACATGATTCTCATCATATGGATGCAAGTAAGATGAATATCCAGGTATCTTTAGTTCACCAGCAACAACTGGTTTTGCAGGATTACTGAGATCAAGTACAAACAATGGATCTGTCTGTCTAAAAGTTACTACATATCCTCGATTGCCGAGAAAGCGAACCGAATATATTCTCTCACCCTGTGCAAGATCCTCAACAGACCCAACCTGTTTTAAGTCATTGTTTAAAACAAAAACATGATTCTGTGATGTATTGTCCCATGTACTTCCAGTAGTGGTCGCGATCCTGAAATGTGAATTGAACTCATCCATTGAAAACTGATTCAATACCTTTCCAACAACCTCGCCATTTGTCTTATAATCGATCTTACCATCCTTTACGGAAAGTCTATGCACAACTGTCTTCTCCATCTCCTTAGCAAGCTCTACCATTATTCGATTTCCACGCTCCTCGAAGTCCTTCTGAAATGTGTATCGTGCTTCTGTATCAAGTGAAGTCGTGTAATTATTCAAAATCTTACCTACCTCACTCATCTTCTGATTATTTGTCATATTGGATCTCATAACATCCTGAACCTTCAAACCATAGTCAGAAGGCAAACTAGGGACAACAACATCCCGTACAATCACATCAACATAATCAGAAATCCCAACTGTCTTTCCGTAAACCATGTAAACATTATCCTGGGAAACAAACATATTTTGCGAATATCCGGTCATGAAAACCTTGCTGTCAGTTTGCACAACATCACCCGTAACATCAATCCCAGTCAGAACCGTAAACTGATAACTGGAATCAGATCTATCGAAATGATAAACCTGAATCGAACCGCATCTGTCATCAGTACCCCCACAACGATATGCAGCTGCCGGAAGCTCGAGATCATCACCATAACTTCTGATATAATCATTTGATATGATATAAACATAATCACCAATCATTCTAGAATTGTAGTAATTACCATCGAGTATCATACTTTTCTTCAGAATCGGAGCTGTTCTATCAGTAACATCATAAACCTTGACAGCAGTGCTCGAATAATACGTTCTTGGCGGAATCACACACCCAGCCACATCACTTCCATCGACACAACCAGCAAGATAATCTGTTCTGTAACCAGAAATTGATCCAATCACAACCAAAACATCTCCATCGATATAAAGCTGCGATAGATAAAATTTATCATCGGAAGAATTTTCATCAAAACTTATCTCTGAAACGATTTTCATACCAGCAGCTGGGAACGCATCAACAATTGCTACCGTGTTATTCTCAGTTTTCATGTAAATATATTTCCCATCATTCTTGACAAAATCAGCTTCGTCAACACCAGCAACCTGTATATTTGTTGTAGAATAATCAGACGCCTTCGACATACCAGAACTCTCCATTGACGTAGAAGTTGGCGCTGCGCTCAGCATGACATCAGACCGCATACCAGACTGAAATCCCATACCATAATACCCATAATTCGAAGAGCCAGCATTATCCTTCAGATATGTCTTAATCTGTTCCGTAGATGTGAACACCCCTGGCGAATTGTCACTAACAGATTGACCTATACATCCTGAAACCATAACAGCTGAAAACACAACTGTTAACATTATCGCAATAACAATTTTATCAGACATACTAGGTATATGCTAAAAGATGGTATATAAACACTATAGAAATCTTAGGGTTTTCAACCTAATCAATAGTTCCGTCTAAAACATCACACTACCTTCTCTTTTTCTTACCCGTTGATTTAGTTTTCTTGTTATTCTTTGATTTCTTATTTCTCTTCTTTTTCGCGGATTTATTCAAACTCCTGGAAGAACTTTTCTTTTTACCATCTATTTCTTCGTCATCCGCTTCAAGATCCTTCAAATCATCGTCATCATCCTCTTCGTCATCGATTATCTCTTCTTTCTCAATTACCCCAGTAGGAGACTCTTCCTTTTCATCATCTAGGTCATCCTCAATGATATCATCGTCTTCGTCATCCTCTTTGACCTCGAAAAAGCTATGTTCACGCATTTCAACACCGTTTTTCCATGCGAGAAGTAATAATACAAGGTTTTATATTCTTTTTCGTGACGCAGAATATGGTGGGATGAAGGAACCACCAAGGAAAACTATGATTTTTGCTTACTGTTTTCCGCTGGCGCCTTTTAGTTTTTGCTTAAGCTTTTTTTGCTCTATGTATAGAAAAAGCTTATGCGGGTGATGGGTGTCGAACCCACCGCCTCTACGTCTCTCAATCATAAATACCATTTAGGTATTTCAGAGCTCATATTACATATGAGCGTAGCGCTCTACCGCTGAGCTACACCCGCATATCCTAGTTAATTTGTGTAGAATACATATTAAAAACATCCCTATACAAAACTTCATTATGACAATCGTAGCCATAACCGGAACACCAGGCACAGGTAAGACCACAATAGCCAGACTTCTCCACAAAAAACTCAAAAATTCAAAAATCATCAGTATAAAATCCCTGTCAAAAAAATGTTCATCAGAGTATGACAAAGATCGCCGATGCTGGATTGTTGATATAAAAAAACTCCAGAAAACGGTTCTCCGGATGATTAAGAATACCCCCACGAGTAACAAACAAAAACTCTACATCATCGATGGCCATCTATCACATCTAATCAACTTCGACATTATCATCCTACTCCGATGCAACCCGAAAACACTCGAAAAACGTCTAAAAAAGAAAGGATGGTCCCAAAAAAAGATCCGCGAAAACATCGAGGCAGAAATGGTTGATGTGATAAAAGCGGAGGTTCTGAAAACCAAACGGAAATATGTTGAGATTGATACGACAAAGAAGACCCCGAAAAAGATAACTAACAAACTAATGAAGATATTAAAGGACTGAAATAGATATTTTAAAAATGAATAATAAAACCGGTGAGATATTATTCGGGATAGGGTGGATACTGGCAATAGTTTCTTTTATCATACTCTTCTTACCAGCATACTCCGTTATATTTTTATTCCTTTTACCAGCAGGAATAGTAATAATTACCATATCAATAAAAGGTATGCAAAATAAGAAACCTGGAATTATCTCCATAAGCTTACTTATAATATTTTCAATCATCCTCATCATTCTAGCATTCTTCAACGGTTGTATAGGAACTGGTTGCGGCATGCCATCATATGTAGAACCACAAATGCTCATGACAATCGGGTGTTCTGAACTAAATGAGAACTGTCAACAAAATCCTGCAGATATAATATTGGAAAAATCTGATGGTTCACAAACAACCCTATTGGAAGTTTGTAATATACTATTCCCAGACAATATGGCCATGTGCAAAGAACATTGTGGATGTCCTTGAATCTATTCCTTCCCTTCCCAAAACTCTTCTGCTTCTTCCTCCATTTTTTTCAATCGAGTATAGTAATCAGAGAATTCATTCAAATGCGCTAATGTAATTTTCCCTGTTACAATTGGGTCGTCATTGGAAACATTTGTATGCGGATCAACCATACCGTGTTCAAGCTCCACATTCATACCCATCCAGAATTGCTCAACATCAAACTTATCCCATGTTATACCAAGTTTTTTACCAACCTCCTTGGCTTCCTCTATTGTAAAACTCTTCTTCATATTTTCACCCCCTCTTCATTTATCTTATCATCAAGTTTATGCAAAGCTTCTATCCTTTTTACTGTTAATGGATGAGTCCTAAAAATCTCCAGAAACTTCATGGAACCACTAGATCTTTCTGCTGCCATCGCGTCCCTTACTTCTTCTTTGCTAATATATCTATCTGCATACGCATCAGAAAACTGAGAAATCTCAGCAGCAGAGTTTATAGGATCAGCTATGTAGAACGACCGCACAGCATTGTTCTTATTTTTTGATCTAGACTTCGCCAATCCGTATGTTATCTTAGCCAAAGCACTAGCAAGATCACCCGGCTTGGTTACCCTTCCCCCAAATTCATCACTATGATACTCCCGTAGTCTACTAAGAGACATTACCAAGAGATTCGACAAAAAGTAAACTGCGAACGCTATGATACCAAATATAGCAGCATCACCTCGTCTACTATCTCCAGAGAACATCAATGATATACCTATATAATAAGTGATCATTGGCACAGCAGAAGCAACTGTCATCACAACCATATCGTTGTGTTTTATATGACCAATCTCATGACCAACAACAGCTTTCACCTCATCCTTGGTCAACGTATCCAATAGCCCCTGGGTAACCGCAAGTGTGGCAGATCTGGACGTTCTTCCGAAAACAAAAGCATTTGGTTGATCCGTCTTAGATATAGCAATTCTTGGAACACGAACATTATTTTTCTTACATATTTGCGCAATCGACTCACGCAACCAATTAAGCTCATCCTTTTCGAGTAATCTGAGACCTGTCATCGCCCAGACAAGCTTAGGTGATGCTGCCCACTGTACAACAATTATCACAATCATCAATGGAACCATAAACATCGATGAAACAGAAAAATACATACCAACTGCAACCAGAATAGCAAACAAAATACCAAAAAGTAGAATAATCGTCAAGGCCATCGTTGCATATAATTTTCCCGACATCGTATCTACCCAGAATATGAGAACTTTACTTAACACCACGTCTCTCTTTTGCTTTGGGACGCAATTTCTTCCAGTGGCATTTCCTACACTTGACCCAACCCTTTTTTACCTTAATCGGGTCTGCACGCATTTTTGCATGGCATTTCATACATACGAACATGTTTTTATAATTCCGCTCAAACGGAGGACCCGTCACTTTTTTTCCTACCATTTAATCACCATAAAAAGTCATCCGAACGGACTTCGGATTGAATTTTTTTACCTACCACAAAATCACCATAATATTATTTAGATTTCAACTGATTACCCTAGTCACTCTATTATACTCTTCAATTAGGTTTTAATACCTTTCAGACATTCTTATCATATGCCTTCAGACATAAAAATCCATATCATAAGAGATTGGGAAAACGAAGGAAATCACGACAACGACGATAACATCGAATGGGATGACGTTGACCCAAGATCGGATTGACCACAAAGGATATTAAGAACGGATGGTAAATATACTCATGTTTTCAAAAAAAATAGACGAATTCATAAACAAAAATAAAATCTTACCAAAGGATTGTGAATATCATACAAATAGAGATATCCTAGGAAAGACAGGAAAAAAAGGTAAGATACGGATTCTCGCATGGAAAAAAGACGGTGTAGCAAGAGCGGAATATATCTGCCCAGAGTGCCAGAAATATGGTTATCAGGAAGCACCATGGAAACGACCATTCGCAATAAGATGTGAACACTGTAACGCAAAAATCAGTGTCCCAAAGATGAAAGCGCAATTCAAGAAAGAAATGAAACAAGCGAAAGCTGCAAAGAAATAGAGGCGAATGATGAAATCATATAAAAACGAACGATTATCAAGCGGCGTACTTCTACAAGATGGCCTGGATATAACAATGGAATTTCTCCAATATTACATTAATTGGTTAAAAGAAAAACAACCATATGCTACAGGCACAATACAAACACTTGAAGCAACGCTAGATGAACTCATGACAGATATAGACGACCTTCTTCGCGAGAAATAAAATCATCCACGCAAATCAACTCTCACAGGTACATGTCTCGTCATTATCCTACCAGATGAACATATTGAGGCATATACCCTAGCCTCAAATGATGGATCCGTATCCTGTTTCTGCTTCAGAACAAGTTCAGGATTAGGACATACCTCATACACATTCAGTTCTGACATAATCATTCATTAATAAGAAACAATAAAAAGACTTTTCCGAGATCTTAAGACGTTTTCTGTATTATAGAACTTCATGTTAGGAATCATAAATGGTCACTGGGATATCCAGATTTTTCTAGACAGCACCGACATAACCGGTCTATCGACTGGGGCAATATAGGGGAACCTAATAAAAAGACATAGAGAAGGCAATACAATATATCCAATATCAATGAAAATAGACAATGATAATGTAGAAGCATATTCACTAGGAATGTCACTCGAGCATACAAAAAATGGAAATGGTATAAATGTTCCATCTAGAATATTGATCCCTGTTTGGAACTATGAAAAAATCACAACAAACGGTAGGAGTGGCACAGGATATCACGGTAGTGCACCCTGCAGTGATGTGACAATCATAGATCTAACAAAACCCAGAAATAGTGCTGAAATATTCATGCATGAAATATACAAACAAGAACTAGCGACTGCTTAATCCTACCTTCGTCGCCGTCTTCTTCTAGAAGTCTTCCTTACATTTTTCTTGGAAAGTGCTACACTACCTGCAACAATCTTAGCAGATTTCTTCTCAATTTTTTTCATCTTTTTTCTGCCCTTTACCACCTTCACACCACGATGTGATATGTGAACGTGTCTCCTGCTCCTAGGTGTATAGTGATGATAACTAGCAAAGACTATTATCAGTAATAGAGCTGCGCCAACAACCAAAATGATATCTGCAATCATGTTAATCTAATATTTCTATCGAATGAGCAATATATATAGATTACGCATTAACAAATCGTCTGTACATTTCTTCCACATTCCGACGAGTTACAACATTATGGAACTTGAAACCACCACCAAATGATTTTGGTATATGCATGACCTCATGTATCAACGTCTTGGTCTGTTCCTCTTCAGATAGCCCATCGAACCGCTCCGCCAGAATCTCGACTATATAATAGGCATTTGTACCCAATGCAAACTGCATAATCCTAGGTAAAGCATGACATCTGGCAATTGTCCTCTTACTACCAGATCCTTTGCTCCGAACACAAACCAAACGCGAGGTATCGACATGTTTCATGTTAAGTTTCCTTACAATCTCCTCCATTCTCTTGGTTATGTCGTGTGCATAGAAATATTTTATCATAATTGTCACATTATCCTATGATTTTGATAAAATCACCTAAGATAATCTTAGATATTCTCAAAGAATTAAAGGGTGGATAAGATAATAAACTCATGAAAATATCACCACCAAACAAACTAGAACTCGACACATCGAAAGTTGAATTTAGTATAACCGATATAAAAGCAGGAATTAAAATACCTAAAATCCTCTCTGAGGAGCTTTGTTATGAAACAGGAACACATATTGGAGATGGTCACATATCATATTATTCTGAACATAATAAAAAATATACCTAGTAGCATACTCTGGAGATCTTACCAATGAATATGAGTTTTATGAAAAAGTATTGGTACCTGTGCTGGAAAAATTGTATGGAAAAAAATTCAAGATACACGAATCCACCAAAAATACACTTCAATTGATTATAAAAAGCAAAGCGATAACAACCTTTAAGATGAATGTATTGGGATTACCTAATAGGAAGAAGATTGGAAAAATAAGAATACCAGAAATAATCATGGATTCGAATATGAAATTAAGAAATTCGTGTATCAGGGGTATATTCGATACAGATTTTTCGCTAGTATTTAGACATGGAAAATATCCAAAAATAACAGGCGAACTCCCATCAGAAAATAAAATTCTAATAAACCAAATACTGCAAATATTGAGCGAAAATGAGATAAAATTCAATTGTTGTTCATATAAGATATATGATAACAGATTCGTAAAGAAACTGTACAAACATCACAAAATAGATATCAATGGTAAGGAAAATTTAAGGAAATGGATGAAAAATATAGGATTCAGTAGTTCAAAACATCTGATCAAACTGAAATTATGGAAACGTCGAGGGTATTGTGAACCTTTTTTAAGTTATAGTGAAAGAAGAGATATACTCAATTGCCCCAGTAGCTCAGTCTTGGTAGAGCGTTAATTGCCAAGTTTTTGGCAGTCGCTAAACCTTGGTAAGGTAAAGAACACATGTGATCATGATTCTCCTTAGAAGGTCGCGAGTTCAATTCTCGTCTGGGGCTTACAATTTTTTGTCCTACATCAACGTTTATATATGAAGGAAACCCATTTCAATATATCAAGCACCTTTAGTGGGAAATATGTCAAAAACTACTAGAACCCTGGCATTTGTTGCAACATTCATTCTATTAGTCGCATCTATATCCTTTGCTACAGACATCACCATAGATGGTGTGGTAACTCCAGACAACGTAACTCCTGGAAGCGAAGTGACATCACAGATGGCTATGACAAATCATGACAGCACCTCAACAACCGTGGAGATAAACGAAAATATTATGTTACCCAACATGACCATACTATCATCATCAACTGAAAATATAATCTTCTCTCCGAATGAATTCAAAATAAGAAAGTCGACATTCGCACTACCCGAATGCTCAGAAGCAGGAGAATATTCTAATGTTATAAACG
The DNA here is from genome assembly GCA_043818435.1 of Candidatus Aenigmatarchaeota archaeon. Taxonomy (GTDB): domain Archaea; phylum Aenigmatarchaeota; class Aenigmatarchaeia; order GW2011-AR5; family JACRAC01; genus JBDRFU01. Next base: position 11,070 of record JBDRFU010000075.1, read on the forward strand.
TAATAGAGAATGGCGTATTGCTTTCCAGCACAAAGAAAACATTCACTGTAGAAGAAAAATTCGTGCCAAATGTGGAGAGAAATATAACCAGGAACTTATTCCTCACGAAATCAACATTAACTATAAAAAACATTGGAAACACTAGAGGCGTAGCAGAAATAAACGACAAACTGGATGGATATATATTCTTCAGTGGAGATCAACCAACCAGCACAAATGGAAAAGACTTCACTTGGATACGAGAACTGGATGTATGTGAAACGAAAACCATAACGTATTCCATTGATTATACAATATTAATGGTACCACTTGCATTCGTAGTAATTCTACTCATATTGTGGTTCATCTTCTTCAAATTAAGTCTAGTAAGAATACGAAAATCAGTACATCAAGACAAACCTGTCAAAGAAGGAGAGGAGTTTACCGTAAGTCTGCACGTCAAAAGCTTTGTAAATACCACTGATGTGGAAATACGAGATTTCGTTCCACCTATATTCGAAATCGTAGATACTCCCGGAATAACTCCTGTTAAAACACAATCCAATTCCGGAACAGAACTCACATGGCGATTCGGTAATCTCAATGCCGGTGAAGAAAAAGTTCTTGATTATAAAATAAAACCTATGTTCTCCGTGACAGGAGTCATCAAAGTATCCAAAGCTAGTATATTATTTAATTATATGGGTAAGAAATTCAAGAGAGAAACAAGGAAAGGTATTGTCGGGACGCACGAAAAAACAGGTCAACTTTAACGCTTTTCTTTTCTCATAGTAACAGCCAATGCCACCAAAATAATTATAATTATTACGGCAATAACTGCAATAATTCTAATATCAAGCATGGACGAAGGTACGACATCAACATAAACAAAATCAGAGTAGGTATTGTTACCATCATCTGTGACCAATATAGTTATCTTGTGTAAACCAGTAGGTATAGTAAGAGTTGCTGCACCTGTTACAGCTGAACCAGCTGGTAGGGATAGATCCACATCAGAACAATTCTCTATAGTTACAGCTGTTCCATCATCCAAGATGTATGAACAGTTGACAGGAGTAATTCCTGATATATTATATTGTAGACGCAAACTATTACCAACAGTTGACCCATTCACAGGACTCGTAACCCTAACACCATTTACTATACCAGCACCGCAAATCCGTGATACCACTGGCTTGCTAGCAGTTGTCATACAACTATTCGAGTCATAACAATTTCTTACTTCACTACTATCCACACAGCTGGACCAGTCACTACATACCCAGTTCTCTATACATTCTCCACCAGCAATATGAATTGCAAAATATGAGAATCCTGGACTAGTTGCAGTATAGTAAACATTTGTAGTATCTTCACTCAATTTGTTTGTAGTCAAATCATGCCATGCACCATCAGAGTATCTAGCCAGCTTAACCATCGACGAATCATAACCACTACTATTGATCCAGCTCTTGGCGACCTTAAACTGCATAATAACCTGCGAGATATCAGAACTCTGTAGGTTCGTTGTCTCCATCCTCATGATTTTGTAGACATTACTCAATGAACCAACGGGAACACTGTCCAACTTTGCTAAACTAATAATTACATTAAATCTAGTAATTCCTGTTGTTGTCGT
>JBDRFU010000076.1:0-4580 GCA_043818435.1 Candidatus Aenigmatarchaeota archaeon
GTAAATTTTCAAATAATTAGTGGTTAATATGAACAACAATTCAATAATTTCTACTATTATGATCTCCTTAGTTCTCGGCATCGCCTTCACAGGTATGGCACATGCTGATCAAACGTTTGAACAACAAACATTTATTGAGATTGAGATCGGAGAAGACAATCCAGGCGGTTTAATATCGATTCAAAATTGTCAAACCGATGATTTCGCACATGACGAAAACGGTAGACCGCTATATGATGAGAATGGTAGACTAATTATTACAAAATGTGTCGATCAGGATCTTGAACCTATTACTATTGGTGTTGTCACATCCAATTATATCAAATCATACATGGATTCCATCATTCACAACCAGCTATCATTTCTTCAATCTCTTCGTTCTGTCATAACAAAAGGGTTCCCTCCACGCTGAATGATCCTTGATTCCGGTTTCTCGGAGCCGGATTCTCACGATTATCTTCCGAAATCCACACCATAAAAAATCACAACATCTCGAGAACAACACGATGCTCGAATGAAAAATTCATCACCCGATATCTTTGTCTATATCATTGAGTATTGATGTCACATCTTGGACACTATTGCTGATGTTTGTTATTGCGTCGCTTGCCTGATCTGGTGACTTGATGTTACTGGTTGTCTGGTCAACACAACCGCTCACAAACACGCCTGCCAACAGAACTACCACCAGCATGACAAATACAAACACTTCCTTTTTTGTTTTCATAAACTTTCACCCCTCACTGCTCACTGTTTCCACCTGATTCGTAGTCTCCACTGCCAGATGTGGTGTCTCAATGGCATTGCAATCCTCTGGACAGCTGACAGCACTCTCTTCCGCATCAGGCTCACAACACTGATTGCCACATACATTCTTTTCGTTCTGTCCACTTTTCACCTGCTCACAGCCAGTTGGTTCTCTTGTTGGACCTACAGTAGACATTTCTGGAGGTTTGCCCTTCAACGTCTCGAGCAAAGGACCCTCACAGTATGGTGCAAGATCCTTTTCCGGATTGCTAATTCCGAGTGAATACTTTTCAACCTTGCAGGTCATGCCCACCTCGCCTGCCTGTGGATCTGTCCTAACAACCTTCATGAGACATTTATTATCCTCAAGACCAATGATAGTTACAACCATACCTTTGTCGCCAGAAGGCATGAATGTAACTGGTTTACATATTCGGAACGCATCATAAAAACATCTGTCATCACCACCGCAATCACCCTCCTTCTTTGTGGCAATATCCTTTATATCATTATCAGAACTTAGCATCAGATAGAGAACATCCTTCAGCATAACATTCTTGATGTATTTTATATCACTCTTGATCTCTACCAAATCATCCCTGGATATAGTTTCCAACCGACTTCGGAGTTTATTCTTTATCTCATCCACCTTGCTCTTCATTGAATCAAACATCCCCGCAACGCGTCTATATTTTTCTTCCTCTCCAGAACCCGTTGACTTATAATAATCCGCAATGGATGTTGACTGGGTTGCCAATTTATCAAACTCTATCCTTAGTGTCTCAAGTTTGAATGCCATTGATAGTAATTCTGAAGATTCCGGAATATCTGTGATTTCATCATCCCCAACATAAATATCTCTAGAATCCCCCTGTGACACACATTCGGTAAACTTCATGCAGCCATCGTTATCGCGTTTTATAACAACCTCGCCGCCCTTTTCCTTGCATTGTTCAAACATCTCCTTTGGAGGATCTTTCATGCATCCCTCAATGCCAGTTGTCTTTACCTTGCACATTATAAACTGACAGCCATTGCTGTCAAAATTCATGATAACATCCTGGCCTTTACTCTTGCAGTCATTTTCTATACGTTCTCTTTCAGGTCCTGGAACAAGGCCGCACTTTTCCTCGCCCTTCTGTTCATTGACGCATCGAGGTATATTACACCCGCCCTCGATACTCGTGACAATCCGTCCTCCAATATCCGCACATTTTTTAGATGAACTCTCCCAATCTTCACGCGTCGGACAACTTTCATAATTTTTGAATGGGGTTGTCGTTGTTTGCTGTGAATAAAATACACATTCGATAAATTTACATCCCCGGTTATCATATCTTGCTTCATACGTTCCGCCATTCTTGTTACACTTTTCTTTTGCCTCTTCGTTGTCATTTGACAGAACCGGACAGGTATCGGTCTGTTTGTCGCACACAACTCGTAGAACGCCAGTAGCTGTATCAGTTTCCTGCCTGCAACCAATTGGCAAGACATCAGCACGTATAGGACACGGATCGCATACACAACCATATTCACTAAGTCTGCACGCCACAATGGAACCATCATCACATTTTCTATCTTCACACTCCTTACAGGCGCTCACGCGGGTCCATCCAGTCGGTAAACACGAGGTAGGAAAAACACTACAATGTCCTACGCCATCAATAGCAGGCGTCTGTTCTGACTTGCAACTTGTAATCGGCACACCTATCGGTTGTTTATTTTCTTTGTCAGTGGATTCATGTTCAGAACAACTTGATTTGCATAGGATACACGCACCTGTAGCAGAATCACACCCCTCATTACACGTAACAACAAATCCATCAGGACACGTCACACTTATCACATTACAGACCACTCCAGCACACTTATCTAGAACAGGCGTCTGGGGTATCTGCTCGTCATCTTCCTCAGGAGGTGTAACATCTGTATCTGTGGTTGGTGGTAAAACCACAGGAGTATCATCGGTTGGCGGTGAGACTACTGGAGTATCCTCGACCGGCGGTGTAGTAATTGGTTCTGGCACTATTGTTGCTGGGTCCTGCTCTTGTGCAGGAGGCGTCGTATCTGAGTTGTCATCTGCAAAAGCAGTTGCTGTTGTACAGACAGCAATAATCATAATAGAAAGAACAATAATTGCCAGGAACCTTTCATCTTTCATACATTTATTATGGATTTTAGTAATATATAACTCTTTTACAATCCGTATTTTCAGTTCTGAGGTTGCTCAAATGCTCCCGAGGGGATTTGAACCCCTGCCTAACGTTTATATTACAATAATAACAATATGTTAATGGATCATAATGAAAAGGCTCAACAAAATACAGATATCAAGAATTCGGTCTTTATCAAAAACTAGAAGTCTCAATTATATATCCAAAGAACTGGGAATACAAAAAACTGTGGTATACTATTGGTGCAGAAAACTTCTCGGACGCAAAATGAAAAAAGTTAAATTTAATCCATCTTTGCGCGAAGAATTGGGTGAAATCATAGGAATTTTTGCGAGTGATGGATCATTCATAAAAGATAGAAAATACACATATAAAATAAGAATCCATCTCTCATCGGACGAATATGAATATTCTCTGAGAATAAAAAAACTATTCGAAAATGTATTCGGAAAACCTGGAAGAATATACACAAACAAAGCGAAGAATATGTTTATATTCGAAGTTTTTGGAAAACGTATAATCGAGATATTTCATGATTATATCGATTGGGAACATGGAAAAAAGACATACACAATACGATTATCATACCCATTGAAAAAATACGATAAATATTTTTTACAAGGTTTCATCAGAGGTCTTTTCAACGGAGATGGATGGATTTCTATCAAAAATGCTGGGTTTGGTTCTGTGTCAGGAAACCTGATAAAAAATGTCAAACAGATATTAAACACATACAACATTAGATATGGTCACCGGTCGTATGTACCAAAGAATAAAAGCATGTATCACATGCTAAACATTCCTTCATCTGAACGAGAAAAACTCGTACGAACCTTCAAATTAAAAAATATGCTCCCGATGGGAGTTCCAAGTTAAAACCGAAACGGTTGAAACCATTTGAACCCATGTATCTTGCCGTTTCACGTAATTCCGCGAAAACAGTCACAAGCGTGAGAGGCTTGGATCCTTGCGGATTGCGAAGTCATCGACATTTCTGTCTTATGAGCCTCTATTGACCGGGCTAGACGACGGGAGCGCTAACAGAATATACAAAAGCAAGATATAAAAGACCTACACAAACTTTAAACCAACGGATTTCCTAATCTTAGTATGGTAAGATCGAAAAGAACTAGAAAAAACGGCAAAAAGAAACTGAGAATCAGCCCATCCAAACTCCTATTATCAATACTTCTATGTATCATTATAGGATCATCCGCAGCAGTATTCATGTCCTCATCAATAGACAACTGGTATACAACACTGGCAAAACCTACATGGACCCCACCAAATTGGGTATTCGCTCCTGTATGGTTAACGCTATTCGCACTCATGGGCGTATCCATCTATCTAATATGGCAGCACGGACGAAGAAATGAAAACATAACAACTGCATTCATCCTCTTCTGTGTACAATTCGCAGCCAACATTATGTGGTCATTCTTCTTCTTCGGGATGGAATCACCAATAATCGCATTCGCTGACATAATATTACTATGGTTACTGATAGCAACCACAATTATAGCATTCTACAGAATCTCAAAACCAGCATCCTACATCATGATACCATACATAGTCTGGGTAACCATAGCAGCTGCTCTAAATTACAGCGTGATACTTCTAAATTAATAATTTTCTATAACCAATTAGATACATGACAAG
>JBDRFU010000077.1:0-15023 GCA_043818435.1 Candidatus Aenigmatarchaeota archaeon
ATTATAACCTTCTTTCCGTCACCGAAGAGATTACTAATCTTCAAAATCATATGTATCACCGTGAAAACTAGATACGCTCCAACCCCTATCACAACGAAAAATGCTATACTCTCAAACGATGTCGGTACACTGGCAATTCCAGAGAAATTGACAACAAAAGGAAATGCAACAGATGCTATCGATATGAAAACTATGTTTTTTACCATACCCCAGACTTTTTTCGCCATGACAACGAACATTATGAAAACAGCAAAAACGAACACACTAGTAACCCCTCCGGATGTTATCGCAGGTAATAGCGTACCTGTGATCAGCCCAGTTACCACATTGGTGGCATTTGTTGTTATATTCTCTGGTAATTTTACATCAGAAAGTAATCCAGTGGCTACATTAGTTACATTCGTCGTTATATTCGCTACGACTATATTCTCCAAGACCATATGATATGTTAGATATGAGAAGAAATAAAGGTTTATTCTATCCTAAGTATCTCGCGGATGGCTTTGTATACAAAAACATTCGCTAAACCAAAGTATGTGAACATCCTAAACATGTAATCTATTTTTCCAGGACTCTTATCAACAAGTCGTAGAAGTTTTTTACATGCTACTCTCTTCGGCCACCTATAATTCTGATTGGCATAATCCAAAACCAAAGAATATGAGTCTTTGAGTCGCATAAGAGCCCATTCCATGATTATTTTCGTCGGAATGTACTTAATATGAATTGTAGTATTACCTTTCTTTATGTTCTTCAGGATAGAATCGATGCTATGATCATCTGTATGGATCTCAGTGATACCATGACCCATCATCTCTTTACAATGTGCATCACTCGCTGCAGTTAACCCCTTGAATTTGTAACGTTTCGCAATCCACGACGCTTTCCAGTTCGATATGTGTTCTATATTTATCGCATTAAATACCTCAAATGCATCGCACTGTAAACACAATTTTCCCACACCTTCATTTTTGACATCAAACGGATGTGCAGCAACCGCAATGCCTCCCTGAGATCGTACGAAATCAAGTGCCTCATGGAAACTAATATATTTATCAGGAACTTCCTGTATGCCAAGAGCTACTATGTGACCATGTTTTGTCGTTATCTCTGCTGCTGGTATTAATACGATACCCTCTTTTTTTGCAAATCGTTGTGCTTTGAGATTCCCTTCGATTGTATCATGATCTGTTATAGCCAAAACATCAAGACCAATTTTTTTTGCATGTAGAATCATCTCCTCAGGTGTATCGATTCCTTCAACCATGATCTTCTTTGCTCTTGAGTATATGCTATGAGAATGGAGTTCTGCCATCATATTGAGCACAGAAGATGTTAGTACAGAATATCATATAAAACCATTTTTACTCTATAACGGCAGTAACAGCCACCTACACTATTAATAGCAGAAAAACCAAAATATTATGATGAAAATAAACATCAATCTAGTATTGGTGATTATTTTTATTGTAAGCATGGTTATAATTACGATATTTCGAGGGTACCTCAATGTGCCAAAAAACGATCCTTCTCTCATATATCATATTATCGTGGTAGATGGGGATACTCTAAATGTGTTGATAAATGGGAGTGAAAAAACTGTCAGACTTATCGGAGTAAATGCCCCAGAAAAGGGCCAATATTATTGGCTCGATGCCAAAAACAAATTACAGGAAATCATCAATGATTATGGAATTGTTCTCGAATCCGATTCTGGAACCCCCAATACAGATATATATGGAAGACTTCTCAGATACGTAATTTCTAACGGAACAAACGTAAATGTAAAGATGATAGAAGATGGTTATGCAAAATATTATCCATTGAATCAGACCCTCCGATATGCATTGGATATGTCTTCAGCAGAAAAAAATGCACAATCCAATAATATAGGAATTTGGCCAATGGTAAATATATCATGTATGGGAATAACAATCTTCAATTACAATCCCAGAGGCGATGATAGAACTAACCTGGTTGGAGAGTATGTCATCTTCAAAAACAACTGCGAACATGATCTGAATATTAGTGAGTGGACAGTGATCAATAAAAATCTTGAGATATTCACTTTTCCAGGTTGCTTTCTGATACCAGGGGCAAAGATCGAGCTAAATACCGGAAACGGAAACAACTCCTTTTCAAAATACAACTCTGTTGTTTATTGGAATAGAAGTCAGTCCGTATGGAGCAATAGTGGCGATACTCTTGTTATGTACGATATAGATGGTAATATCATATTGAACTATAGTTATTAGTTGAGGAAAGGAGTTTTTTGGAAATATTTATACTTGAGAGGGACATAGTAATAGTGGTGTTAATATGAAATGTGTCGTATGCGAATCAACTATGCAACCATATTCTGCACTACATAAAATAAAGATAAAGGATAATATTATGATGGTATGCGAAGAATGTCTTCCTTCTCTTTTTGCAGGTTGCTCAAAGCTTGTTATGGAAAAGTCCATAAGTGGAGCATACGCAGCAGACACAGTTATAGGGGTACAAAAACGTCTTGAACATATGTCAAAAGACGATGAATCAACTGAAATAAAAGAAACGTCTGCGAAAGCATCTAGGAGAATAAGACAGAGACGTAGAATGCGGGGAAAAATCAAGAAACGACGAAAGTAGTTCATGATCAACCGTCGAATTGACGGATTGTTTAAAAAGGATGAGTGATTTGAATGGCAGAAATCGTAACCAGCGCTACTGCTGGGACAGGGGAAATTTTTGAGGTACAGCAACCTAAGATAGTTGTCATAGGGTGCGGAGGTGGCGGTTCTAATACTGTTCATAGATTATCCGAGATGGGAATACAAGGAGCGCTCACTATCGCGATAAATACTGATGCCAGACATCTAGCATCAGTAAAAGCTACAAAAAAGATATTAATCGGTAAAAACCTAACAAAGGGCCTTGGTGCTGGTGGTTATCCTGAGATAGGGAAACAAGCAGCATTGGAAAACAAGAATGATATCAAAGCCGCCCTTAGTGGTTGTGACCTTCTTTTCATAACATGCGGTCTTGGTGGTGGAACAGGAACAGGATCTGCTCCTGTTGTTGCACAGATTGCAAAAGAATCAGGTTCTATCGTTATATCTGCAGTAACCTTGCCAATGAAAATCGAGGGTGCCAGGATAAACAAAGCAGAAGATGGTTTGATCAAATTGAGACAGGTTTCTGACACTGTAATCGTCATAGAAAATCAAAGATTGCTTGAAATTGCCGGAAGAAAACCTCTTCGGGAGGCATTCGGTGTTGCTGATGGTCTTATCGCAACCATGATTAAAGGAATAACCGAAACTATATCAACTCCATCACTGGTAAATCTTGACTATGCTGATGTCAAAGCAGTAATGAAAAGCGGTGGTGTGGCAACAATCGGTATCGGTGAATCCGATAGTGGTGACAGAGCAATTGAAGCAGTTTCTAGAGCATTGTCACATCCATTACTCGACGTAGATTACCAGGGTGCAACAGGTGCTCTAATCCAGGTCATCGGTGGCGATGATATGAAACTCGAGGAGATTAGTGCTGTCGGTGAGACTGTTTCCAAGAACATGGATCCAGGAGCAACTGTAATGTGGGGAGCAAGAATTCTTCCCGAATACACTGGCAAGATTCAGGTGATAACCATAATAACAGGTGTCAAATCACCATTTATAATAGGACCTACTGGAGAGACAACTGTTCCTTCAACCAGCAAGCCACTAGGATTCTCAAGAAAATCGGACACAGCCATTCGTGATGTGTTCGATATTTGATTTTTTTTCTAGAGCTTAGTATAAAAACCTTTCTTCATTAATCTGAGTTATCAAAGGGTTTTATTATGGGGCATACTTACACCGGAAATGTCATGGACAAGATAATTCAATCATATCAATCCGACGGAGATCTATTCATTCATGAATCTAATCTGATATTTTCTGACATCGATTGCAATTTCAAAGAACTTAAACTAATCCGTGAAATTCTTTTCCCAAATTATTGGAACTGCGGTCAGATCGAAAAAGATGAAAATAAATTGAAAAACAAACTTAATGACCTAGGAAGATTATTCCTTATTGGTATATTGCCCCATATTCGAGATGAAAATAAAGCGAGAATTACTGTAACAAAAATAATTGATAGATTTGCAGATGTCCGCGAGATGTTGAAGAAAGATGCAGAAGCAGCATACAAGGGAGATCCTGCTGCAAAGGATTATACTGAAATAATTAGATCATATCCAGGATTTTGTGCTATTCTTGTTCAGAGAGTTGCTCATATGTTCTATGAACTTGGCGAACCAACATACGCAAGAGAACTAATGGAACGTATTCATTCATTGACAGGAATCGATATCCATCCAGGTGCAAAAATCGGGGAGCATTTTTTCATGGATCATGGTACTGGTATAGTTGTTGGTGAGACAACTGTTATCGGTAATTGGGTGAGAATGTATCAGGGGGTCACACTTGGTGCATTACATTTCATGAAAGACAGTGAAGGGCAGATGTTGAAGAAGGGTTATAAGAGACATCCCACAATTGGTGACAACGTCGTAGTCGGTGTCGGTGCCAAGATACTCGGACCAGTAAAAATTGGGAACAACGTGAGCGTTGGTGCAAATTCTTGGATCGAAGAAGACGTCCCAGATAACACCACGGTTTTTATATCAGAACATCCAAAACTGATGAAGAAAAGTAAGAAATAAACTTATCCATTTCTGATTTTTAGAAAATCATCAATAACTTTGATATGAACCTGTGGAAAGGCCAAATCTTCCATTTTGATTGTAGAAAGATCAATCCATGCCAAATCACCTTCTTCAGAATTTTGTAATTCTCCACCAGTAATTTTTCCTATGAAAACATACATCTTCTTGTTTTTTCTGTCGAAGTAATCATATTCTCCCAATTTATGAACCAATTCAACATCCAAACCGCTTTCTTCTTTGACTTCCCGAATAGCCGCGTCTTCAATACTTTCTCCATCATCAACAAAACCACCTAAGAAATCCAGTTTATTTTCAGGATAAAATTTTCTTTTTAGCATAAGGACTTTACCATCGTTCTCAACAATTGTATCAACAATAGGAATTCTTTCCATATAAAATATATACAAGAATTGATATTAAAATCAATATCAAGCCATCATTTCTTCCCGATTAGAATGAGAATGTTTTTGTTTAGCTTCTTTCATATCATGTACCATAGTTGCAAGTGATTCTATATTTTCCGTAAGAGATGGTAAAAATTGCTTGAATGCACGTTCCATGCCACCGATTCTTGCTTCGAGATCATCGATTTTATCTTCAAGATCTTTTGGAATTTCAAGAACAGGCTTGGCCTCTGCTTTTTCACGAACATATGTCAATTCTGTTTTCATCTCGTCAAACCTTCCTTCAATTTTTGCAAGTTGATTTGTGAATTTCTCGAATTTCTCGCGTGCAACACTTTCGATGAGATCTTCCATTACGGTCTCTGGTGCAATATCATCATCAAAAAAGGGTTGTGCAGCAACTGGTTCAGGTTCTTCCATCGGAGGTTGCTCTGGTATAGGTTGTTCTGGCTGCGGATACTCATACGGTTGTTCATATTGTTGTGGCGGTTCTGGTCTCTGATATCGCGGAGCCGGAGCACTAACCTGCTGAACCGGAACAGGTACATATGCAGGTGCCGGCGCATAAGATTGTGTAGATGGTCGATATTCTTCACCAGTACCTTCCTTCACTGCCTGAAGCATAGCTTTCTCTATCTCAGAAAAAGAATAACCATCGTGTTTCAGTTGTCGTATGATGTCACGTTCAGCCATTCCGGTTTGCTGCATCTCGCGAACATTATCTACGGGTATCGGTCGAGGTGCTGTCTCCTTTGGTTTCCTTGAAAATAATCCCATCACAATACCTACTTTATAATTGCTTTAAGGGGTTTATATTGTTTAATCCCAAATCCTATGCACATATCTTTTTCCGCATAGCATTTTCTAGATCTTTTTTTGTGACAAATTCTTCTTTTATCGGACTCAATAACTCAAACATCTTCTCGAGTTCTTTGAAATCCGTTTTTTTAGCAGTTTTCTCCATCATTTTTGATATCTTATCCACAGATGATTTGATCTTGGACAACGATTCATCCATGATCAATGTTTTGGAATCAAGCAAACTCATCGATTGATCGATTTTCTTGATCTTCGTTGTACTAGTCTCTTCTATCATCCTAACCCGATTCTCCATGGAATCCATGCGTTGTTCAAGTGTTCGGAGACGTCTTGATTCTTCATCCAAACGTTTAACCATCTCTTTGAGAATCAGGCCAATTCCTGAGTCATCTCTAGCTGCTGCCATATATATCCCTATCAACTCGATTTACCACCGCCCATACTAGGACCTGCAATAAAAACAACCATCAATAACATTATCACTACTACGAATATAATAGCAAGCACGCTGGGATCCGGTACAATCGTCCATGCCCCAATAGCTATTATAAATATTATAATTCCTATCGCGACTAGTGACCATTTCACAGCTTTGTTCTTACCCAATTCCGTAACATCAACACCTGCCATGGAAACAAACAATATGACAACAAGTATCCCAGCCAAAACCATCGCTGCCATGCCGAATGCACTCACAAAGAATCCTGCTAGTGCAGGTCCGCCAAAACCAGCGACAAAAAACGCAATAACAATTGATATAATTGCCATTATGCGTTTGTCATCTGTGATGGTCTTTGTTTTCATCAACAATCCTAGAACAACGGCAAATATGAACAACCATGGGAATAGAAACCCAAAGAATCCCATGCCGCCAAGATTGTGTACGAACAATTCAAACGGATTCATTGCTGCAATTACCATAAATATCAACTAGTTAATTAGAAATTATACATTCGGTGGTATATAAAATATATATCATCAAAAAAGAACTAAATCATTCTTTATTTACCAGCAGCAGCTCCACCACCAGCAGGTGCTACAGTTTCCTTTCCATTTTCCTTAACAATCAACCAGACAGCAGCTATGAGTACTATGAGTACCAATATCATCGCTACTAAATCACCGCTGAGGAATGCGGAAACTCCTATTCCACTCGCTGTTCCAGTAGCAACAATGAAAAGTATAACACCTATTATTATCATCACTATCATTATCAGCGCTGGTCTGTTTTTGTTTTTGTCGCTAGTGAAGATATCAGTATTGAACCCGAACATGAATATGAATAACAGTACAACTAATATTCCAGCTATTATCAATGTAGCACCTGAGAATATACTAATGAAAAATGTTGCCATCGCAGGCCCAGTATACGCAGTTGCAAAGAACGCTATCACAAGAGCTAAAACAGCCGATATTTTTGGATTGGCATCTCCAAACAATTTTGAGGCCTTTAGTAAACCGAATACCACTGCAAATACGAAAAGCCAAGGAAGTACGAACTGATAGAATCCTAGATTATTCAATAACATTATCAATTGATCTGTGCTTACTGCCATATATATCACATTATGTGTTATCTATTATTATTCATCAGGTTGTATAAATACTTTTTCGATGATCAAACTTAGCTACCAGCAGGTGCTATACCTTCTGTTTGCATCTTGTATGCTGTCACAAATATAATAAACAAGACAATTAATCCAATTACCCATAAAATGTTCTCCGACAATGATACAGCAATTCCTAGCTGTGTTGAAACCATTGGCCACATAGCAGCAAGAACGATAAGCAGTATAGCCAACACAATAACTGTTGGTGCCATATCACTTTTCTTACCTTTTTCTTTATCGTGTGTGAAGATAGCTTTTATGAATACTATGAAAAAGATAATAACTAGAACAATCGATGCAACAGGAAGCACGCTTTGTATGAAAAAGGTAAACGGTGCATATATTGCAGAAATTAATCCTATGACAGCCGCTATTATTGCACACGCGTATCGTGTTTCCTTGAATATCTTTGCATAAGATAACAGCGCAAACACTATTGCAAACATAAACAAGAATGACGTCATGAATATGATCATATCCGTCCCTATCATTTCAAGTACCATTCATTTCACCACTTATGCAGATCTTCTAGTATTTTTGAAAAAAGCATGTTCTATTCCGTGAAGTTCTCGTAATTTAGCTTCCACAGGATTGATATCAGCACCAAGAGAACTCATCTCGCGTCTTATCTCCATCAAACGTTGTTGAATAACCGAACGAGTTCTGTCATATGTCGGAACAAATGCAGAATTACCAGAAGCCGCACTAGCAGATGCCATCTTCGCTTCGTCTTTTAGTTCCCTAAGATCCCCTTCGAGTGAATGGAGCTCTTTCTTGAGTTCAGCCAACCGTTTCGCCCTTTTTCCAGTAGATATAGGAATTACTTGTGATCCTCCACCACCTAGAGGCGGTGATTGATCACCACCACTCCATTTTGGATGACCTTTCGTCCTATATTCTCCGCCCCCACCAGCAGGTCTGAAATGCATTCCTAAAAATGTCAGAATACCTACTCCAAATAGCAGGAACGTAAAATATGGTCCAGTTATGTATATAATTATTCCAAAATACCCACTGAATACTGCAAAAAGAAAGATCGCAATTCCCATTAGTAATTTGATTCCCTTATATCCCTCAGGAAACATTCTCGCAAGAAGCATGTAGATAATCAGTATCGTGAATACCAATGGTAAAAATAGATAGAGAACTAGATCTGATATAATATTTCCAGTAAACGGCGCGCCAGGATAATCCGCAACCCGCAATATCTGGACAAAAATCAAGTGTCCTATATCTTCTATCATAATCTACTTCTGTTAAAGGCAGAATAAAAAGATGACAGTAATCAGAATTGTTGTATTATTAGAAAATTTATGTTAAAAATATGGGTAGAAATTAGTTCTCTGTCAATGCGTTTTGAATTCGTTCCTCAGATATTCTGCGTCCGTGGTATATTATTGTGATTCCCTTTCGTTCGTCATCATCAAATAATATCTCTAGAACTGGGTTGTTTCTTTCTGTCGCTTTGGTGTATGAAACAGTCCCACGAAAACCAGGTATGCTTCCATCGAACTCTTCTTCATAGGTTGGTGTTAAACCAAAAAATCCGCGCAATTCTGTCAATACTCTCCCAACTCGTAAAGCTTCTGCGTATGGCATTCTTTCTTCTGAAATTTTGTGGCAATAAACTATCATTATGTTCACCTGACTATGAATTATTAACATATGAAAAAAGATATAAACTGCTCTTGTGTGTCTGAAGTGTCTCAGGGCACAAAATTGCTAGATATCATCAAGCAGGTCTGAAATGACTAAATAGATACATAGCTACCCCAACAATCGCAAGTAAAAATATGAAATACGGTCCTGACAGATAGATGAATATACTAAACAACCCGGAAAAAACAATGAATAGAAAAACAGCAATCCCCATTAATAATTTAATTCCCTTATAACCTTCTGGAAACATTCTAGCCAATAACATATAGATTATCAATATAACAAAAATCATAGGAATAAACAAATACAACACAAGATCAGTTACTGGTTCACCTGTAAACGGCTTACACCCTGCACAGTATTCATATACACGTAATATGTCCCTAAAAATAAATGACCCGATATCTTCGAATGCCATATCATAGAAATGTCTTCGTTAGTATAAAAGAATTTAAGAAATTCAGAAATCTATGCAGCCAATCCAACCGGTTGTCTATAATCCGATAATCTAGGTGCACCACGTGAAAGTGTAGGCAATATTTCACGATTGAAAAAATCGGCATATCTTACATTATCTCCACTTGATCTAGATCTATACTCTGGTATCGGTGCAGCCTTAGTTTTCTTCTGATCCTCTGTAACTTGTCTGATACCATGGTCGCCAATAATAGCCCTAAACAACGAAGCATACCAGTAGTTCATAATCTGAGATCCAAAACTATACAAACGAGAACTCAACCTAGCATCCCATCCTTCATGCTTAAAGTTCTTTTCTGGGAAAAAACAATGTCCTTGACTGTTTGCCATATTTATCACTTCCTAACAAGTATATCACTCTACTATATAAAGATATCTACTCCAGAGTAGTGACAAGTAGTATTTAAATGAAAAACAAAAACAACGATCATAATCACGAAATGATCGTTTATCCATTAAACCAATCACGATCTCGCAATCTATCCAATCCCAGGTTGTAACCACCCCTTCCTACAGATGCCTGAAGTGATTCCAACGTACCATCAACAGCAAATCCATGTCCTCTTCTCATATATTTCAAATCACCTAGATGACCTGTCGTGTCATGAAACATTATCGAACCATCATCATATACCGTTGGCTCCATGTGAAAATGTTTCGGATCGTCTTTTACTTTACCAACATCCCAAAAATTATGATATGACCAAGGTCCGCCCGTACTTGATGTATCACCACCACCGAACAACATTCTATATGATGCTGCCAAAGGATCGACTCCACCATTACTTTGAGAACTTGAATAATTCACGCGACCAAGAGAAGGATTCCAACTTTGATTAGAACTCCCCGAATAAAATGACATATCTTTCATACGCGAGGCGTTAGAAACTTGATAATATGCCTTCCATGCATCTTCCCTAGAAAATCCGTTCACTACTGGTAATGGTAATCCTTCCTCTAAACAATAACTCCTCAATGCTCCTGTAATATAACCCGAATAGTCTGTCATAATTATCACCCGTCAGTTCAGAGCCCTTTGTCTGACTGATTAAAACACTGCCAAGGGTCTCACTTGAAAAGCTAGTGCTAGGTTGATTTTCTCGCTTCTGGGCGATATTTACGATTCTTTTACAAATCATGAATCCAACTCCACTTCGTGGATATTTTGGAGAATCTTGTTCTCCGTTGTGATCTGACTATGATGTTTTCTGAGAGTGGTGACGATCAAAAGAAATTATTCGAAAATTCACTCGTTAAAAGATTGGAAAAGGTGAGCTCCTTATATTTAACTCGACATATGAATATGCCGGGCTGTCATTATTTAACAAAGATGCTCAATCACAGATGAAACTTATGAGGTTTCTCTGAAATGCATTCTGGTCTCCGTAGGACGCTAGGATTGTTCTAAAGATCTCATCTTCGATCTCGAACACATTCAAAGAGCAAAGCTCCTTGAGGATATCCTGTTGGTCCATCAAACCAGGTACGCGCAATTTAGACTGATAGTCGCTATTGCTACAAAATCCTACAAGATTTTTGCCCTGCAAGATCTCTTGATCCTCCATTCCAAGAGATGCATTTCGACTGATGATATCCATGCGCTCACCTTTAGGATAGATATACGGCGTAATTTCGCCAATCCATCCAAAACCTTATATCGGTTTTCTCTGATTCCCTCTTTTTCATCGCTCTCATACTAGACGATTATACTTGTGAAAGGTCTGTATGCAATCTTTGAACTCTAAAGGCTCATTAGTAACCATCAAATCGTGGATGTTGTATATAAGCTTTGTGGGAGACAACTACAGAAATCCGTTATCACGAGAAAGTTACATCCAGAATTCAGAATATTTGGCTAATTAGACCACTACGGTATAATAGCAAATAGGAAAAAGCCTGTATAGGAAAGCTGATTATATTGTAATCAAAATAGAAGTCTCTAATTTCCCATCCATCTCTGTGCAAGTGGAGTTTTATCAACAATTTTATCACCTACACATGCCATTTCATATGCTTCAGGATCAGTTTTACTCAAATAGTGCTTAGCTCTGTCCTGTGCCAAATCATCGTTAGAACTACCCGTATCTATGTGTGCTTTTTCGTGCGCAAGAATTGATTTTATGTATGAAAATACATTCTTTCCAGCAAGTCCGTTTTCATACATTGCCTTGAATATGTAATCGAAGTTCGCAAGTCTGATCTTTTCACCATCAACCTTTGCAAGAACTCTCTGACCCCTACTGTTTAGTTTACCTAATCCAGAATCATAAACAACTGAAATGCCAAGTTCGTTCTCTACGCCTTTCACATAATCCCTAAGCTTCGCGTATTCTTTTTCATGACCATTAACAACGCTCTCAGCAGCGTTCTTTCCCATATATTTATCAGAATTATCAGGAAATACCGTACTACCATTCATTCCAGTAAGATAATCACTAATCATTTTAGCTCCAGGTATCTTTGAAGTATACTTCTTGAGAAAACTAGGAACCTCTATCATTCCACCATATCTTCCATTTGGAGAAAATATCGTGTTACCAGGTCTAAGAATATCACTACCAATATTAGAAACACCTACCCTTCCAGTAAGCTCTTCCATCAATTTTTCTACAGTTCCAGTCATTCCACTCACCCAAAACCTGCTTCTATATTGTAGGTTAGCCTATATAAAGATTTCGCCACTAGAAAGTAGTATAAATATCTATATGCTGGAGTATATAGATGACCACTAATAAGTAATGAACCATAGAAATCCTTAAATACCGTTCTCGGTATAATCCAGGTATTGGTGTGGTTATGGCAGAGTATAAATCATTTTTAGTCGATCCTAAGAAAGATAAAACAAGATTTGATAAGGCGTATAAATTCTTGAAAGATGCTTTTCCAGACGAGACTGATCCAAAGAGCACATTATACAAATACCTGACTGGAACATCAGACGAACCGTTTCAAATGTACATGTCTGCAGTGGAAAACACAGAAACCAAGGAAATCGTGTCAGTGGCTTTTGGTGCATATCTTGATACAATGACTGAAGATGATATGAAATATTATATCGCGATTGATTCACCAGGTATACGAAGAAATGCCAAATATGGATTTGGTTGGCCCGAAACTGCATTTACTCGTGAAACCGAACGAAGAAAGGGATGCGGATCCCAGGCAATGGCTGAACTAACCAGAGCATATATGACCGAAGCAAGATCAAGGGGAGCAACATTTATCGGACTTTCTGGTGCAGTTGAAGATAAAGAAGTGTGCCCAGGTGCAACATATAGTGACTCAGTGAATATCTGGTCAGCCATGGGTGCAGAAAAACTACCTACTCAAATAAATACCCCAGTAGATTTTGATCCAAAATCAGGAGCAATCACAGAAATGGACGGACCATACACCCTAATGTATAGAATGACTGATAACAAATTCAGAAATAAAGAGATCCTTGGTGACATGGTCAGAGCTATTATGGTCTATCATATGCCATACATCGGTGACTGTGGCTTAACAAAAGAAAGGTTGCCAAAAGCAATCGAAAACGTGGGATTATCATATCAGAAAACCTTTGATGACATCAGTAAAATGATTCTCGAATAGCATTCTTATAGATTTCGACCATTGTAGTAAATAGTAATAAAAATGGTATATCATGGTCATAGAAGAGCTCCACTGCACGAAGGATGCACATCAAGACGAAATGTTAGAGTAACACCAGAAGGAATGATGTATGTATCTAGATGTGGTTCTATCGTAGAACGTGTATTTGATACCTTTTATGCAATGGCAGAACGTAAACGAATGTTACGTAAAAATCCAGATAAGAAAATACGTATATCATATCGTTATATCGGTTGGAACAATCAACCGTATCGAAGAACAGTATTCTAATAGACTAATCCACGAAAAATTATCTCTCCAACCCTTCATCAGGGAACTCATCGTGCTCATTTCTTTCTATAATTTCACCTGCAATATCAGTTTCCATGAGTCGTTTAACCTCTGCAGGATCGCGCGTGTGCCCTAGAACCCAGCCAAGCTTGACAAAAGCAACCTCTGGCAGCATAAAGGCCTGTATCGCACCAGCATCCAGAAGAATTCTACCAGGAGAATATACATTCATATTAACCCTACCATAAAGGCACTGAGAAGTTATTATAACAAAAACACCATTATGAGTTAATTCTTTGACTTTTGTAAGCAATTCAGGATGATGTCTGGTTTCCTCGTCCCATTTATTTATCGGCATATGGCCAAGAGCAAATGCCTCAACAACAATCCCCCTACGATTAGCCAAATGATTAAGATCATCCGCCTTAAAACCAGGGTACATCTTAATCAAAGCAACATTTCTCTCAAATCTGTCTTCAAGTTTAGGTATTCTTTTCATATCCTTTCGCTTATACCCAAGCGTAAGGTACTCGATTCTTCCAGTAGCATAATCAACCTTTGCAATCGGTTTACCATTCATAGGTCTAAACGCATCCCTACGTGAAGTATGCATCTTTCTATTCTTACAAGCAGGTAAAATGTGACAAAAATCATCACTACTCGTAGCATGCATACAAACAGCAACACCAGAAAAATCAGAATCCACTATAAATCGCGAAGCACAAACCAGATTCATCCCAGCATCTGAGCTCCCCCTATCCGAAGATCGCTGTGCACCAACAATAATAACCGGTATTGACAGATCTCTAAGCATAAACGCAAGTGCTGCAGAAGTGTAGTGTATAGTATCAGTACCCTGTGTTATGATAATACCATCACACCCTTCTTCTGCCATCTCGCGATATACCTGCTGAGCCATTTTCTGCCAATGCTCTGGTTCCATATCCTCAGAAGCCATCTGAAATAACAACCGTGAGCGAATATTCGCAATATCCTTAAGCTCAGGATACATCTCTAATATTTCCTCTGCAGAAAATTGCCAAACAACCCCACCTGTCTTGTAGTCCAATCTACTAGCAAGTGTTCCGCCTGTGTGAAGAATTGCTATCGTTGGCTTTGATCGATCTCTTGGAACAGAAACTGATTTAGCAGGTTTCTCCTGTTTCTGCTCCACAGCTTTCAGTTTCTTCACATTTTCATGAAAAGCAATACCTATGTTATAACCAGAATCCATCTTCAAAACCAATACATTGGCATCGCCTTGTGATTTTGGCATGAGAATTCCTTCATATTTCTTCTCACCACGCCTTATCTCCACACGGTCACCTATCTTAATCTTATTTTTCGTGAGAAACTTATGTACAATCTCAGAGTAATCAGACATACTTACTATTTTGTTTATGTGGATAAATATGTTTGTTACAGGAGAATACTATGCCAAAACGTTCCAGACACAAACCAACTGATCAG
>JBDRFU010000078.1:0-2154 GCA_043818435.1 Candidatus Aenigmatarchaeota archaeon
ATCTTCTACGCACCAGATGTAATATCAATCGGGGCATCTGCAGGAATTTTCGCAGTTCTCGGAGTTGGTATGATAGTCCGACCACTGGATATCTCGGTTTCAACAACACTAATGCCACTACCACTCTTCCTACTGGGCCTCCTGTATACAGCATACAACATCCTAGGATTCCTAACAGGAACTGATTCAAACATATCCTACATCGCACACTTCGGTGGCCTGATCATTGGCCTTCTTTTCGGCATCAAATACCGCGGATGGAAACGCTTCACAATCCTGATGATACTTCTAATTGTAATTCTTCTTCTGATACCAGTTATACTGTCAATTTTGTAGAAAAACATCCATCAACTTCTTTCCAGACAACCCAGGTGAGATTAGAAGAAAGACGTTTTCCATTATAATATACTCAGCATGCAACTTCTTCAGTATCCCGCCCCAGCATGGTTCTTGCCACTGCTACTTGTCCATTAAAGAAATGTAAGTCATACCCAAGTCTTTTGAGAATACCTGCAGTATCGGGTATGAGTGGTCTTTCAGTTATGAAAATGAATCCAGACAGATAATAATGATCAGCTATATTCTCAAATCCTCCAAAGCGTTGTTCAGTGCCACGTATCAACCCACCACCAAGCAATTCTTCAACATCCGGATTCTGGATTGTACAAAGCCCACTGAAGTCACGGTTCCAGTATTTGTCAGAAGGTTTTGTTGTAAAAGTCATCTCAACCCCACCATCGACCTGTCTTACAATTCCACAATTTCCACGAAGGTCATGACTAACAATGACCTGCTTATCATACGGACTCAAAATACTGTCAAGATATGCATCCCAGAAGGTATATAACAATCCTTTAACTCTCTTTGGAAATGGCTCAACTTTTTCAACGGAAATGATATCAGCTTTTCTTGGTTTGTAAATCATATATCACCTAGTCATCGAAACCTTCTTAAATAAACCGCAGAAATTGTCAACGATACCGCAAAAAACCCCTTTAAAGACTTTTCTGAATTAGCCACTTTAGAGTGATCCTAGATGAATATCGACAAAAAGATAGCAGGTCTTGCGCTAATTCTTATTGTATTCATAGTGCTGGTCGTGGGTTCAGTCTCCATAATGGATCAGGCTACAAAAATCAAACCATCACCAGCAGACAGAATATCATACGATAACATAAGCACAACAAAAAACAACGTAACAGTTCGCGTGCAAGACCCAATCATAGTGGCAATAGAAAACACTGGATCAATGATCCCAACATTCAATGAAGATTCTAATCTAATAGAAATCGTGCCAAAATCCCCAGATGAACTCAATGTCGGAGATATTGTATCATATCAATACGGTGATGATGTCATAGTCCATCGCATTATAGAAATAGGCAACGATGAAAACGGATGGTACGCAAGATTCAAAGGCGACAACAACCCTGTACAGGATCCAGGCAGAATCCGATTTTCACAGATAAAAAGATTGGTTGTAGGAATAATTTATTAATAGTGTTAATATGTCAGAAAACTTAGGAAACAGAATTGAACGCATGCGTCATTTGGCAGGCAATCTATCAGAATATCCTGTAATAAGGATATATGAAAAGGAAAATGGTGGATTCCTAGTTAGATACTCCGATGGGACCCAAAACGTGTTATATCTACCAAAAATGAACTAAAAATTCTAAATCAACTTAACGATGGCAAATCCTTACTAATTGGTCGATAAAGTTCCTCTAGATACTGTTTTTTCTTTCTTCTCTTGAGGAAGAACAAAATTAATGGTATCAGGAACGCGAGACTTCCGGAAACAGCTGCAATCCACCATGGGAATTCCTGAGGAGCAACAGGCATATCACAATCAATAATTTCTGTATACGGATCGCAAACATAATCAGTGGCATAGCTACAAACATAATTCATTCTGCTTTGTTTACCGCTAATACAATTTGACCAATCTGAAGGAGAAAGACACTCAGGACATGATGGAGTCTCTATAGGAGCTGGTGGTTTAGGAGCAATATATGTACATGCCTGGGACTGCGTCATATTAGGTGTTGAACAATCACCATCCTTGACACAATATCTATATTGTAAACTATTTGATTGACATTCTCCCCAATCTTCACAAGACCATATACAAGTACTACCACCAGAACTCGA
>JBDRFU010000079.1:0-5377 GCA_043818435.1 Candidatus Aenigmatarchaeota archaeon
ATGCTTATATCGGATCAAACATCAGATGGGATTGTACACAATCAACAATTGCTTTGCATAAACTTACTATGAAAACAAATACACCAAAGGCTGGAATCAATGTGGTTATTAAAAAGATCAGTTCAGTTTCAACGCCTTTGGCAAATACTTACCAATATCTTGATGTGATATCAAATACAGCGATAAAGGATCTGGTTGTTGACGTATATTTCAAGGTGCCAATATCCTGGATAAATGGTAACAAGATAAATCCAGATACACTATCATTATACAAATCTGGTTGGACAGAGATTACAACTACGAAGTTGTCTGTGGATGATAATTATATCTACTTCAAAGCACCGTTGTCAGAATTTACTACCTTGGCTATTGCTGGTGATAAATTAATATGCGATCTTGATGATAAGCCATCTGATGATGAGTGGTCATCTTGTGCGGTTAGTAGTGATGGTAAGGGACACAGGTCAAGGACAGCATACACATGTGTTGATGCAGAATGGGTAGAGGGAGACGAGGATGTATATTGTTGTCCTGAATGCCCTAGTAGTCAGTCATGGGGCGAATGTATTGATGGTATGAAGTCGCGGGCAACTTATGGTTGTGATGATTATGCATGTATATCGAACACTGAGAAGACAACATGCGAGTCACCAATGCCGATCCCTACAGATGTAATTATTCTAGTGGGTATAGGAGGAGCGCTTGTAGTGGCGGGAGTATTCGTGTACAAGCGGTTGAAAGATCGTATGGAAGAAGACAAGATAATCAAAGAGCTTCATGAGATACAGTAACCGATTTTATGCACAGATATGCATAATATTTGCACAATTTATGCACAATACCATTGTGTATATATTTTTTCTCCCTAAGGGATATGCACAATTTATGCACATTATACGCACATTTTATGCACAAAATATGCACATTCTAGGGGTATGGGTATGTACTGCTTATAATGTCATTCTGGATCATCTAGGAAGAAGTTGTCGAGATTTTCTATTTCTTTATCCACACGAGGCTTTCTCTTAAAGTGCCTACTTTTTCTGTGCGATTCACAAGTGCTGCGCGTTTGTTGAGAACTAGGATTTTTTCTATTTTGAATCCTATTTTTTCTGCGAGATATGCTAGAATTATGTCGCTTTCAATGACTTCGTTGTCTAGATATGCGTTTCCTACAACAAGACCGATGTTTGCGTTGTCTTTGCATACTCTATATATTTCTTGGAGAGATTGGTTCATATCGCAGAAGTAAGCTCGTGCAGATGCTGGTATTTCGAAATCTTCCATGAATTCTATGGTATCTTTATCGAGACCTATATGTGATCTGAGTGGTGGTTCTTGCTTGATGATATCATTAATAAACCAATTCTCAATCGTGTAAACTTTCGTATAGTCGATATTATTTAGATATGGCGGTGATGTGATGACTGCATCGAAAGTGGAATCTTCGAATTGTCTGAGATTTCTTGCATCTCCTTGTGCGACCTCGGTGTTGCATGGTTTACTTTGAAATTCTTCAGTTCCTCTTATCATACTTTTCAAAACATTTTTGTACATTTTTCTGAGGGGAACTCTGGATGAGTTCTGTTTTTTTATTTTGAGAACACCACCATCTTTCCATACCCAGCTAACACGCATGGCGGCTTTTATTAGACCGAGAAGAAGAAAATTTTTAGTAGGTAGGTCTCTTACTTCATGTAGTTTTTCCTTGAAGAAAATGATATCCTCTCTGGCATATGGTGAGAACATTCTTTTCATGAAAGGATTTATTATAACGATTTTTCTCACGAATCTCTGACTGAGTATGTTCCTGGCATTTTCATGTAGGATTTCTGAATTATAATTCCGGGTTTTTACTTCTGATGCGAATACAGATATTGGTAAGACATCTAGTCCGATTGAATTTATTCCGAGTTGCTTGCAGGCTAAAAGTGTTGTTCCTGATCCGCAAAAGGGGTCGAGAATTTTATTATCGTTTTTGATACCGAACATTTCTATCATTTTTAGAACCAGTTCTTTTGCAAAACCTTCTTTGTAGTAAAACCAATTATATACTGGATCGTTTTTGTTTGGTGTGAAGGTGGCTAATTCTGCCCAATCTAGTTTTTCTTCGAGGAATTTTTCACCCCAATCATATATTTCATCGAGAGATTTCATAACAATTACTTTGGATAGAAAACTTATTAATCGAGATGGACTCAGCGGGACTCGAACCCACAACCTCTACCGTGCGAGGGTAGCGATCTTCCAATTGATCTATGAGCCCAGAAAATTGAGTATTTTTAATGGACCGGTCGGGATTTCTTGCGAAACTCCGTAGGAGTTCCGCGAGATGCCAAAGACCTGTTGTCTTTGAGCATGAACCCAAGGGTTCAAATCTTTTCAAATGGACCGGTCGGGATTTGAACCCGAGGCCTCTTCCATTTCGGCTTTTCCGCCAGCGCTTTTGGAGCGAAGCGAGAAAAGGGCTGTTGCCAAGGAAGCGATCTTCCGAGCTGATCTACCGGCCCATAATCAATAAAGAGAACTTAGCGTATTAAACTTTGATTTAATGTCTGTGTGAACTCATGAATGCATCAAAATTATCCCATTCGGTTTTGACACGAGGGAATACTTGTGTTTCATCTATTCTTTTCAGAATTTTGTATCTGAGTTGAGGAGTGAGATTTCCTAGATTTTCTGGATCAGTTATATTGAGTTTGATTCCCCATCGTTCTATTTGAGAAAGGAAAGTATCGTCGGAACCTTCGAATATCATGTCAAATACTGCAAAATCTGGGACATGTGTTGGGTTACTCAATACGCCGTATACTCCACTGTTGGCTGGATATTTTAGATCTTGTGACAGTTCTATTGTTGACATAGTTTCGATATTTGGATTGTATTTTATACAATAGTTAGTAGGATCTTCTGGTAGTGGTATGATTTTTCCTGCAAAATTTGATTCTACGCCTTTGTTGTAAAGACCCAATGTTTCTGTGACTTCATATCCCAATTTCTGTGCTAATTGTACGATCGCTTCTTTTTTCATAAACATCCTCTCAACACATTCAATAGAAAGATCTAAATAGCTTTCTATTTCTTAGTTTGGCTATGATAGATGTTATTGTTGGGTCTGGGAAATACGATACTAGAGATACGCCATTCAGGCGATTTGATGTTACTCAGGGACTGCTTGAGATCGATGGTAGACAGATAGTTTATATTGAACAACAAGGACATAGAGGCGGTACGGTTGTTACTATTTTTGGTTATTATGGTGGAAGGGAGAGAGTTGTAAATAATTTATATTTGGTAAATGTTGATAGACCAGTATCTGAGGAGGATGAGAATATAATCAGGACGGCGGCTGGCGATGTTGGATTATGTTGTTCTATCAATTTCTGGCCAGTTAGTGTCTTTGAAAAGAGTAATCGGTCTTCTTAAAATCTTTTAGGGACTCCATAATAGTGGTATTTATGCGTACCTGATCCGAAGTTCGTATATGAAGATATTCGGATAGGTTTTCAAAACAACATACAGGTGATATTTTGAAAATTTTAATTGCAGCTAAACAGAATGCAGTTGGTCTTAGATCAGCCAAGAAGCTTGAGAAAGAGCTTAACAAGTTTTCGGATGTTGAGTTTGATCCTTCCACTGCGAAGAAGCTGAAAAAATTTAGGGCTAGAGGAACTGCAGTGAAGAAATTTGATGGTGATTTGGTCATCTCTCTTGGTGGAGATGGTACATTTTTGTGGACAGGATATCAGACACAGGTCCCTATATTGCCTGTACGACTGGAAGGTTATGGTTTTCTATGTTCTGTGAATTTCAAGGAGTTGATAAAGAATCTCGATAAAGTACAGAAGAAGGAATATGATATAATACCACAGATGAGGATGCGATGTGTTAAGTCTAGGAAAGGGATATTGGATAGAATAATGCGTGGTGTTTATCCATTATCGATTAATGAGATTGCGTTTGCTAGGAAGAGACCGTCCAAGATTCTTGATATCGAGGTATCTATATCTGGCGGTCCTGTGATGAGATTCTCTGGTGATGGTGTGTTGTTTGCGACTCCGGCTGGGTCAACTGCATATGCTGCCTCAGCAGGCGGGGCTGTACTTGATCCGAGTTTAGAAGCAGTGGTGATGGTTCCGCTGTATCCGTTTAATTCCAAGGTTAAACCACTGGTCATACCATCATCCAAGAAGATACAGGTTGTTGTGAAAGCAGGAGATTGTGCTCTTATTATAGACGGTCATTCCGGGGATTACTTCAAGTCGAATTCAGAGTTTACGATAGAAAAGGGCGAACCGATCAATGTTGTTCATCTTTTTGAGAATAGATTTTACGATAAATTCAAAAAGGTGTTTATTGATTCTGAGATGCCTGAGTGATGGTAATGTCGCAATTTTCTTCTGAAGAATTGGGAGTATATCCAAAGGCTGATATATGTCAAAATTCTCATATTGTGTACATAGGTGGTAAAACACCTATGTGTATAAATTATGTGATTTCTTTCTTTCCAGACTTGGAAGGGTTGTTTTCGTGTGAAATCTGTCAGAATCTAGAAATTGGAAGGTGAATTTGTAGATACATTTTAGGTACATCCCTTTTTAATTCGTTTTTAAGAATTATTATAGATATATTTCCAGTGTGGACCCGTAGCTCAGTGGTAGAGCGCTACGCTGATTCAAGCGATTCTTTGCTTGCGGTAAAACGTAGAGGTCCTGTGTTCGATCCACAGCGGGTCCATTTCAGCCCTTTTCCGTGTGTAAAGCAAAAAGCGCTGGCGGAAAATGCTCTTTTTTGTTATGTGTAAGCTTTATAAACTTTTCCGTTACCTTTAGGTAGTAATGATATCTATGAAAAGAAATACGCTTGCTGCTCTTGGGTTGGGTGCTGGATTAGTTTTAGGATCATATTTTCTAAGTACTCCTGCGAATGCTCAATCATATGAAACTGCTCCAAAAGCAGCAGCTGCATCATATGTGAGAGGAGCTAATGATTTCTTAACTGAAAAATGTATTGGTGCTTGTAATCTAGTAGAAAGAAAAGGAGTTCTTGACAGAGAGACAACCGCAGTTAGACTTGTAAGAGGAAATAAAAGTATTGAACTTCATCCTTCTCTTTTGGTTAATGTTAAGGGGAATGAATTCGTTTTTGTTTATTACTCGGACGATGATGCTTTGATGAAGAGCATGGATCTGGGATATTATGGTGGAGAGGTTGCTGCTAGAAATGAGGCAAAGAAATTAGGTTATGAGGTTATTATTGTTAAACCAAATGGACGTGGTCAGTTTCAGAAGAGAATGGAGAAAACAATTAGTGGTGAAAAAGGTGGATATAAAACATACACTTTGGTGCGATTGGATTCAGCAGATCCAAGTGTTGA
>JBDRFU010000080.1:0-12528 GCA_043818435.1 Candidatus Aenigmatarchaeota archaeon
CGAGAAATCATGAAAGGATGGTCTGGAATATATGTTTTGTATAAAGATGACAAAGTCTACTACATCGGTAAGGCAACTAGCGGGTTTTGGAGATTGTGGAGTCATTTTAAAAGAAGTAAACATGTCGGGAAATGGGATAAATTTAGTATCTTTAGATTCAGAACAGGAAATTTAACAGCGTTAGAAACTCTGATACTTCACATATCCAAACCAAAAGGCAATAAATCCATTCCAAGAATACCCAAAGATATGGAACTTACGAAAGTACTTGGAAATGAAGTCAAGGAAGCACGAAAAAAAGCTCAAAAAATAGAGAAAGCCATAAAAGGCTGAAATACCTGTTCTTAAACAATGTTCAGTTGGATATGAACCTAGACCATTCACGATAACATCCCATATTGCAGAAATTTCTATGGTGTTCTTCCATCGCAAATGTCATGATCAATCTATATCTATCTTTAGTTTGCTTGATGGATATCTTTTTTCCACACCATATACAATAGTTTTCAAGAACTGTCATTGATATAGTTATACTAATTTAACTTTAAAATTCACGTTTTGGTCACTTTCTGACAACCATATCAAAACCCCTTCAGATCGATGTCCTATCGCCAATCCTCAAACGTGTTTTTGTGCAGATCGGGGTTTTTGTGCAAAGCTACATCAATAGCAACTTTTAATACTTTTCGACCACTTATGAGTAGTTACGATTCTGATCGTATGACCAGATAAGTGATGTGTTGATTATGGAGAATTTGCCCGAAAAAGAAGCATACAGAAACGCAAGGAGGAGAGCTCAAGAACGTAGTTCTGGACAGGAATCTGTTACGTATAGGTTTCCTGGAAAACGTGGTATTGTTATAGCTATAGATAGCAGGCGAGCAACCAGACCAGCGGGTACAATTGGTGGTGTTCTAGCAGCTGTCTACACATCATCAAATAAATTTCTTGAAGAAAATCCAGACGCAAGGAGGATTGAGGTATGATCACAAAGGAAAGTGTACTAGATTTACAATATCATTTACATGGTGCATGTTCATATTTTTCTTCCACAGATACAGGATGCGGAGGTTATGCTCCACGCGTAGGATTTCCGGATGTGACCATTCGTACTATTCTTGAAGCTGCGCGTGAACGTGGTTCAGGTAATGGAGTTGTAACATATTGTGATCTTTGTGCTTTCAATATCATGAGTGATCCTAGTTCTGAGACACTGAGATATATTGATAGAATAATAGATGATAGGTTTTTTATTTTATTTGATGTGGATGATGGTAATGGTATATCTGGTGACCGTTGGTCATATAAGTGGTTCACTCTTGACGATGAACCGATAACACCTCGCGATGCTATATGTAGAGGAGTAGGAGATGCTGTCAAATTCAGAGGCGGACAAGGTGACGTAGCCCAAGAGAATTCAGATTTGGTTGTAGGACATGAATATAATATAAAAGCTGTTCACATTCTTCCAAATGACAAAAAAGCACCTGAATGATTGGTGATGAAATGATAATCAATAATAAAAACTATGTCTCCCGTGTCCTAGTTGCACTGATCACAGCATGTCGAGAAATATCCAAACTATATACCAATTTTGTTTACGTCTCACCCATAGAAACGGGTGCATCCACAAATTCATCAGCTGTTCTAGGTCCCGGAGAATTTAAAAGATATTCAGGAGATGAATAACTATGATGAACAGCAATGACATTTCATATTTTCTGGGTAATACAGAACCAGTAGGAAGTCTAGGAGTTGTGGTAAAAGAAATATTGGGTCAGATCGCCATTACCAGATGTCTGGATCCGTCATACCGTGGAACCATAGCTGATATTGTAGGGGTTCATACAAATTATCGTGATATGTGTCTTAATTAATATATCAACACTTCTTCAACTCTTCCAATCCATTAACACTAATATCCCGTTCTTCACCAGTTTTCATGTTCTTGAGTTTAATATTACCTTTTGCAATCTCTTTCTCACCCACAATAATCAAGAAATCAGCACCAGTGGCATCAGCATATTCAATCTGTTTGTTGAATTTGCGTCCCATGAGATCAATATCACAGATGAAACCAAATCCGCGCAGAGACTTTGCTATCTCAGCTGCGCGAACCCTCATTTTATCATTCGTCGATGCAATGAAAAATCGTCTCTGCGGTCTTTTCACCTTAACAAAAGGAAGAATCCTATCCACGCCAATCGATATCCCAGTAGCAGGCGAATCAGGACCACCAAGTGTTTTTATAATATTATCATAACGTCCTCCACCACCACAGCTCACTTTAGAATCACTGATCATTACCTCAAACACAAGTCCAGTATAATAATCCAATCCCCGTACTAATGACGTATCGATTTTCAGATAGCCATCAAAACCTTGTTCACGTGCAATTCTAAGAAGGTCTTTAATCTCATCAACACCGTCACGATATCTTCCCCCCAGTTCCTTTATCATATCATCATTATTCCCAGTCATTGCAACGAATTTGATAATCTCTTTTGGATCAATATCCTTTTTCTCAAGCTCCTCTCGAACACCCTTCTCACCGATTTTGTCAAGCTTATCCACAATGCGGAATGCATCAGCGATCTTATCATCAGTAATTCCAGCTATCTTGAATGCATTCTCAACCAATTTCCTATTATTAACGCGAACAAAGAATTCCTCAATACCAAGTTCTTTCAGAACATCAATAACAGCTGACACACACTCAGCTTCTGCTGATGTTGATGAAGACCCAATAACATCGATATCAGCCTGGAAAAACTCTCGATAGCGCTGTGCCTGTGGGTTATCATATCGCCACACCTTCCCAATAGCATATCTCTTGAATGGTTTTGGAACAGTAGGACTTGAAATGAAGACACGAATTAATGGCATTGTGAGATCGAATCTTAGTCCCAGTTCTCGTTCAGACTTGTCCTTAAAATAATATATCTCGTTTTTCGCAGCTTCGCCATATCCTCCTTTTGCAGCAAGCAGATCAAAACTCTCAAGCGCAGGTGTCTCCAGAGGTCTGAATCCATACTGTTCAAACACCTTCCGTATCGTATCAAGAACAAAATTCAATTTCTCTGCATCTTCCAGCATAAAGTCCCGCATACCCTTAACTGGTTGGAATTTCACTTTTTTTTCATCCGTCATGATTATCATCTTCGAGAATTATTAGATTGAGAAGATAAAAAGAGAAATAAAATAATTTCAGTCAAATGACACAAGCCAGATTAACTGTAACAATGTTTCAGTCAGCATCATCCGCCTAACACTCACACTTCTTCAAAGACATCTTGCACTTTTTGCAAACCTTAACCTTCGAAGACTTTTTCTTAGCTTTCTTCTTTACCATTTCTATCACCAGGTCGGATTTATCTCAATCAGTATATTAGCTTTGTGGTATTGAGTATATCATGGCGAGCTTGTATCTCTACACTCCATCATCATTCGAAGATGTTCTAAAGATCAAGAATCCATATAAACAGCTGAGAGAGTTGGTCAGCAGTACAGAATATGTGGAACACCCAAAATATAAAGAGATTCTGAGGAAACGTGTCGCCGAGTGTCTTTTCGATGATGATGAATTCTTCGAGCTTTTTACATATATCAAGGATAAACAGGATCAAACAGGAATAAGGAGACACTGTAACAGGAACTGCACAGTTCATACCGTTCGCAGCGCCATGCTTGGAAAATATTTCTTTGATATGCCACGCAGTACAATCGAGGTAGCGCTCGGTCATGATATTCTTGAATATGTGCTCAAATGGTATGAAGCGGAACTGAAGCGTGAGGAATGTAATATCAATGAGGAAAGACGTATCGGTATTTGTACAGAGACCGCCAACGAAATGCGCGAGAAATTCGATTGGAAATATACATATAAAATAATACAGATATCCAAGCTAGATGCTAATGAAGATTATTCCATATACATAAACCGTCTGCTCGAATATCCTGATCTAGTTGGCGCAAAGACATTGGATAGCATTGACAACATCTGTACTATGCGGTTTCTTCACCCATGGGATACCGTTCGTTTCATGAAAAAGAGACGGCAATTTCTGGACGCAATCTGTGAAAAAACCGATATGCTCTCAAGCCGATCAGATATAAGAAAAGCTGTCAAAAGCATGATTGATGTCGGTATTCTCTATCTTAGCATTAATATACACAACACAGAGATTGAGTCGTTTGATCCCCTGACGAGAACTTATAATTTCGAATATGGTGACAAACGTCCTGGGAATAACAATACATACCTAGAAGAGCTGCGTGAAGAATTTGCTGAGTGGTCTAGAGCCAATGTAACATTCAGGAGAATATTGGAACCAGAATTGGACTTGAAACATTCATAATCTACTCCACTCCATCCCAGTCACTGGAATGTCATGATTACACCCAGGGCAGCACCATTTTTCGTTTTTTTCAACAAGATCAATTTTGCTGATAGAAAAACCACGACGTTCAATCAGAATCCTGCCACAATTCGGACATACAGTATTCTCATGCGAATTGTGTACATTACCTACATAGACATAATTTATACCGATCTTCTTCGCGATCTGGAACGCGCGCTCAAGAGTTGCCTCAGGAGTCGTGGGTTCATCTAATTTGTGATCCGGGCGGTATCGTGAGAAATGAATTGGTACATCCGGACCAACATTATTGATAATCCATTCACAAAGTTCTTTGATCTGCATATCACTATCATTTTGATTCGGTACTATCAGATTCGTGAGTTCAATCCATACCCCTAATTTATGGTATAGTTTGATAGCACGATGTATTGGCTCAATCCAACCATCACATAACTTCTTATAAAATTCATCATCCCCCTTCAGATCAATGTTTATTGCATCCAGGTTTTGTGCAACAAGCTTGACAACATCCTCGTTTGTGAATCCATTCGACACCCAGGTTTGAAAAAGATCCAGTTTTCGATTCTTCGCCAACAGCGCGGTATCATGGTAGTACTCAAAGAAAATCGTGGGTTCAGTATACGTCCAGGAAAAACCATTAATCTCATTTTTTTTAACAATCGCAATGAGATCCTCAGGTGATAGATCATCTCCAACTATGTCTTTCTTTTGACTGATTTCCCAATTCTGACAGAAACCACATTTCAGATTGCAGCCAACTGTTGCAGCTGATAACGTTTTCGAACCCGGAGCAAAATGAAAGAAAGGTTTTTTCTCAATTGGATCTACTGCAGCAGAGATAGCCTTGCCATAAACCAGCGATACCAGTTTTCCACCCTGATTCTCACGAACACCACATACCCCGCGTTTACCATCCATAATTATACAGTTTCTTGGGCAGAGTTGACACTGAACAGTATTATTGAGAGTTTTATCATAGAACATAGCATCTTTCATTATAATCTACCAAAAAGATCAGATCCATTATACAGTTTCTGCTTTATCACGCGGTCTCTTTTTCCTCTTACTGATATATTTATACGCAGGTGCTTTCCCAGCTATTTTAAGTTTTTTATTGAGTGCCATTTTTTGCATGTGTTCTGCTTGACGAACATGTAATGGAAATCTACTATATCGTTCTCTATATTCTGCCGGATCCATGAAAAAGTATCCACCAAATCGTTCCTCAAATTTTTCATATGTTCCCAGAGGTTTTCCCAAGTTTTTCCATACACTATCAGAATGTTGGCCTGCACATATTGCATCTGAAAATGCCCACAGATCACTTATATTCTCGCCAGGTGTGTCTACATTTCAGACACCTGAAGAATTGTGTCGGTGGCTCGTCTGCAGCTCTGGTTTGAATCATCCAGTAGTATGCTTGCATATGACCACAATTCGGACACTCGCGGTCAGTCATAGGTAAAGCAACATCATCTTTCTCGAGTATAACTATTTCTTTTTTCTTAGCAGCCTTGACAGACATTTTCAATTCATCATCGCCCTTGATTGATTTTCCACATTTCCTACATACAAGACATCGTCCGTCAGCAACCATAATCGAACCGCATTTACAAAATTTGATTTTTATCACCATATTTCATTGCTAGTAGAAAGAGAAACAGTTAGAATATACTTAAAGGTTAACCGATTCAATATTGGCATGCCGGATTGTTGTCTTGATGGATGTAAAGCAGTAGCAATTTACCAGATAAATTTATTTCTTGGTGATACGAAAACATCCGAATTTAGATGTCACAATCACCTGTACACAGGTCATACTAATACGTCCGAAGTTACCCGTGTTGAGGTCTGGGATATCAATAGTGTTATGCGACCAGATCTGGCCAGGCAACTCTATAATATGAACAATTTCTAAATCTTTTATCCACACCAAAGTATATTTTATTGACATCATATGTCTGAGAATACATATTGGAAGACGGTTGTAGTCATTGTTTTGATGATCCTAGTTATCACATTGTCTATTTCAACTACCCAGGCCAAATCCGATAATCAAATAGTAAAAATTCTCGAGAAGAAGACAGCTGATTCTAAGTTGGATAACGTTCTTCAGGACATCGTGTCATCAAGTGATTACATCGAGATTATGATCTTCCTGAAAGATCAGCCAGCGTTTGATATCGCACAAAAGAAACAAACAGAGTATGCCAAGGAATTGGAAGAAAAAAAGAATGAGATAAGAAACGTGCTTAAGAAATACGATAAAAAAGAAAAGAAATTAGGTTCAGTATCCGAGGAACCAATGACACAGGATGATCAAACTAAAATAACTGATATAGGTCATACAATCGAAAAGATCCGAAAGAAAGCCATAGATGAAATTAATGCAGAAGTTTTTACGAGATTGGACCAGAGCCAACAAGGCATAATTGAGTTG
The DNA here is from genome assembly GCA_043818435.1 of Candidatus Aenigmatarchaeota archaeon. Taxonomy (GTDB): domain Archaea; phylum Aenigmatarchaeota; class Aenigmatarchaeia; order GW2011-AR5; family JACRAC01; genus JBDRFU01. Next base: position 6,823 of record JBDRFU010000080.1, read on the forward strand.
ATAAACAGTCTCGGTGGTGAAGTGATAAACAAACAAAAAACACACAACGTTATCTCTGCTAAAATTCCTGCAAACATGTTGAATGATATCGCATCCGATTCTCGTATACAGAAAATTTACAACAATGAAGTATTCCACGTTGAACTGGATACTAGCACCCCCGCGGTAAATGCAACTACATGGTGGAATGCTGATTATAATGGCAGTTGGGTAACTGTTGCTATACTCGATACTGGTATAGATAACGATCATCCAGCTCTGAACGTCACAGATAATAGTACTGCTAGAACATTTTATGAACAGGATTTCTCAAACGACGCTAATGTAGACGATCTCCATAGCCATGGCACACATTGCGCAGGCATTGTAGCAAGCTCAAATAATACATACAGAGGTATTGCTCCAGGAATCACCAGCATGATAAACGCAAAGTTCATGAACGTGAGTGGTTCTGGAACATTTGCAAATGCTGCAGTCGCATTAGATTGGGCAACAGCGTCAGTTGCTAATCCTGCAGAGGTTCTTAGCAATAGCTGGGGTGGTGGTTATGATAGTAGTGATGGTGAGTCAGGAATCTCTCAATATATTGATGCACTTGTTGATAACTATGATGTTGTCGTAGTCGTCTCAGCTGGAAACGATGGTCTTAACGGTGCTTATACCATAACAAATCCAGCAGATGCCTACAATGTGATAACAGTTGGAGCAGTAGATAATCAGGATACCATAACTAGAGCTGATGACGCTTTTCTAAACGAATCCGGCTGGTTCGCATCTAGTGTTGGACCAACCCTTGATGGAAGAAAAAAACCTGACATCGTTGCACCAGGATTATACATCATGTCAGCATCACGAAGTTGGGAAACTAGTGCTGATTTCGTAGAAAAATCCGGAACAAGTATGGCAGCACCGCATGTTGCAGGAGCAGCCGCGCTTTTGACAGAATATGGTCTAACACCAAAAGAGGTAAAAGCTCTTCTGATAAACACAGCCGAGGATAAGGGAACAACTGGCTGGGATCCACTTTTTGGTTGGGGATCAATGGATCTTGATCGCGCATTCATTTACAAAACAATTACATTGATCAATAACGTAACAGAAAATAGTTATATTCTATACAAAACATCCAATATTTCTTCAGGCGAACGTGTAACATTGGTTTGGGATAGACACGTTGTCTACGACGGAAGTGATTTTCCTTCAACAGCATACACAGTCAACGATCTTGATCTATATCTCTATAATGAATCAAATGGCTCATTGATAAACTCATCAACCGCACAGTATGATAATGTGGAACAAGTCAAGTCCGATAATACGTACAACACAGTTGTTCTGAAGGTTCATGCATTCACACCTGATTTTTCTCATGGTATAAACACAGAAGACTTTGCACTCGCTTCAGATAGTACACCCACCGTAGCAACCGGACCATCGTTCAACATATCACAGAACATCTCAGCCAACATATCTGAAATTAGTCTACCATTCAACATCACAATCAATGTTAGTAATGTAGGAGATCTCTCATCACATAATACAAATCTCACATTGAGTCTACCAACTGGTCTGAGTATAGTAAACGGTACCAACCCTCGTGATCTTGGCACAATAATAAATGGTACCAGTACAGAAGTATCTTGGAATCTCACTGCTAATCGTATAGGCACGTTTAATATTTCATCATATACCAACTCGAGCAGTTACGATCTCAATTTCTCAAATAGCAGTACAGTATCATCTCTGAGAATAACACCAAACATCACGATAAGCTCGCCAGATAATCAGACATATAACACAAGTTCAATCACAGTCAATATCACCATCATACTGAATGCAAGCAAGATTAACATCTCCCTTGATGGCACCAATTATGCATCATGTTCTGACTGTAGTAATCTAAGCTATTCGTTGTCATCCGTCTCCGACAGCTCACATAACCTAACAGCTTATGTTACTGGATATGATGGATACATCTACAACAGTACAGTATTGTTTCTAGTGGATACATCCGCACCTATTATAAACAACATAACACCAACAAATGGTACATTTATCTACGGTTATGAAAATGAAACATTTACAATAAACTACACCGAGAATAGCGTTCACCACATAACACTTTGGTGGAAGAATTCATCCGAGTCAACATACGCATCCAAAAACCTTAGCGCATGTCCATCTGGCACAGATGTGATCTGCTCAACAACAGTAAATCTATCAAACCTCACTCACGGAGACACACTCCAGTATTATTTCGGAGTCTTTGATAATTTGAGCTATGAAACATATTCCGGATCCAACACAAGTCCAAATACAGTGACCATAGATAAACAATCTCCTTTGGTTTTTTTAATATTGCCTTCCAACGGCAGTTCATCGACAATACGAAATAATTCATTGAATTATAGCTACGTTGACACCGGATCAGTATCATCATGCAGTTATCAACTGAACACAAGTGCCAATGTTACTATCACAAGCAATACGACATTCAATTCAAGTGATGGTAATAATAACATAACAGTTTACTGTACGGACACCGCAGGTAATGTTGGTTCGAACACATCATTTTTCTATGTTGACTCAACTTCACCAACACTTTCTATCATATTACCACAAAACGCTTCTTACAATTATACCACTGATCTACCGCTGAACTATTCGTCTGCAGATAATCTTAATCTGAGTACAACATGGTACATCATAGATAGCGAAAGCCCTATTGTTCTATCAGGGAACAGAACATTCAACACAACAGAAGGAAATCATACACTTTATCTTTATGTTAACGATTCTCTGGGAAACCAGAATAACACATTCATACGTTTCAACGTGGATCTGACATCACCCATTTTCTCAGTCCAAAGTGAATTCACAAATGAAACTACCACACTTTCTGATTCCGTGTACGTGAACATAACATCAAATGAAATTCTTTACTCAGCAATCATTGAATTCAATGGCACAAATACAACAATGGAAAATAACTCCCCCACAACATGGTATTATAACAAGACCGATCTGAGCGATGGTAACTATACATTTAGAATATTTGCAATAGATTTTGCAATCAATACAAATATATCATCTCCAGTATGGGTCTACATAAATACAACCAGAAACATGTCAGACTACTTCAACAATCTCAATGCCACAATTAATGTGAGCAATGTTACATATACTCTAACAAACACCACGGGTATTGAGGTATCCAGTCTTGAAACCGTTAAAAGTTTTATGTCATATACACTGGGTCTCTCTACAAATAGTGTAACAGCATATGTTGCAAACTTCACAATAAATGATATGAATATAAGCGATTATATCAACGCGACAGGCAGTCTCGTAAATGAAACTAATATATCATCTGCAGTCAATCAATCCGGTGGAATTCTTGATAGTTACATATGGATTGATATGAATAACGTTCTCACATACGATAGATATAATGCTAGTATAGCATTCCCAAGATTCTACGGAATTGTGTACTATCTCAATGGAACAAAAGATTCACCTAATTTGACCAGAGTGGAATCAACGTGCTATGACAATATGTCAAATAAACCGTGTTTCCGTACAGAAAATAGCAACACAATTCTTTATCTGAGCACATTCTCTGGCGGAGCAGTCGGAAATGATACGACAAACCCAACAGTAACAATACAATCACCAACCGCAACAACATATAGTAGTTCAGATGTTAGTTTGAGCTATTCATCATCCGATAACGTTGTAGTGGATAGTTGTTGGTATGTGCTGAACAGTGGTTCAAACACATCATTGACAAATTGTTCAAATACTACAATAACAGCAGCAAGCGGTTCGAACATACTTACAGTGTATGCAAACGATACAACCGGTAACATCGGACAATCGAGTGTCACATTCAGCTACACCGCACCATCATCACCACCAGGTGGCGGAGGAGGTGGTGGTGGATCCCCACCACAATTGGTAAATGATACAAATCAAACAAATGTTACAGACGATGTAACACCAACCATCTCTACACAAACATCTTCCGGTTTACCAATAGTCACAATAGATATCTCTGAGAACCAGTCAGAAACAAATGTCGAAGAAATCGTGTCACAACATGATACAGATTTTTCATATATGATTATTCTAGTAATCGTAGTTATTGTGATAGTATCTTTGGTCTTTTATCGTTACTTTCTCAGATAGATGCGGAGGAGATATATTATGAATAGGGTATCATTGATAATTCCAGCATACAACGAAGCCAAGACAGTAGGCAAGATAATCGAAGTAGCTAAGACAGTAAAGGATATATATGAAATAATTGTAATAGATGATGGTTCTACTGATGATACCGCAGATGTTGCAAAATTAGCCGGAGCAAGGGTATTCTCATTGAAAAAGAATAGAGGAAAGGGTTATGCCGTGAAAACTGGTATAAAAAAGAGCCACGGTGGGATTTTACTATTCTTGGATGCAGATATTAGAAATATAACAACTGAAACGATCGAGAAGATTATATCACCAGTAATCAAAGATGAAGCTGATTTCGCAAAGACCACATTCTCTAGAAGAAGTGGTAGGGTCACAGAGTTCGTTGCAAAACCTTTGATGAAAATATTTTGTCCGTCTTATAATTTCTCTCAGCCATTGAGTGGGCAATTCTGTGTGAAAAAGAAATTCATGGAAAGTATCGATATACCGAATAATTGGGGAATCGATATAAGTACGCTTTTGGATGCCATACGGGCAAATCAGAGAATTGTTGAGGTGGATATAGGAGAAATGGAGCACGAATCTGAAAAGAAGAGTGATGAAGAGAAAATAGAGATGTCAGAAAATGTCATAGAAACATTCGTACGTAAAATTATCCTCTTCGATCCTGATAAGATCATTAAACCAGTAAAAGGTATTGTTGCGTTTGATTTGGATAGAACCTTACTGACACAGAGTTCTATAGAGGTTTTGGCAAGAAAGATGAAGTTTTCAAGACAACTGAAGAGTATCAGAAAAAAGTACTATGCTGGAAAGATAAATGAATCTGAAATAACTAGATATCTTGCTAGATTCTTCGAAGGAAAAACAGACGATGATATAATTGAATACATAAAAGACATTGAGTTGGCAAAGAATGCTGCTAGGACAGTTAGGAAATTGAAGGATATGGGATATAAAACTATTTTATTATCATCTGCGTTCTCACCTATAACAAAACATTTCAAGAAAAAGATCGGTCTTGATTTGTGGGTATCACCTGTTCTTCTACGAAAAAATGGATCATATGGTGGTCGTGTGGAGTTTTCTAAAATTTCCAATAAGAATTGTTGCAATCAATCTATCTGTAAGGGTAGTGTTTTGAGGAAGGTGATGGATAAATATAACATCACAAAAGAGGATGTTATTTCCGTTGGTGATGGGATTAATGATATATGCATGTTCAAGGAATCTGGTAGATATCTGATAATTGGAGACAAATTAAAAGATCTTCCAGGAGCTATCAGAATAAACGATCTATCAGAAATTCTTTTATATACGAAATAATTAAAACGTGTTTTCTAGTGTAAGAAGTTTCATTTTGAATTGCTCACATATCTCAATGAATACGTCCTTTTTCCGATCATCTAAAACTTGAAGACCTTTCTCCAGAACCGCTTGTATATTATCCATGCCGATTTTCTTTGTCTCATCCACTGATCTAACTCTATGGTCTAGCACACCTAAACA
>JBDRFU010000081.1:0-2490 GCA_043818435.1 Candidatus Aenigmatarchaeota archaeon
AAAATGATGCTTTCCAACGATAAAATGAAGAGAATTGGCTGGAAGTTTACGACAGGATCGACGGAATCAGTGAAAATCGCTGTCAATAGGGTTCTAAAAGATTTTGGTTAAATATGTGTTACAGGTATTGATTGTATATGATAGATAGTAATCTAACAATTCTGAGATTATCGAAATGGCTGAGGGAGTATTGGCAGCTTCTACCACTCATAATTGTATCAATACTTTTCTATTGGGTATTGTGGTTGAATGTTTATGCCATAATAGCTTCTGTTATTCTGGTTGGTATCACAATTTCTCGGTACAATCAGTTGCATGTGGTCCTGAAGAGATATTGGCCGGTTCTAGTAATTTTATTAATAATATCCATCAGCATGTGGATACGTTTGGTGGGATTCTACACACCAGATGGTACTAGATGGGAATATTTGAGAAACATAGATTCGTATTTCTTCTTGCGACATATTGATGATGTTCTACAAGTCGGTTACTACTCCGGGTATGATCATTTAATGAATGCTCCGTTTGGTCAATCCGTTGGTGGTGTTAATCTATACTTCTATTTTGGGGCATATTCATACATGCTGTATAATTTATTCAATCCAACAGCATTGGAACAATTCTTGATCTGGTTTCCTGCATTACTGGCATCATTGCTTGTTATACCCATGTATTACATAGGTAAGACGTTGTTTGACCGGAAGGCCGGAGTGCTCGCGGCCATCTTCATGGTTTTTTCGGTTTCATTTATTTCAAGATCGCTTGGTGGCGATCCTGACAGTGATGGAATTGTAATGCTAGTGGCAATGGCATCAATTGCGGCATTCTTGATATTTTATAAATATCTCAATACCGAAAAGATTTTTGCGAGAAGAAATATCATATGGTCAGTCATAACAGCTGTGCTTCTGGCGATTTTTGCTTGTACATGGAGCGGTTACTTTTTCGTTTTTGTCATTATTCTTGGGTTCGTGATAGTAAAGATCATTCTTGATCTGATAAGAACAAAAAATTTGCGAAAAACATGGTCGGATTCGCGATCTCTTATAGTCAATGTTATTATCATATTGGTTGTGTTCTGGATATTGACAGTGCCGTTTTTTGGTCTCGAGTTCATCAGTAGTTTCATAACAACACCAGTAACTTCTCTAGGTGCAAGTGGTGGTCTTAAGGCAGAGGCAGGACATTTTCCAAATGTTGCAGTTTCGATTGCTGAGCTGATGTCAGGTGGTCAGGCAGGACAGGTCATAGTTAGTGCATCAGGTTTGGATACTGCTGCGTCTGTATCAGGAATACCAGTTTCATTACTATTTTTTATATCGCCTTTCTTGCTTATGGTAGTTTGTATTCTTTATCTCCTATATTCATACTACAAGAAGCGTAAACATCTAGATACTTTGGTGTTTCTTGGTATATGGTTTTTTGGTTTCGTTTTTGCATCTGTTATAGCTGTCAGATTTACTATATTCCTTGCCCCGGTTTATGCGATCGGGTCAGCAATAGCCATTTCGAAGGTTTGGAGATTGGCTACTTCGGAGGATAATGAGATTGGTGATTAGTATTAATATGAAGATACTATATGCTTTGATTTTTGGTGTGTTACCTTTTGTAGGTTTACTAGTCTACGCTTTTCCTTCTGGTATCAGTTTTGGTGCCATAACAGGAATAACGTTGGTTGTAATGTTGGTGGCAGTTATTGCATTATATATTTCCAAGAAGGTAGGAAAACGGGAAGTGTTGATGTCACTTGCATCATATTTCACATTTCTTATAGTCATAGCTTTTTTCATTCTCCCGTCATTTGCTGTGTCGATATCTTCTGGACCTATATTGAATGATAACTGGTGGCAGGCATTGAATTGGATCAAGAATAATACAGCTGAATGTGCTGTTATTGCAACGTATTGGGATCCTGGTCATTTCATTACTGGGATATCTGAGAGACGGGTTATTTACGATGGTGCAAGCCAAAATAATATATTTGAGTTGAACTCATCTGAAGCATTGAAACGTGGTATTGATATTAAACAGTACTCCGATGGTGTAAATCTCATACCATACGACAAGGGTTCTATACAGGTGATTCTGAAGAATGATGACATGATAACCACTTCTAGAATGAAGGATGTTGCTATATCCATGTATACTGACAATGAGTCTCTTGCTGTAGATCTTCTCAAGAAGTATCGTGTTGAGGGGTGTGATGAAATGTATTTCTTAGCGACTACTGATCTGATAGGAAAGTCTACATGGTGGACATATTTTGCTACGTGGGATCCTACAAAGGATTGTAGTACACAATTGTGTAAAGGAATTCCAATAAATTATGCGTTTCTTAACTTGGGTGGAAAGAGACCATTATTTTCAGAGGCAGTTGTTGGTTATGAGTATCCATTATCGCAGGTTCAGTCTATAATAATTTACATAAAGAATGATACGGCAACAGCATTGTTTCAGAGCGAAAACCAGTTCAAACGAATAAGTAATTTG
>JBDRFU010000082.1:0-5278 GCA_043818435.1 Candidatus Aenigmatarchaeota archaeon
TCCAGATTTCGTTGGCAAAATTGTTGAAAGAACCTACAACACAATAAAAAGCTTTTAATACTTTTCGTGTCCTTTCGGTTTAGGGAATTTAATGAATAATACAACCAATGGATCGGATTATCTTTTTGTTAATGTAAATAAGATCGGTGCTGATTATGAGGTAAACTTTTCTATCAAAACAGCGAAACCATACCGTATTAGCAAAGGAAATTTTCCGACGATATTTTCAGACATAATATCCGAGACTAGATTAAAAAAAATGTCAGTAAACGCAGGTGTTTGTAAAAACATATCTCTAGATGAAAACCGGGCAATTTCATTGTATGTAAAATTGTTCAATGATTATCTAGAACTAGAAAAACGTCTTGAAAAATCTTAATATTTCTTCTATATAACATATTGGTATGCTAGTGAACATTCGAGTCAAATGCAATCAGAAAGGATTTGTAGTAGAAAAGATTGATTCTGATAATTGGGTTATATCTCTTAAATCGACACCAAAGAATAATATAGCTAATCGCGAGATAATCAAGGAATTGTCAAAATCCTACAAATCCGTTCGCATTATAAAAGGCCTGAAATCCAGGAATAAGATTATTGAGGTTATGTGAAATGAAAAAGAAACCTGAAATATTGATTAGGAAGGCTACATTGAAGGATGTGCCCAGACTCGTGGAGATGTGGGAAGATCTGATAAAATATCACAAGAATCTGCCAGTAAAAATAAATATCTATAAAGATATGAAAAAGAATGCAGCAGATGTGTGGAGAAAGTATGCTAAGAAGATGATTCGAGGGAAAGATTCTTCAATATATGTGGCCGAGATCAATGAAAAATTAGTCGGATATTCTGTTCTTATGATAAAAAAAGATCCTCCGGTTTACAAAAATGAAAAAATTGGATATTTTAGCGATGCTTTTGTAGATAAACATTTTCGAGGCATGGGCATAAGCTCGCTGCTCAAAGATGTTGCTATACTGTGGTTCAGAAAAAAAGGTCTGAAGTATGCTTCGTTGGTGGTAGATCCAAAGAATAAACACGCACATAACATTTACAAAAAGTGGGGATTCTCGGATCTTCATATTGTCATGAGGAGGAAGGTTTAGTGAAAATATCTTTTTATTTCTTTTCATCATAAGTATGAGTAGTGCTGTTATGAGATCTCTGCTAAAATTCGAACATGGGTTTGATCCAGTTACTAGAAAACGCGGGTTTGTTACCCCCAGTATATACAGAATATCCAACCAGCCACATATAGAAAAAAGTTCAGATGGACAAAGTTTGCACATAATATCATATGGTTTGCTACATCAGGAGCGTAAATACTCTTCTTAAACCCTTCTTACAATTTCTTTCTATGCTAGAATATCTCTCCATGCTAATTACGCTAATTCCGTGGGTTGAACTCAGGGGATCGATACCGATTGGGGTAGCACTTGGTCTGAACCCTTGGATGGTTTTGGCATCGGCAATCGTTCTTAATATTCTAATCTTTTTCCCGGTTTATTTTGGTCTAAAGTATCTCTACAAGTATGTCCAGAATTGGAGAATAATCAAACGGGTGGTGAGTTCTGCCCAGAAACGGAGTGAAAAATTTCTTGGAAAAAAAGGAATCCTTGCGCTTGCGGTTTTTATTGGTGTCCCACTACCATTCACAGGCGTTTACTCAGGCACAATAATAGCATGGCTTATTGGCATGGATTGGAAACGAACTCTGGCAGCTGTTGTGTTAGGTGTATTGATAACTGCTACAATAATATTTGCGATTGTGATGGGTGCGGTAGGATTGTTTGGTTTTTTGTTACCTGGGTGAAAAATCTGGAATATTAAGATCGTATCCTGTTGACTATTCTATTACAAATATCTATCACATCCAATTCTTTTACTTGTGATAAATCTAGTAAACCATCTGTTGAATATGTTTCATGTGGTACATCAATTTTGGATGCGTATGCAACTATTGGCTGAAGTACTACTTGATCTATATTAGTTTCCATGTGCCCGCGGCGAGAGAGTTCTTCTTTCAGAATGTCTGGTAAATAACTTGGTGATATTAGAAATACTGGCGTGCTGGAAATTTTTGCCATAGGGACAAGCAATGCACCTAGTGGCTGCCAGTCAGGTGAACATCTTATCATATCTTTCGCTATTTTGGCATATTCAGCTAAAGATGGTTCGTTCTCGCTTATGGTGTCAACGAATCCATTACCGTATGATATATCTTCATTATCATTTACATTGTTTGGGATAAACCAGTCAGTCACAAATATATTATATCCATTTGCTGGTTGACCTTCTCCTGGCAACCTGTACATAGCATTTCGACGATCTGATGCATGATCTACATCATAACCAAGTTCTCTGAAATATTCAGCAATACCCATCCTAACAGGCACGATTCTTGATGCTATTAACATTCTATGTCGTTGTCCGTTACCCATACTCATCACTTGCATACTCACTGATAGAAAAATTTATAAACGTTTTTTGATCTTCTCGGATATCTCATTTATGAGATCATCGAGTTTGACTCCGAATGATGGCTTACTTCCACGCTGCCTGACAGCAACCGTATTGTTTGCTTCTTCCTTGTCGCCAATTACTATTATATATGGGATTTTCATGAGTTCGGCATTGCGCACCTTGTCATTCACGGTTGATGATGTAAAATCTTGATCAACTCTGATATTGATATTTCTAAATTGCTCCACTACTTTCTCAGATGCTGCTATGTTACGATCAGTGAATGAAATCACCCTAACTTGTGTGGGAGAAAGCCATACTGGAAGATTTCCTGAGGTATGCTCGAGAAGAACTCCCATGAATCGCTCCAAACTACCGTAAATAACTCTGTGAATCATTATTGGTCGTTTCTGTTTGTCGTTATTATCGGTATACTCCAATTCGAATCGTTCTGGCATCTGAAAATCGAGCTGAATAGTTGAGCACTGCCATGTTCTACCAAGAGAATCCTTCACGTGAAAATCTATTTTTGGGCCATAGAACACACCATCACCTGGATTGATGCGATAACTCATTTTTCGTTTCTTCAATACCTTCTCTAGTGTAGCTTCTGCTAGATCCCAAATTTTCTCATCACCCATTCGCTTTTCTGGACGTGTTGAAAGTTCGACATGATCGAATTCCAGACCAAATTTCTTGAAGAATCTATCAATAAGTTCGATTATTTTTTCTATCTCGGATTCTATCTGATCTTCGGTGCAGTATATATGAGCATCATCCTGGGTGAATTTGATTACCCTGAATAAACCACCCAAAACTCCTGAAAGTTCTTGCCTATGCACTATGCCAAGTTCTGCAACGCGCATCGGGAGATCCCTGTAACTTTTTGGTCTGATTTTATATACGAGTAGTCCACCTGGGCAATTCATTGGTTTCACTGCAAATTCACGATTCTCATACGATGTAAGAAAAATGTTCTCTTTATATTTTTCCCAGTGACCTGAAATTTGCCAGAGCTTTTTATCAAGTATTTGTGGTGTTGATACCTCAGTATATCCAGCTTTTACATGTTCCTCTCGCCAGAAGTTAACGAGCTCGTTATATATAATTAGTCCATTGTGATGAAAGAAAACCATTCCAGGAGCGGTTTCATTAAAAGAGAATAAATCCAGCTTTTGTCCAATAATTCTATGATCATTTGGTTTGAGTTCTCTCAGATCCAGTCTAGTTTTTGAGATGCTTCTCAGCAGTTCTTTATAATTATATACTTCTTCTGGTTTCTTGCCAGGAGCATCGCTTTCCTTGACAGTAATTTGTTTACTCAATTCAGATAGTGGGTGCCCTTTTGCTGATATTTTGAATGCTTTATACCAACCAAATGGTGCATGATGAACGTTGTATTGTTTACCTTGTAAATGTTCTTCTAATTTTATTAACATACTCTTTGCAAAACTTGCTGGTGCAGGATTTTGGGAAAGGTGCACATATGGATATAGTACAATGTCTCTTACACCAAGTTGTTCTCCAACGTTCATGATCCCTTTTGCTGCATCTTCCAAGACCTTGTCAGAATCTGCTTCATCGCCTTTTTCAGCAGCGATAAAAACAACCAAGCATTCTTCGTATCTTCGGAGCCCTTTGTCTGTTTCTTCGGCCTGCGGAATGGCTTTTGTCTTGGCTTCGAATTCTATGAAATCTGAATGGATTGTTAGCAATTTCATGTTAATCACTATGTTTCGATGGTTTTTATTATATATTATTAACTCTTAAACCGAGTGTATCGGCATACAATTCTAAGACCTTTGGCATATATTTCTCATCAAAATACAGCGTTATTTGTGGGAAGAAGAATTCCTCATCCGCGTGTGCAAGCATTCGTATACTTATACCGTTTTGCCCAGCCAATGAACAAAGCTCTCCTAGGGTATTTGGCCTCCTTTTCATAGCCCTGCCCACGAGCGTTATACCCCACGCGGGTTTCTGACGTATCTTCAGAGACCGTCCTGTTTTTCTATGCTGACATGCAATAGCTACTCGAATGTCTACCCCATTCACATCCTTTTTGTTTTCTGGTCTGTATGATACAGAAAATCCTTTTGATTGTGTTGAGGAATCAAGCACAACAAAGTTGTGACTATTAATGACTCCCAGCGTATCGGCAAATACCCCGGAATACTCTGGTGTATCCATGAGATAGCTCAATGCAGAGACCATAGGATACCTTTCAACATGCATTGCAACGACATAATTCTTTCTGGTGCTTAGGCTTTTTCTCGAGAGAACGGTCTTGCCGATATGACCCTCAAGTCCGAACATCTCAGTGATGGGAAGTGTGAGTTGATGAATAAATTCAGCTCCACTACCAGTGAGACCAACGGCCTCATCGAGACTTAGCTTTTCGACAGGTTTCCCTCTCACACCATAGGGATTTGGATTTATACTCAATACATAATCTTCATCTTTCATTATCTCATATCCAGCGCCGCGACCGCCTAAAGCAGCAACCAGCAAGGAAACAAGTGCATCATTTATATTTCTAGCGCCGGCTTTCAGCGAACCATTGCTAACAAGCTTGCCTTCGAAGCCAGTAACTATAACTACTTTATTGCTCGGGAGATTGCGTCTAAGATTCTCAACACTTTCTCTGATTACTGGGTATCCAAATTCGTTGAAAACAAATCCAGCGTCAGAACCATACACCATACTAACATCGAGTTTTCTTTCCCGCCCCTTAAAATAAAGCAATCCTCCGGCTGCTCTTTCTGGGCTAAAATCAATCACGTCAAAATTTTCATCTTCATATGCTTTTCTCAT
>JBDRFU010000083.1:0-7772 GCA_043818435.1 Candidatus Aenigmatarchaeota archaeon
ATTAACCATCTTACCAGGAGCATCAAGTGCTTTTCTTCCAAGCGGAACATAATATTCTCTAAAGTTCTCTGGATCACTCCATATCAATGTCTTCATCGCAAGAGTATCTGCATGCTCACGAGAATATCCCTTTTCCTCATAATACGCACGCTTGGCTTCACGTTCTGCAATCACATTAGTTCTTTCTTCATTTGAGAAACGCATTGCAAGATCCTCGTCAAAAGATTCTTGATGAAGCCTTCTATATTCATCCAATCTCACGAGTTTCTTCTGTTTCTGTACAGCAGCTCTGCCAGCAGGAGTTCTACGATAAACCATCTGTTGGATTGGAACAAGTTCACCTAGATTTATGTAATCAGGACTTCTTTCATATTTTGTTGCAGCATCATCCATCCATTTCTTGAAATAAGTATCATAAACTGTTTCAGTTGTTACAGTTCCTCTAGCTCTTCCACGACCTCTTTTAGGAACTGGAGTTGCAGTCTCAGGTTCAGCAGGAACTGGAGCAGGATCTACTGCAGATGTTGGAGCAGGAACTTTTTCAGGATCATAAGAAGTTTCATATGCCTTCTTTATGATCTCCGCGATCTTTTCATGTTCAGGATTATCATCCAGACCAAGAGAATCGAAATATTCCCGTACACCGTCATCAGCCATCTTTTCACAAAGTTCGACATAAGCAGAAAATGAATCTTTATTAACTGTCTCAATACCGTATCTCTCTTCTAGAGCAAATATCTCATCAGCTTTAAACAACTCTATAATTCTCTGTGTTTGAGCAGAGTATACCACAGACTCTACACTAGTCCCAACAGACGCAGGCACTGGCTCAGGTGCAGCAGGTTCTGTCTTCTTCGCAGCCTCAGCAGCGTTTTCCCTGTCAGTCTTAATCATCCCCATAACATATTTTTCAGCTGTCGCAACATCGTCTAGAACCTTTTTCTCAAGTTTTCTGCCTATCCTCTGCTTCAATGTCATCTTAGCGTTTCTCTCAAATGTACTATATTCATCATGCGCAGCTCCCTCATCAACTTTCTCGAAAAACATTCTCTCGTATTTTCTATACCCATCTTTACCCACATCAGCTTCAATTCGATCAAGTGCATCTGATTTAGCACCCTCAACCAAATTTACCAAATTCTTGTATATTTTCTGTCCTCTACCAGAAAGAGATTGACTAGGATGTACATCCATATCATCATGATACTCAGCAACAGGAAGATCTGAACGAGAAATAGAAGGACTGTTATTATCGAATACGCTATTAACCTTATCAACAGTTTTCTTATATTCATTCACTTTTTTTATCAAAACTTGTCGTTCTCCGGGTTTTATCACAACCCCCTTCCCCCCGAAAGTAACAATACCCGATATAGCATCAGAAAATTGTCCTGCAGTCAGTCCCTCACCCAATTTACTATACAAACCATCCAGCGTTTCTGTCTCATCAAGTATAACATCCGCCGGAACCTCGTGAACACTCTTCTTCATCTGTGCCGGATCTTTGATAGTAATAAAATTGTCATCAACGACAATTCTCCCATCTCGGAGCATTCCATAAGCTGCTATGAGAACAGAAGGATCAATGTCAACAAGTTTACCAACACGCTCTATCAATTTCGTGTAAAACTGAGAAACAACTGGTTTCTTGTCACCAGTAATATACTCTGCTCCAAATCTACCAACATAATCAGTAAGCTCCTTACCAAATTCCGTCAAAGCCCTTCGATTACTCTTGGCCTCAGCACTACCATTCGGGTAAAGTTCTTTGATATCTATTTTATCAGCATATTCTGGAGTTTCATTGAGAATATTCAGAAGAAAACCTATACCAGATACACCAGTACTAGTGGCAATCTGATCCAGCGCTTTTTCAACAGAATCAGAATTCTCAACACTAACATCCTGAGCAACAGCAGCTCTGGAACTTTTCTCCACGTTACCAACGTCACTATCATAAATATATCCAATATTTTGAATTGATCTATTAAGAGTAGGTACATCAGTAATAACATGCGCAGATGCAGAATCAGCGTCATCAGATACATTAACACGCATCCGTCCATCTCCAAATAGATACGCATACAAACTAGGTTCAAGAGGCGCACCAAATACATCCTCATTAAATAACTCTCCAGAATATTTGTCAACCGCACGCATGAATTTCTCCACAGTCTGACCTAATTTATCTCTCCAGATATTTCTATCAGCCTTGTCACATGCAGCATAGTTGAAATTAGTAAAATTCGTTATCTCAGAAGAGAATTGACTCAGATATCTCCTAACAAATTCAGGCATATGCTCAGTTACAACACTCAGAGCAGGTCGATCAGAAAAAAGACCAACCAAAAGATCAGTCGAACATGGATATTTCAATTCCATTGCAGTCAATAACGTTCTAATACGCTGAGGTAATCTATGTCTCTCCCTCGAATCAATATCATCCAGCTGATGTATGAACCCTCTTTCACCTATATCAACAAAGAAATCGCGAAGAGTATATACCTTAGACACTTTAATCACTACTAGATAATAAACAGCAAAAAGAATTAAAACCCATCAATCCCATATAAAATCAAGAATATCTATGATAACTTAGTAGAAACTGTGTCAAGACGATATTTAGACATGACATCCTCATTTACAACAATCTCATCCTTTGCACCCAGACCAACTAACTGTTTGTCAACTACAAAATATGCAATCTTTGCAAAATCATCACGATCTTCTGCAGAATCTTCCCTTGCTTTAGGAGTACGAATTTGGTTTAGAATACCAATAACAAGTCTAGGAAGAAACGTAGCTGGTCTAGTAGCCAAAGAATAGCTACGATGAGCATCTCTAGCAATCACATCAGAAACAACCTTAGATCCACCTGCACTAAGAGCATTTTCATCAAGCATACCACTTTCCCTCAAGCCTTTCATAGAACGGATGTCAGAAATATATTTATTAAGTTCTTTTTCCGGTACAGATCCGCCTGCAAATTCGACCAACGAATCAGGTTTCTCTAAAACCTGTCTAAGAGCAAATCCTGTATACTGTCGATATGCATCATATATTACATCAGAAACTCTATCTCTCTCATCAATAGCAGCCTTAACTGCCTCAGAACTAGCCGCATAAGTCTGTTTATCACGTGAGACGCTCTCGATCATTCTATCAAAAGAGTCTCTGAAAACAAAAAGTCTAGCAACGTCAACACCCATTACTGTAGCAGCACCTACAGTTGGTAGAACAGCATAACCTCCTTCAGGATGAAACCCTTTATGTACTAAATAAGCTACACCAAGTGATAAACCTGCATCCTTCACAAACTCATATATTCTCCAACCAACAGAAGGACGTTCGTCTTTTCCAGTTTTCACACTTTCTTCAGATCGTCTGCGCATATCAAAACCTCATACTAGTAATAACTACCTCAAGATGACAAAATATTTAAAGCGATTTTTCTCGTTGAAATCTCGAATATCTCGCAATATCATTCATTTCTCTTCTCATATCAAACAGATGTTCAGGTCGTTTCCCACTAATTCTCCTTTTGACACCATCTAGAATACCATACCTAACGGAAGATGACATTGTTCCAACAATATCAGATGATTCCCCTCGCAATGTTCTAGTAGATCTATCATATGACTGAACGAACTCAGCTATCCCACCATAAGCAAGTGATATAGGAAGATCAGGCCTAGTAGCAGCGCTAATACGTCCATCTCTCCAATCATTATTCATTGTAGAGTTGAAAGGTAGAACAGCAACAGGAACAACAGAAACACCGAATGCATCCTCGATTCTTCTTTCAAGCAAACGCAAACGCCGTTCATTCCTATCCGGTCCTCTCACATCAAGAACATAATATGTCGTATCCAAAAGAATTCTGTCAAATATACCAACATAATCAATTCTAGATTCTCCTTTTCTAGCTCTAGCTTCATTATCCTGTTTAGCACGCGCTGCCAAAACATCCCTAAAACCAGCAAGAGATCCACTACCATCCTGATACTGTGTAGAAAACATGTAAGGATACATCTTGAATAAATAATCTATATATTTGAGTGGCAACAAACCATCAAATGCAGACTTAGCATCATATGAAATAAAATCCCGGACAAGATTCTCAAAGGACTCTGCAGAATCATCAAGAGAAACATCAACAGATGCTAGCATGATATCACTAATACCTGCCACTTCAGTAACAAGTGATGATGCATCTGCAGGAGCATCAATTATAACATAATCAAACCCAAGAGAATTCTCTTTAATTATCCTAGCTAAATCATATGAAAACAAATCCCTACCACTGTCCCTGGTGTTAACGTACCTGGCGTACTCAGATTTCGCAGCATCAAAATTATCAGCCTCGCTCACGAGCGAACCCACAAAAAGTTCACCAGCGGGGTTATATCCTCTCGGTAATCCTAGCGAACGTAAATCAACATTCGAAATACAACGTTTGAAAACATCTCTATCCAATTGATTTCCACCATCTCGTCTAACATCAACAAGTGCTTGAGCAAGACCTCTTTTAGGAGTGAAACCAACCCGACCAAACTTCTTCCTAGCAGTATCAATATTGAATAACAGAACTTTCGCTTTTGTATAGCAAGCAAGAATAGTAGCTACTCCATATGCAAGTGGCGACTTTCCTGTACCACCCTTTGGCCCCAATGAAATGGCTTGGGTACCATACCCCGATCCAAGATGAGAATAATGTGCTCTTTCATCTAGAAATCTATTCGATCCAGGAAAAAGCAGAGCATCTACAGCCATCACTTAACACCCTCGTCTTCACGCATTTTCCTCATAGTCGCTCTGAATGCCACAACCGGATCAACAATACTAGACACACCAGAACCAGCTTCTGTTTTCTCAACCACGCCCACCGAAACTTCTTGTCGACGTGGTTCAATCACAGGCAGGACAACGGATCTTCCACCATTGTCTCCAGTATATTTGGTCGCTCTTTCAACAGGGATTTCAGCAGGTTGTTCAACTATTTTTCTAACATGCCCGTTTCCACCGTTTCCACCAGCATATCTACGCCCATTACCATTTCCATCAGAAAAATCCAGATCAGGCAATCCATCATCAAGATCAAATAAATGTTTAAGTCGACCTTTGATAGATCTATCAGAAATACTTTTCACATAATCCTTGGTTTTCTTAGCAACATGATAATGAATCAAATCACAAAACAAATGACTATCTATTCCACCACGATTACCATCAACATAAGAACGAATTGCTGCCATGAAAAAACGTCTATATATATCAGGCACTCTTTCAATCATCGCATCACCAATACTACTCACATCAAAGGTATCCACTACTCTATCCACACCACGTCGTAGAACATTCTTGTATATCTCAGGAGGAACGTCACCTGTAAATCTGTCACTATGTATGGAATGAATCTTGTCAAAGAAATCGCCCATATTATTATCAGGGAGCCATGAAGGAGGTTTCACAAGAGCATCAACAATCTTATGTCTTGCAAGCTCATGATATCTCATCGCATCCTTGTCTTCCCACGTACCACTTAATACAGTACTTGATCCTATCTCATCTTCGTAATCTTTTTCACCGCGTTCAGCTGCAACAGTACCATAGAAAGTTGAAACATATGCAGTATCAATTCCACCTTCTCCATACACTATATCCCAACAAGAACCGAACTTTAGTTTAAACGATCTATATCCGTTATTATCACTCAAACCAGTAAAATCTCTTCCTCTACTCATAGGAGAACCAGTATACGCCGGAAATCTACCAAGCCATTCTTTAACTTCTTTTTCCAGTCTATCTTTAGGCTTCTCAGAAGTGGTAGGAGAACCAATAGCTCCACCATAATAATCTTCACCTGGCAAAGCATCACCTAGTGGAGAGTCATGACTATATTTCGGTGCGAGCAAACCTATCAAAAAATCACGTATGTTCATACCTACATCAACGCCGGAAAAGTTTATAAGCATTGTCTCTGGACGGTAGAAACAAAAAAACTGGATATTTGAGAAAATGGACTATATTCCAGATGAGACATGATGACATTATAATTTTCAGATGATCCCGTATGACACTATAATCAGAAGTGTCAGAAGTTGAGAAAAAAAACGAGGCAGCCAAGACAAAACGCAATGCGTTTTTACACAAGACGAATTTCTTCATCTTACGCTCGGCTGCCGCTTTGTGGGGTGTGGTCAGTATAATACGAGCAGAACCCAAAGGTTCTGCGACTAGCCTGCAAAGCAGACCAGCAAATCTAAACTAAATTTAAGCTATTACCTCGATTCCAAGATCATTCGAAACCCTGGTTTTCTGAACAGGAGCCTCCCTTGTCGAAGGTCCTAATATATACGGAGATTTTACACCAGTTATGATGCTTATGACCTGAAGTTTTCCGTCGAACTCAGGAAGAACCCTTGCTCCCCAGATAATCTGGGCACCAGGATCCAATTGTGATGAAACAATCTCACCAACCTTGCTGACTTCGTCCAACGACATATCATTTCCACCAATGATCTGGATCAAAGCACCTGTTGCACCTTGATAATCAACCTCAAGCAAAGGATGATTCAATGCTCTATATATCGCTTCCTCCGCCCTTGCACCATGATCAGCTTCGCTCGTACCGACTCCGATCGCGGCAACGCCACCAGTCCTCATAACAGCCCTGACATCAGCATAGTCAAGGTTAACGATAGACGGCTCTGATATGGTCTCTGTTATTCCCTTGATCATCATTGCAATCAAGTCATCTGCAACTGCAAATGCGGATTTCAAAGGCATGTCACCAGCAAGCTTCAGAAGTTTCTGATTCTCAATCACAATAACAGTGTCACATGATTGTCTCAGACTGATAAGTCCTTCCTCAGCCTTTGCAATTCGAGCTCCTTCAAGCTTGAAAGGCAAGGTAACAGCAGCTATTGTTATAGCTCCTGAATCTTTCGCAATTTTCGCAGCAACAGGGAGAGAACCAGTTCCAGTACCTCCTCCAAGTCCGCATGTTAGAAAAACTAAATCTGTATCCGTAAGCGCAGATTTTATCTCATTCTTATTTTCAAGCGCAGCATTCTTTCCAACTTCAGGATACCCTCCTGCACCCATTCCTTTTGTTAGCTGCTTCCCAATGAGAATACGCTTTGTGGCCTTTGTGATGTTCAGATGCCGTGCATCCGTATTCATCGCAATGGTATTGGCACCTTTTATACCAATCTCCGTTAGCCTACTTATGGTGTTACATCCACCACCGCCTGCACCCAAGACCACGATCCTGGCCTTATGTGACTCAAAATCTTGTACGTTGTCAAAACTGGATCCTACTCCAGTACCTGCAATAGGCACACGAGGTGCGCTACTACCGCTTCCTGCTAAAGTCGTCAATACATCTGCCATTTGAATTACCTCCATTACTGTCTGTAGAGAAATGACGCCCCACAAACCGATTTTAAAATAGCGAAATTGTTCGCCACGTGAAAATATCTCACAAACATGTTGTCTGCAACATCTTGCGGAACGAAATTCCGCGAGATCTCGCAAAACATATGTTTTGCAATATATATTTTCGGCAATCAGAAAGCTTTATTAACTTCCCAATTGATACCTTCAACTAGAATGAGTCAAATTTGTCCAATCGTTTTGCATCGTCCAAAATGCGAAACACAACAATTCATCGTCCAAAATGAATTGTAAAGTTCACCAGGCATTCGTCCAAAAATGGCTGATGTGAATTTTTTCTAGGCAGTTATATATAAACATTTCTATTGTCGAGA